>JALOMB010000001.1 GCA_025455685.1 Chitinophagales bacterium | reverse complement strand
CTTGACCTTGAGTTGGACTTGGCTATAGCTGTAAGATGATATTAAAAAGAAAATTGTAATCCAAAAGTGTTTCATAAGTTCATTTTTGTAAAAATAATATTTTTGCTTTTATTTTTAATAATTTTATTTTTGCTTTTTAAACCTTACCATGACTAATCATCTTTTAACGCATGCGATAGAAGCCTATCTCAAAGCACCTTTAACTGCTGAAGGTTTCATATACTCAGAATCCAAACGATTTTTTAGGAAAAAAGGTGCTTTTTTTGAATCTTATATTTCCTTCTATCTCAATCGTCATAATCGTGGGCAAGACGAGGTTAGTTTCGAAGTATATCTCAATATCATGTCCTTATCCTATAAAAAATGGTTAATGAGCTTTTATGAAAATCCTGAAATTTTATGGTCTGAATATATCTCAGGAGGTCCTGCGATTGGTTTGGAAGGATGGTCAGATGATTTCTTAGAAGCTAATTGGTACACGATTACACCTAAGAATATAGATTTAGTCTTCAATACTATTTTAAATCATATAAATCATATTGGACTTCCCTATTTTAGACGATTTGAGAGTTTGGAAAGCGGTTTTGCTTATTTAAATTCTTTTAGACAAATTGAGCATTGGTCTATAGTCTTTGATTTAGCTGTAATGCTTGATAAGTATGAAGAAGCCGTTTGGATATTTGAAGCACATAATCATTGGGAAGAGTCTGAGCTTGCTCAAAACGATGAGGATTCTTATTTTAGTATGAATCATAAAAAACCTTATCTTAAAAGAAAGGAAACCTATTTGAAAATAAAAAAAATGCTATAATAGAATTCCAAAATTCTGTTATATAAACGGTTTCATTTACGCGTTTTCAAAACGCCCTTACTTTGATTTGGGATATCATTTTTGGTATTACCGATTTTAGTGGGCGTTTTCTAAACGCCCTTACATTGATTTGGGATGTCATTTTTGGCATAGCCGATTTTAGTGGGCGTTTTCAAAACGCCCTTACATTGATTTGGGATGTCATTTTTGGCATTATCGTTTTTCGTTCTTCTTGTTTTTGGCATCGAAACCTAAAATTTAGAAGTTAAATCCATATTTTACGTAGGGGCGTTTTGAAAACGCCCTGTGATAATTTACGACCAATCAAAACGACCAATCAAAACGACCAATCAAAACGCCATCTACTTCAAAAAAAAATCTTATCTTTGTATGTTAGTTTATCTTTTTTAAATTTTTCAGCATGCAACTGTCAAACAAAGTAGATAAGCGAATTCTCAAAGAGTCTATCCAAAACTCAGGCATCGCTTATCGCACCATTTCCTTTTATCGCTACTATCGAATCGAAAACCCTCAACAATTCAGAGACGAACTCTTTCGTGCTTGGTATGCAATGGGTGTCGTCGGGCGTATTTATATTGCTTCAGAAGGCATCAATGCTCAGCTCGCTTGTCCTGAAACTCATTTAGAAATCTTCAAAACCTATCTCGATTTATTTCCAATTTTCAAAAAAATTCGTCTAAACTTTGCCGTTGAAGAAACTACCGTGTCCTTTTATAAATTAAAAATTTTGGTTCGCGAAAAAATCGTCGCCGACGGCATCGATGACCCTAACTTTTCTGTGGATAATACCGCACCTCGTCTCTCTACCAAAGAATTCAATGAAAAGCTCGAAAAGGAAGGTACTATAGTAGTGGATTTTAGAAATCACTATGAAAGCGAAGTAGGACATTTCAAAGGGGCAATTTTACCCGATGTCGATACTTTTCGAGAGCAACTCCCTAAAGTCGTCGAACAACTCAAAGGCAAAGAAGATAAAACCATTCTGATGTATTGTACCGGAGGGATTCGCTGTGAAAAAGCGAGTGCCTATATGAAGTATCAAGGGTTCAAAGAAGTCTATCACCTAGAAGGTGGTATCATCAAATACGCCAACGATTGCAAAGAATCTGAAATCGAATCTAAGTTTATTGGCAAGAATTTTGTGTTTGACGAGCGACTCGGCGAAAAAGTGACTTATGATATCATCTCTAACTGTCATCAATGCGGAAAACCGGCTGATACCCATACAAATTGTGTCAATGAAGCCTGTCATTTACTCTTTATTCAATGCGAGGAATGCAAAGCTACTTATGAGAATTGCTGTAGTGAGGCATGTCAGGAATTTATCCATTTAGATATCGAGACACAGAAGTCCCTGAGAAAAGGTCAAAAAATGGGTCAAAATATATTCAAAAAAGGCCGAGCCGAGCATTTACCTTTTCAGAAAAAAAGCTAGATAAATATTATCGAGTCCGCTAAAAACTAATGACTCGAAATTTCTTCAAGTATTTTGATGAGTTTATTTATCGAGTCTATGCGTTTGTGGTGGAGATACACGAGATTTTCTCGCTGCACCAAAGAAAACCCCTGAGTCGAATCCTGTATATATTCCAAAACCTGTCCAAATGCCTGACTCTGATAGTACTGTGAATTATCTTGCTCAGGGAAAAAGAGTTTGACTTGCTTTTCTTTGTAAATAACTTTGGTAATGCCGAGCCTTTTCGCGAGAAGTTTTAGGGCAAAAGAATCGATAAGAGGTTGCGCTGCTTTTGGGATTTTGCCAAAAATATCTTGGATTTTGTCTATAACTTTTGCTAATTCTTCTTCATTTTTGGCACTGTTTAGGTTTTGATACATCTCTATTCTCAAATTGCTATTGGCGATATAAGTCGTATCGAAATACAAGGGCAAATCTGATTCTATAACACAATCCGTGACATAGTTAATGTCTTGATGGGCCGACATATCAGCTTCTTCATTTTTCATTTCGGTGAGGGCTTCGTTGAGGATTTTGAGGTAGGTGTCATAGCCCATATCTTGAATAAATCCGCTTTGTTGTGCTCCGAGAAGGTTTCCTGCGCCACGAATATCGAGGTCTCTCAGGGAAATTTGAAAGCCACTGCCGAGATGAGCGTTTTGTTCGAGGGTTCTGAGTCTCGAGCGTGCGTCTTCTGGAAGTGCCGAAAAAGAAGGTACTACGAGATAGCAGAAAGCCTTTTGGTCACTACGTCCTACTCTGCCTCTGAGCTGATGCAAATCACTTAATCCAAATTGATGGGCGTGATGAATGATGATGGTATTGCAGTTTTGAATATCAATTCCCGATTCTATGATATTGGTAGAAAGCAGTACGTCATATTTGTGTTCGATGAAATCTAAAATGGTCAGCTCCAAATCATTGGCCTTGAGCTGAGCATGAGCTACCGCAATATTGGCTTCTGGCAAGACGGTTCTTAGGTTTTCTGCGAGGATTTCTATATCCCTGACTCGATTATGCACGAAAAAGACCTGCCCATTTCGACTTAACTCAAACCGAATGATATCTCTAATCCTCATAAAATCTTCATTAATAACCTCAGTATAAATAGGCAGTCGATTGACCGGAGGTGTCTGAAGCAACGTATAATCTCTAGCGCCAAGCAATGAAAACTGCAGTGTTCTAGGAATAGGAGTCGCCGTAAGGGTAAGGGTATCGATATTATGTTTGAGGCTTTTGAGTTTTTCTTTGACTGCTACCCCAAATTTCTGCTCTTCATCGATGATAAGCAAGCCTAAATCCTTAAATTTAATCTTATCTGACACGATTCCGTGGGTAGCGATGACGATATCTACCTTGCCTTGCGCTAAATCTTGGATAAGTTGGTTCTTATTTTTAGACGAAACGAAACGATTGAGGTATGCAACTGTACAGGGTAAATCTCGCATTCTGCGTTTAAAGGTTTGGTAATGTTGGAACGCGAGCAAAGTAGTCGGGACCAGGACGACGACTTGTTTGCTATCGCAAACGGCTTTGAACGCTGCTCGTATCGCTATTTCTGTCTTCCCGAAGCCTACATCACCACATATCAGTCTATCCATTGGTATGTCTTTTTCCATATCTGATTTTACATCTTCAATGGCCTTAAACTGATCTACTGTCTCATCGAATTCGAAGTTGGCCTCCAAGAGTTGCATTAATTCATTATCTTTTGAAAACGCAAAACCTTTAGATTGCATTCGCTTGGCATAAACTTGAATTAAATCTTGTGCAATATCTTTGAGGTACTTTTTGGTTCGGTTCTTGAGATTATTCCAGGTATCAGAGCCTAATTTACTCAATTTAGGCTCGTGTCCTTCTTTGGGTATATGTTTGGAGATTTTATACAAAGAACTTATCGGAATATAGAGCAGATCTCCATTTTGATATTTGAGACGAATACTTTCTTGTTGGCTTTGATTAACGGTAATTTTTTCTAATCCAGTAAATTTTCCTATCCCATGGTCTATATGCGTGACATAATCGCCAATTTTTAATTCTTGTAGTTTTTTCAACCATTCAGTTTGGCTTGGATCTTTTATATGAGTTCTGAGGTTTACGGTTTTTTGGCGTCGAAAAATCTCATGAGCCATCATCCATATGACTTTTGAAGAATTCAAAATAAATCCATGACGAAACTCATGAGATATTTTATGAATAAAAAGAGATTTATTTAGATGCGAACATAGGTTGGTCAATCGTTCAAATTGAGCATTATCATCTGCAAAGAGATGGATTTCAAAATCCTGATTTATCTTGTCTTTGATGAAGTTAAGAAATGTTTGAAAATTGCTTCTAAAAGGTTGTATTGGCTCAATAATGAGCTGAGTCATATCTATTTCAAATTTTCTTTGTTCTTTTTCTTTTAGCGTTTCTAAAAATCTTTCTAAACTTTGTATCTCTATTGCAGGATTTTCATCTTCAAGTTTGATTTCATAATTTGAGAAATCAAATTCTATAGACTTAGCATTGGTATAATAATGAATCAGAAGACTATTGGAAAATTGATCCAAAATAGTATTGTTTTGATTTAGCTCTGAATTTCTAAAAGAGCTCACAATATTATAGGAAGCTACTTCATTATCTGAGGTCTGCGCTTCTATGTCAAAATAGCGCATCGATACGATTTTATTGTCATCCCATTCGATTCTAATAGGCTGATGAAATCCAAAGCTAAAAATATCTAAAATATAACCCCTTCTAGCATATTGATTGTATTTGGTGACTAATTCTACTGATTCAAAATTATTGTCCTGTAAAAAATCCAAAATTACCTGTTCATCGGTTTGGTTATCTATAGCCAAAGCATTTTGAGCTTGGTCTATATTTAGGTATTCCATCATAGCCAAAGGCGTGGTGACCCATAAGTTTTTTTTAGTTTTATGATAATTCTTGACCCCTTGTATTCTAAGACTATGCAAAATTGGGTTAAACAAACACTCTTTTGTTTTGATTTCGTAGCTCGCATAAAGCACTTGTGTTTGCGCTTGATTTATATTAGCAGTATAGATATCTTGATATAGTGCTTCGGCTTCTGTAAGATTTTGTGTGAGTATAAATATATGTTCTACCTTAGTCTTTTCGACGATTTGCGCGATAATGCCGAGATTTAAACAAGTATCGGGCACGGCGATGTCGCTAAGGGTAGCTATGCCTTGAATCGTTGAGGTGTTGGTAATGTGATGAATATTGCTGTAATCCATGAATTGGTACAAAATTAGCTATATTAAATTTTGTTTGATTGAGTTTTTTTAGTTTTTTAGTGTTTAATCTGAAATTTTCCTTGTATCATTGCAAAAAATATTTATAAATCCTCTTTATATGAAAATCTTATCTTTTGCAGGCTCAAATAGTAGAAACTCTATTAACAAAGCTTTTGTCTCTTATGTAACTTCTCAATTTTCCAATGATTCCTTGCTTTTGGACCTTAATGATTTTGAATTGCCAATTTATGGAATTGATTATGAAAAGGAAAATGGAATTCCTGAAAAAGTTTCTGAATTCTACGATGCGCTTAGTCAAGCAGATGTTGTATTTATTGGTCTTAGCGAACATAATGGCACTTATACAGCTGTATTTAAAAATTTATTTGATTGGTTATCGAGAAAAGAGTTAAAGTTTCTACAAGGGAAAAAAGTAATTTTATGTGCTACTGCGCCGGGTCCGAGAGGTGGTCGCGGTGTAATGGATGCTGCTTTAGTGCGTTTCCCGATACATGGCGCAGAGCTTATTGGGAGTTTTTGTTTGCCTAAATTCAATGAAAATTTTCAAAATGGTCAAATCGTCGAGTCCGAACAAAAAGCTTTGTTTGATGTATTCATCGCTCAAGTCAAAGCGCAAATAGGATAAAAATAATCCATATTTTACTAAACTTTTTGTACCTTTGTAACTTGTAATTTATAAATAAGTTTATCGTCTATGAAATCTAATGTTGCTGTATTTTTTGCATTCGTGTTTTCAATCTTTTTAGTCGATGGTATCGCTCAGAGAAGACCAAATCCAAATCGAATGTTTGAGTCTTTTGAAGCAACGCATGAAAAAACTCATGTTATCGTAAATGCTAAACCTATTGAACTTGGTAAGCGTTATATGATTCCTGATTATATCGAATCCTTAGGAATTAAATCCAAATCAGAAACGATCAAAGGTAGCCTGATGAAATCCTCCTACAATTATTTTTATTTTGATAAAAATATGAACCCTAATGATTCAAAACAAATAGAAGAATTTGTTTGTTATGAGCGCTCTGAATACATGGAAGAGTTTAAGGTGATGTATGATTTATTAGTTTGGATGGATAGTACTTGGATGCATTTCGAAAATGGATATTTTGAGTTAAATGATGATCGTTTATATCATATGACACTTGAGGAAATGAAAGGTAAATATCCTAAAGATTTGAAAGAAATAATTAAAAAATATGAATTTCCCGTTCATTTTTTCACTTTTCCTATGAGCGCTTACAGCATTCAAGGACAAGAGTCTAAGAATATAAAACTTGATTTTGTTGGTGGCAACATAAATTTTATTTTGATACCTCAGGATATTGCTGAAAAGCTCAAATCTATACTTGAAAATAGATAAACGATGATTCATTGGCTGTTTTTTTTTCTAAGTGTATGTTTGCCATTGTTCCTAAGCGCTCAAGCGAAAACAAGTGACGATGCACTCATAACACATACTAACTTACTTAGGGCTTCTCAAGGGTTAAAAGCATTAACGCCAAACAAAAATCTCACAGACATGGCCTCTGCGTATGCCGCGCAAATGGGTCAAGAAAATTTCTTTTCGCATTATCATCCTACTGATGCTTCGCTAAAGAATCCGGGAATGCGCGCTAAGCTTTCGGGTTATGATTTTGGATTTATCGCTGAGAATATTGCCCTCTATGAATCCAAAACTGAATTAGATCTAGATTCTTTAGCTTTGATATTTTATAAAATATGGGAAAATTCTCCGAAACACAAGAAAAACATGCTGAGCCTAAAAGCTCAAGAAATTGGCTGCGGGATATATAAAATAAAGCGCGACAAGTTTTATGTGTATTATGGTGTTCAGAATTTCGGCACGCAGAAATCTCAGATTACCTTATCTAAAAGCGGTTCGAAATAAATTACGCTTCGAAATTTTCAGAAAATCTCTTTTGCGCTATATCCAAAGTGATTTTTACTGTTTTGGTCTTTTGGCTAGGACTCTCGTACATCGATTCGTTGAAAATCGACTCGCAAATCGTGCGCAGCCCTCTCGCGCCTAGCTGATAAATCATGGCTTTTTCGACGATGAAATCATAAACTTCCTCTTCTATCTCTAGATTTTTACCATCTAAGTCGAAGAGCGCTCGAAATTGTTTGATTATCGCATTCTTAGGTTCGAGCAAAATAGAGCGTAAAGCTTCGGTTGTGAGTGGATTGAGGTGGACGATGACCGGCAGACGACCCAAAAGCTCAGGAATTAAACCAAAATTCTTAATGTCTATAGCATTGACATAATTCAATGGATTTGTGATATTCTTTTGGTCACTCTTGTGTTTAAATCCTACTTTTGAGGAGTTAAAACGCTTGAGGATGATGCGCTCTATTCCTTCAAACGCACCAGCACAAATAAATAAGATATTTGCCGTGTTTACTTTGAGAAAAGGCTGCTCCGGGTGCTTTCTGCCGCCCTGCGGTGGTACGAAGATATCTGAGCCTTCGAGTAATTTAAGCAAACTCTGCTGCACGCCTTCACCTGATACATCTCTAGTAATAGAAGGGTTATCGGATTTTCTTGATATTTTATCAATTTCATCGATGAAAATTATGCCTTTTTCGGCTTTTTCGATGTTATAATCACAATTTAAGAGGAGTCGCGTCACACAACTCTCGATATCTTCTCCGACATAGCCACTCTGCGTAAAAGTCGTGGCGTCTGCTATCGCAAAAGGTACATCGAGCATTTTGGCGATGGTTTTGGCGATAAGCGTTTTACCGGTACCGGTATTACCCACAAATAAGATATTTGATTTTTCGATAATTACTTCGGAATTTGTCGAATTATGAAAACTCTCGATTCTTTTGTAGTGATTGTATATTGCGACAGAAATGGTTTTCTTGGCTTGGTGCTGACCGATGATATAGTCGTCTAAATAAGCGTGAATTTGCTTCGGTGTCTTGTCTAAAATAAAGTTTTGACTTTTTGGTGAATTGGATTTGCTTTCCCCTATAGCCACGGTCTGCAGCATATCATGAGAACTTTGCACACAATTCTGACAGATTATAGCGTCTTGTCCCTGGAGCATAATGAGATTCGGTGCTGGTTTACTCCCGCAAAAGCTACATTTATTGCTCTTCATTGCCACTAGGTCTGGTGAAAAAATCTTTGAATACAAAAAAAGTCATATACAAAGATAAAAAATAATCACTATTCGCTTGAAGAATTTTCAAACTGCTCTGACTTAAGGTATGACAAAGTTTGATTATAGTTTTTATTCGGGTATTTCGATTAGTTCTGTTTCCTCGTCTATTTTCATATCTGTGGTCTTCATCAGTTTATCACTCAGATAGATATACAAACTATAAATACCTTGAGGCAAATCAAACTGACAGGACTTATCCTTAGCCATGATAGCGATAGTAGTAGTTTTCAGAGATTTCTTATCTTTCAACTCTACTTTAGCGTTTAACTTGTTGTAGTTATTGATACAAAGCTCTTTACAAATCAAAACCGAACTATTCGAAGTACTTTCAGTGGCTAGTTTAGAAGTTCTATTATCAATTATAGTCTGAGTTTGCCCTTGACTCTGAGACGGCTTACCCTTCCCAAACAAATCCAAAATATTCCTTGTCGCATCGTTGATATTCTCGATGGTAGATTTTTGGGAGTAAGTTATATTAGTTAAAACTAAACCTAAAATCAATATTGTTATTTTCATATTGTATTAATTTTTTAAATAAATACTATTCTTGATACAGTTATTAAAGTTAAGTTCTTTTTCATTGATCTCATCATCAATTCTGAAAATCGAAGCGTTATTTTTAGAAAAAACTAAAGTCTTTACTTTATTGTCATATACTTCTACTTTAGGTAAACAAACAACAGCATCTCGAAAAGGTTTAAAATATATAGCGCTATCTTTATACGACATAATAACTTCATTAAAAACACTGAAAAATCTAGTTCCAATTAGGCTTTTAACTACATTTTTATTTGATTTTATAGGAATATTTTCCAACCGATAACTGTCAGAAACTAAACTTCTAAATTTTAAATTGAAGGTATCGATTTTATTTTTTACTACACTTGTAATTTTTCTAGTTAAATATAAGGAATCTGTCTCACAATTTTTGACGAACTTATCATTTAGATAGAGAAAACAGTCACATCCAAAATCTATCTGAATTGTTTGAATCTCGTCATCAATCTTAAATTTTAAGTAATCAATATTTTTGGAAGAGTAAAAAGGTATTTTTATCATATTTTCCGTCAAAAGTAAATTTTTATCCTTAATTATACTAGCTGTCTGTTTTTCATAATCAATTTTCCAATCATAATATGAAATTAAATCCCTCCCTAAAACACCATCTACTCCAATTTTTTGGAGTTCTTTCGGAAGAGTATCAAGGAAAAACAGATAAAATTTAAACTCTGTTTCATCTTCTTTAAGTTTAATCTTCAACTTTTTTAAACTCTTAGAAATAAATTTTTTAGCACTATCCGCATCACCAATTTCTAATTTTCTTTTATCAAGTGAGTATTCATTTTTATTTATCAAAGTTGTAAATTGAAAACCGTTATCAAATAACATCTTATAAGTTTTTTTTCAATTTCTACATCTACTATAAAATAATTTTCAGGTAGAATTTTCTGTGAAAACACTTTAATGTTTGTCAATAAACTTAAACAAAAAATTAATAAAAAATTTGTTTTCCTATATAAAGTTATAAAAAGGGAGTGCGTTAACACTCCCCATGATTTAAAATGTTATAGAACCTTTTATATACCAGCCATCAGTTTGAGTCCATCCTCCTTCAATTTCTCATTTTTTCTTACCCACAGGGGCATCATAATCACCTGTGACTAAAATTGATAATTTTCCAGAATCCTCAGTTATACTTTGTGCAATAACTTTTTTTAATTCCAAATCATTATTAGTTACCCAGTACTTTTCCAAACATTTTTTTTGATTTTCAGACAAAATAAAATGCTCATCCATGAATTCTGGGAAATTATTTACAATTTGGTCTGCAATTGCATTTCTCTCATCTAGAGATTTACCACAAAGTTCTCTATGTTTTCTGAGAAATTTTCATTACTTAAAGTCAATTTCTCATTCTTAAACTGACTTATTTCAAAATTAGCATGTTCGTTATTTGAAACGTTAGCACCAAAACTGTCCTTGTTTGCAATTAAACATGAAATACCTGCAAGTATTAAAGTCTTGTTTTTCATAATTTTGTTGTTTAAATTGTTAAATAATAAAACGTTTGTATTAATTGGTTTTACTATTTTTACTAATTATAAATGCTAGAAAAAATATAACTAATTAAAATTAGAATTCAAGAAGTATTTTTCTGTTTTTTAAAAAATTAATCTCATTCACTTTTCTAGGTGGAACTTAAACCACAGGTAAAACATAATTTTTTTAAAAAGCAAACAAACCTTTTCTTGATTTCTTAAAGCAAAGATATATCGGTATTTTTTATCCTTGATTGCACATTTGTCAAGTCTTATAGATAATTAATTTTAAAAGATTATTATTGGTACTAGTATGGTTAAAAAAAAATTCACTATGGAACATATGGCAAATCAATTAAATATTTCAAGAACTCAATATTCTAATATTGAAAATGGACATACAAGTAGTATAAAAGAAGAACAAAAACAAAAGATTTCTGAACTATTGGATATAGACGCTGAGCTTATAGAAGTAAGGGAAAACGGAATAGTCATCAACAATCCTCAAGTAGGCATAGTGAATGGGGAAAACACAATAAATAACAATGTATTAGATGAAAAATTAGTGGAAAAAATAGAACAAATTCTAAGTATAAACGAAAAACTTCAACAGCAGATTAATGAATTAAATAAATTGCTAAAAGAGTAGTTAAAAATAGAACTTATGTAATTATTTTGAGCTAAAAGCATTAATTTTGTTATTGTATTCTAATTGGTAAGTTTTAAAACTATGTATTAAGTTTCGTTCAAAATAATCATTTACTCATGTTATTTTTTTCTGAGGACTTCGTCTATCATCCCGTATTCTAGTGCTTCTTGAGACGTCATCCAGTAATCTCTATCACTATCTATCCCAATTTTATCGATAGTTTGTCCAGAATGCTCTGCTAAAATAGAATACAACTCTGCTTTTAATTTATTGATTTCATTTACCGTGTTTTCTATATCGCTCGCCATACCGCCTGCTCCACCTAGCGGTTGGTGAATCATGATTCTAGAATGCGGCAAGGCCGTTCTTTTTCCCTTAGTACCTGCACAAAGTAAGACAGCTGACATCGATGCCGCTAAGCCCGTACAAATCGTAGCAATATCGGGATTGATATACTGCATAGTATCGTAAATACCTAGACCCGCATATACAGAGCCGCCCGGAGAATTAATATAAATTTGTATATCTGATTTGCTATCCGTGGATTCCATAAACAAAAGTTGCGCTTGAATGATATTCGCAACATCTTCATAGATGGGAACGCCTAAAAAGATAATTCTATCCATCATCAATCGGGAAAATACATCCATAGCTACGGCGTTCATTCTTCTTTCTTCGATGATATTGGGCGTAATGTAGTTTCCTATCATCGGTACAGAACTCTGCCAAATGAAATCTTGAACTAATTTATCATGGATACCATGATGTTTGGTGGCATATTGGTGAAATTCATGCGTTAAGTTTTCCATAAGGGTTTATTTATTGAGTTACTTCTTGGTTTTGGGGTTTGTCTTTGAGTTGGTCTCTCAGCGCTTGTCTTCTTTTGCTTTCTTCTGTAAATTCATCTTCTGTTAGTGGTTTCGCAACGAATTTGCTTTGATTTTCTTGGGTGATAAATTCTAGAATTTTGGTGTCCAAAAGGCTCTCATAGGATTGTCTTGCATTTTTTTCGTCTTTTAGGTATTGAGCTGCCATCGTTTTGATTTGCTCTTCTTGTGGAGGAAGTCCATACTGCATAAACATAGAACGATAACGATTCATGGCGTCTTCTAAAAGTTCTTGATATTCTACTTTAATCTCATTTTTCTGTGCGGTATGATTGGTGATGATATCCCATTTAATTGATTTAGAGATTTCATCAAACTCCTTTTCTATAGTTTCTGTATTGTATTTTTCCGGATTGGTTTGTATGATGAAGTCCATGAGAAACTCTTTTGGCATTGGTACATCTGTATGCTCAATAATGCTTTGATATACATCATTAAGCAAGAAACTGTGGCTTATGTTCTTATATTGACCTAAGATTTCTTCTTTCAAAAATGTCTTTAGATCTTCCAAGGTTTTTAGTTCTGGATTTCTTGTGATTTGGGTAATTTGCTCTTCACTTAGTTCTGTGGGCGTTACCATTGATTTAATATTGGTAATTTTGACTTCAAAAGGCGATTTAATCGCTTCGTCACTCATCTCTTCAGCGGAAACACTTTGGAGGAGATATTTGCGAATGTCAAATTTTTCATTGTCTATAAGGTCAAACAAAGAGGCTGTAAATGCTTCTTCTTTAGATTTCCCTAAAAGAAGTTTTTGACCTTGCTCCGTCATTTCAGGCCAGCCAAAGAAGGTGTCATTTTCGTAAGTACCTTGGGTTAAATGAACATAAATAGTATCATTTTCTGCTATAGGATTATTTGAATCTTCTAACTTCGCAAAATGTTTTTTGACATTTTCGATTTCTTTTTCGATCATTTCGTCTTTGAAATCTAATATATATTCTGTAATTGGTTCGTTTCCAAGATTGATTTCAAAATCTCCTGAAAATCCAATTTCGAAACTCACCTCATATGTTTTGTTTGCCTTGGCGTCGAGGTTCATTTCTTCGGTTTTGAGTATAGGTCTTCCGAGTAGGTTGATGTTTTTTTCTTTTATATATTGATACAACTCTTTTTGAGCTAACTCGTTGATTTGTTCTGCGAGAATCGAATTGCCGTACTTAGACATGACAAAAGATTTAGGAGCCATTCCTTTTCGAAATCCATTAATTACAGTTTTTTTGGAATAGTCTTTTAGGGCTTTTTCGAAATCTTCTCTATAATCCTTTTCTTCGATAAGAATTGTAATTTTGTCATTTAGCGGTTTTAGTTGAATTTGATTGATTTGCATAAGAAATTTATTCGTTTAGGTTCTTTATATAAAAAAAGCAGATTATCAAATCTGCTTTTAGAAGTTTTTTTGTGCGAGTGGAGGGACTCGAACCCCCATGCCGAGGCACTAGATCCTAAGTCTAGCGTGTCTACCAATTTCACCACACTCGCAATTTGGATTGCAAAGATAATCAATTTTTTCGTTTATCATTAGTTTTTTATCAAATTAAACACTTCTTTTTTCTCTTCTGTTTGAATTTCTATGAAATAAGAAGCAGGAGCCAAACGCGCTATATCAATAGTCAAAACATCAGAAGGGATAGTCGATTTATCTACCTCTATTTTATTGAGTACTCGACCCAAAGCATCTGTTAGGGTTACGGTAAATCGCATAAAGTCTGATGATTTGGTATCAATATGTACTTCGTGCATGGCAGGATTTGGATAAATCATAAATTTATTTTCTGATACATCATCTATCCCATTAGTAGGACATTTGACTATCGATACGGACTTCTTATATTCGAAGTTACAGCCATTTATTGGATCTATATAAGTGTATAATACATCATATGTCCCTGTTTCGAGAGTATTGGCAGCAAATGTAAATCGATTTACGTTTGGTCCTGAAAAAATACCTCCTTGTGGTATTGCTATCAAAGTCACCGGTATCGTAGGGCATTTATATTCATCGGCTAGATTTACTTTGAAATCAGGACTTAAAATTACATTGATAAATTTAGAAATCGTATCTCTACAGCCATAGATGTCTTCCACAGCTATTGTATAAGTCACGGTATCATCCGCTACGAAATTAATCGTGGCATTATTTTCTCCACGCTCCAACCATTTATAAGTAAATCCACCTGAAGCTGTAATCGTACCAGTTTCACCTTGACAAAAAGTCTTATCTTCTACATTTGCTTGGACTTCTTCTCTGACCAAAAGCGGCACCAAGACATCTTTTTCGCAGGCAGGTCCTCTTACCTTACAGACTATAGGGCCGTTCTGCGTTGCTGGAAAAGTAATCAATGAAGAAGACCCCAAAACGCCCCAATTATAACTTAATCCTCCTTTAATCTGCAGGGCAGCTACTGTGCCATAGCAAACTGTATCTCCCTTGACCTCTACGTTAAAGTCTGGAAATACATCTATCCTAGACGATATCGTATCTTTGCAGTTCTTATCCGTAGTGCCTTCTACAATATAGGTAGAAGAGTTAGAAGGTTTGACTAAAAGCACACTATCTATTCTGTTGGATAAATTAAGCCATTTGTATGATTTAGCTCCTGTGACAAATAGTCTTACAGAATCTCCAGAACAAATGACGCTGTTTTTATTGTCATAAATGGCTAAATTTGGTCTTGGATAAATTTCTGCCTTAGTGATTATACTGTTTTTACATCCATTTAATCCCCAACCTTCAAGTCTATATTCTGTCGTAACTTGAGGCTTGACACGAAGTGTTGGACTAGAGTCATTTAATTGAGGCCAAAAATACTTAATTCCTCCCTGAGCTTTTAGAGATAATGAATCACTTAATCCAGCGCATTGTCCTACCGGATCGACGAAAAGTGTAGGCAGAGGTTTCGTCCGAACGACAAAGGTATCTGTCTGAATACAACCGTTAAATATAATCTGACCAAGATAAGTTTTATTGCTATTGACTACTACAGAAATTTGATTGGTATATTGTTCGGTGAAATCCGAATTAAAAGGCCAGAAAAAAGTAGGCAATTGGCTTTGAAGTTGATATCCAATTCTACCCAAGCTTCCTACACAAGGGGAATCATTAAGTTTGGTATAGGGCGGTAAATTTACAGAAGTAATCAAAAAGGAATCTTTTCTCTTACAGTTATTTGCACCGGTCGCTGTAAGCGTATAATACCTAGTCGTATCTGATGGAAGGGTTACGTTTAAGGATGTCGATGCCGATTTATCATTCCATAAATAAGATACGCCGTTGCTACTCGCTTGAAATTGATACATAAAATTGTTACACAAGGTCGTATCTCGAGGCATTGTGATACTAGGTGGTTGATTTATCCTAGTTTCTATAGTGTCTCTTCGGATACAAGGACCACGAATGACATCATAGGTAATTTTTTCATTTTGATTTGTGCGCACTTTAAGTTGATTCCCGGTGTCTCTAGTCTGCCAAAAAATCTGAGCTGGTTTGCTAAAATTGGACAAAATTAAATTAGACGAGTCTCCTAAACATACAGGCTGAACGGTTTTGGTATAGGTTGGGCTTCGGAAAACAGGTATGGTCTCACGAAAGGTATCGTTTGATGGGATATTATCATTTGGGTTTATCACCAAAAACTCAATTTGGATATTTTCTTCTACAGGAAATCTAAATGTCCCAAAACTTATATCTGTCGAAAACCCAACAAAAATAGGATTAGCAAATCGTTTGCTTACGGTATAGTTTAGGGTCGGTGACGTGATTTTCATCAAGACATCGGTATTGGTCATATCTAATTTACCATAGTTTCTAACTCTTGCTATGATTTGCTGATTTCTGTCTCCACAGAAGCCGAGCGTATCGGGTCTGATTATGGCTTCTACGCCTACATCCCTTAAATCTTTGATGATTTCGATGGTATAGTCTTCTGTCTCTCCCCAGGTATAAGTTCCTGTACCCGTTGCATTTGGAGGATTGGAATTATGCATGAAAACAACTCTCATCCTAGTTGGCGTTTCTTCTTTGGCAAACTTCGGGATGATAATATTGGTAGAAATTACAAAAGGAAAGGATGTGTGTTCTGATGCTGTTGGCGTAATAAGATAAAATTCTTGGACATCATTAAAATCGCCGTCATTATTCCAGTCAAAATAAGCTGCTAACCAATCTCCACCATCGGCAATACAGCCTAAAGAAACAGATAGTTGATAGGTTTGACCTTTTAATAACTTAGGCACAGGCACTGTACTTACCGCAAAATTAGAATATCTCCCTTCTAACGATGCTTCAGGGGCTACTTCATTTGCTGTACCCTGAGTCCCGACCAAAGAATTACATATCGTAGAATTATTGATTACATCAAAGGTTACGTTGTTTATGTCTTCGTCCGCAGCACTTGTAGGGGTATAGGCTGGATATACCTGTGCCCAAAGCCCTAGACTATATAATATGAAACCAAGAAAAAGAAAAAGTTTTTTCATGAGAAAAATTCAGAAAATTTTTTCAAAGATACAAAAAAAAAATTATTTGCACAAGGTTTTCACATTTTCTCAAAAAAAAATCCTACACGACAAAGTTGAGCATTTTACCAGATACATAAATCACTTTCTTAACGCTCATTTCTTTAATCTGTTTGCCGAAGTGCTCATGCGACTCAGCAATTTTAATCGCTTGTTCTTGCGAAATATCTTTGGGCATTTCGAGGACAACTTTAGTTTTTCCATTAATCGCTACAGCGATATTGATATTCTTGGTGATCAAATACTTTTCATCATGTACTACCCATTTCGCTTGCGTGATAGAAGTAGTATGACCGAGTTTTTGCCAGAGATACTCGGTGAGATGAGGCGCAAAAGGACATAAAGCTACCAAAAATGGTTCTAAAATAGCTCTTTTGTGCGTTTTGAGCTGATAGAGTTCGTTGACACAAATCATATATTGACTCACGCAAGTATTCATAGAAAATTTATCGATGTCCTGAGCTATTTTTTTGAGCATGAGATGCAACGCTCTATATTCCTCATCTGAAGGGACTTCCTCAGTGACAATCCAAGCGTCTTGCTCATCATAAAACAAATGATAAAATCTTCTGAGAAATTTATAAACCCCATCAATTCCTTTGGTAATCCAGGGTTTACTCAGTTCGATAGGCCCGAGAAACATTTCATACATTCTAAATATATCGGCACCATATTCTGCTATGATATCATCGGGATTGATGACATTGTATTTGGATTTGCTCATTTTTTCTACTTCCGAACCACAGATATATTGACCTTCTTCTAAGGTAAAGGTAGCGTTTTGATATTCCGTGCGCCATTTTTTGAAGCCTTCTAAATCGAGGACATTATCCTTGACCAAAGAAATATCTACATGAATCCTAGTAGTATCAGGGAACTTAGGTAATAATCCATGAGAAATGAAATGATTTGGATTTGCGTTATCTCGATAGACAAACTGACTTTTTCCTTGAATCATTCCTTGGTTAATGAGTTTTTTGAAGGGTTCACTATGGGACACATAGCCTCTATCATAGAGAAAATGATTGAAAAATCGCGCATAGAGCAAATGCCCTACCGCATGCTCAGAGCCTCCTAAATACAAATCGACTTGTCCCCAATAGCTTTCTGCTTCTTTAGATACAAAGACTTCATCGTTCTTAGGATCCATATATCTGAGAAAATACCAAGAGCTTCCCGCAAATCCAGGTAAAGTATCTAACTCCCGTGTATATCCTTGAACTTCATTGACCCAAGTTTGATTTCTAGAATTAGGCGCTAACCCTTCTTGAGACGGTAAAAACGAATCTACTTCTGGATTCTTTACGGGCAAATCTTCGAAAGGCACAGGATAAGCAATATCATCTTTCCATAGAATTGGAATAGGTTCGCCCCAGTAGCGCTGTCTCGAAAAATTCGCATCTTTTAGTTTATACTGAGTAGTAGCATCTCCTATACCTAAATCAGCAATTTTTTCAAAAACTTTTGGTAAGGCTTCTTGATATGTGAGCCCATTGAGAAAATCGCTTGCGATATATACTCCTTTTTTGTCCCCTATTTCCGGATTTTCTACTTGCGTTTTATCGAAAATTTCTGGTATTTCTATCATAAACTTCTCTGCAAATCGTCTGTCTCGTTGGTCTTCTGAGGGTACTGCCATGATAGCACCGCTTCCATAGCCCATGAGTACATATTCTGAAATATAGATAGGAATGCGCTTTTGGGTCAAGGGATGAAGCGCAAAAGTCCCGGTAAATGCACCCGTTACTTCTTTTTCGGCTTGTCTATCTACATCACTTTTGGCTTGACAATACGCTATATAAGCTAGAATTTCATCTACATGATCTGGCTTAGTAAGCTCTGAGACGAGGGGATGCTCCGGTGCGAGCACCATGAAGGACACTCCAAAAATAGTATCTGGTCTCGTAGTAAACACGTCAATTTTATGGGTTTTATCTTCGATACTAAAATACAACTTTGCTCCTTGTGATTTGCCTATCCAGTTTTTTTGTTGTTCTTTTAGCGATGCAGGAAAATCAACGTCCGCTAACCCTTCTAGTAGTCTATCGGCATAAGCTGTAATTCTCAGTGACCATTGTCTCATTTTTCTTTTGACTACGGGAAAATTACCTCGTTCACTTCGTCCGTTGATGACTTCATCATTAGCCAAAACCGTTCCTAAGGCTTCACACCAATTAACCTCTCCCATAGCGGTATAGGCTAGTCTGTATTTCATCAAAATATCTGCCTTTTCTTTTTCTGAGTAATTCTTCCAATCTAAAGCACTAAACGCTTCGACTTCTTCTTGGGTATATGCTGTGTTATCGATATTTCCATGAGATTCAAAGTGATTGATCAAGACAGAAATAGGGTAGGCACGTTTATTTTGAACACAATAAATCGAGTCAAAGAGCTGTAAAAATAACCATTGCGTCCATTTATAATAATTCGGTTCTGACGTGACTATCTCCCTTGACCAATCGAAACTCAGACCTATTTTTTCTAATTGACCCTTGAAGATTTTAATGTTTTCTTTGGTGGTATCTCTAGGATGTTTATTCGTCTCAATGGCATATTGCTCTGCGGGAAGTCCAAAACTATCTAAGCCCATTGGATGAAGCACATTATATCCTTGAAGTCTTCTAAACCTAGCGTATATATCACTCGCTACATAACCCAAAGGATGTCCGACATGAAGTCCTGAACCACTAGGATAGGGAAACATATCCAAAACATAGTATTTTGGTTTGTCGTCTTGCTCAGTAGTCTTATATACCTGATGCGCTTCCCAAAGATTTCTAGCAAATTCATCAATAGTGTTCCAAGAGATATTCATATAAGTTTTGTATTTTAAGGATCTACACGTCCGATAAATGAAAAGCGCTTCGCGTAATAGGGATCAGTCAAATCACTGATTACTACACCTTGAGAGGTAGATGCATGGACAAATTTATTGTTTTCTAACCAAATTCCTACATGTGAGATTTTTCCATTTAGTCCGATACTAAAAAAAACTAAATCTCCTTGTTTTGCTTGGGATTTATCGATTTTTTTGGCTTTATCTGCCAAAGAAGCTGATGGCATATAGAAATTACTCGGAAATCCATAGACTTCTCGCAATAATGTAGCTGTGAAATTGGAGCAATCTACACCCGTTTTGGTTTTACCAGCATACAAATAGGGTACACCCATCCACTCTTCTACAAAGGTTTTTAATTTATTATTTGATAATTTTTCTACGGTTTCGTTTTTAGGTTTGCTCGGTTGAGTAGTTGTTTTTTCTGAAGTTTTGGTGGGTTGTTTGACTTCTTTGAGCTCCGTTTTTGGCATTCCACTTCCTGAACGGAGCAGCCTACACGATGTAAAACTTAGGGTTATGAAAAATAGTATTAGATAACTAAATCGTTGCATTTTCTAAGTTTTTCATCAATTCTAAAGAGAGCTCTTTAATTATTTCTATGGTCTTATCAACTTCTTCTGTGGTATTATATCTCGAGAAACTAAATCTTAGGCCTTTTTTCTTCTGATTTGCACCAATAGCTTCTAGGACGTGTGATGGCTTACCTGCACCCGAACTGCAAGCTGAGCCGCCACTACAGCAGACTCCCTTCATGTCGAGCTGAAATCCAAGGGTTTCAACAGACATTCGCTCAGGAAAAAGCACACTAGCTACTGTATATAAATTTGGTGCTTGAGGTGTAAGTATCTCTATATCTGGTATAGCTTGTGTTAGCTTCTCCAAAAATCTGTCCCGCATTCCTCTAATTTTGGTTTCATGGTCTTTCATGTCTGACACAGCTATTTCTAGGGCTTTTGCCATACCTATTATACTTGTAAGGTTTTCTGTGCCTGATCGATAACTTCTTTCTTGTGAGCCGCCCATAATTTGTGGACATAGTGTTTTTGGGTTTCGGACAAAAAGAAAGCCTACCCCTTTTGGCCCATGAAACTTATGGGCTGAAGCAGTTATAAAATCAACAGGTATATCTTGGGTATCAATTGGAAAATGACCCATAGTCTGAACACAGTCTGAATGAAAAAGTGCTCCATATTGTTTACAGAGTTCGCCAATTTTTTTAATATCATTTAGCGCTCCTATTTCATTGTTGGCATGCATGATACTCACCAAGGTTTTTTCTGAGCTCGATTGAAGCAATTCTTCTAAACTACTTATATCTATTTGAGCATGAGCATTGACCTTTACATAAGCTACGGGATAGTTTTTTGAGATATCTTTCATCACATTTCCTACGGAAGGATGCTCTACTGGAGTAGTGATAAATCTTCTTATTTCTGCGGTTTGACATACAGAGCGCATCACTAAATTGTTCGCTTCTGTACCACAGGACACAAATAAAATCTCAGACGGTTTTGCGCCTATTTTTCCTGCTATTACTCGTCGTGCATTTTCCATTTGAACTTTGGCCGCTCTTCCTGATGCGTGCTGAGAGGAAGGATTTCCATAGAAATCTTTCATAGCTTGATGCATCGTATCAATTACTTCTTCATCAATAGGTGTGGTTGCTGCATTATCGAGATAAATATAGGCACTCATGGCAAATAAGTTTGGTACAAATATACATAAAATTTGATAAACGGTGTTTTTTTGATAAGGATTTTTCCTTTATTGACTTGATTTAGCGTTACAGCCCTATGAAAACTTCCCTTGATTTTTAGAAATTCGTAGCAATCATCTTACGTATAAGTATATTTTCTCATACTATAACCAAAAACACAACTATAGCGATAAATGGCAAGACAAATAAATATGCATCAAACCTATCCAAAAATCCTCCGTGTCCTGGCATAATACTCCCTGAATCTTTAATATCCAAAGCACGCTTAAACATACTCTCGACCAAGTCTCCTATTGTAGCAAAGAAGAAGACCACAATCGCGATTAGATACCACTTGGTCATGGACAAGGCTTCAATCGTCTCAAAATAAGGGATTTTATAGATATAGTTCCGATTGAGATAGGCGAACAAAAGCGAAAAGAACAGCCCGCCAATAAACCCTTCGAGAGATTTATTTGGAGAAATATTTGGAAAAATCTTCTTTTTGCCTATCATCGATCCCACTAGATAAGCCCCTGAATCATTAGCCCAAATTACAAACAATATTCCGAGCATCATACCACCATGATAGCTCCCCTGATAAAAAGATAGATAAAGACTCAGCAATAAAGGAATGGTAATATAACAATATGCCAGAAGATTGATCCCTATACTTCTTAAAGGATTGGTAAATTTCAATATTAGCTCAATTATGAAAAACAAAAACAATAATGATGGAAGAAATAGCAATAAATTGTAGTTGTCTTGAAAATAGACGACTACAAGTGTTAATAAATAACTTACGATAGAAATAAAGAACTGTACCGATCGATATATGACTATATTTGATTTGTCTTTTTTGAACTTAGGTCTCGCAATTTGATAAAACTCATAATGACACCCTAATAAAATCAAAAAGGTCAATAAACTAAAACTCTCAAAACTCCCAAGAAATCCAGTTAAAATTATAGCCGCGAAAATTAGTGCTGACGCTGATCGAATCCAAAATGTTTTCATATGACTTTTGTTCGTGTTTTTAATCTGCGTACAAGCCAAAATAAAGCACCTGCGCTTATAATCGAGAGAAGAAGCACATCAATAGGGTCTTGAGCTACAGAATCATTGAGAATATCAAAAGGTATCAGATGCTCTGTATGAAGATAATACAATACAATCTGAAATCCATTATAAATTCCATGCATCAAAATAGTCAAATTCAAATTCTCGCTCAAATAATAAATATAACCCAAAGCCAATCCTACCATGAAAAGCGATAGTAGATTATAGACACTACCATGAAACAAAGCAAAAACAAAAGCGGATACACCGATGGCTAAAAAAGGCTTTTGAGTCTGATGAAAAATATTTTTTAACAAAAACCCTCTGAAAAATATTTCTTCACAATATCCCGCAAAAATTCCTGCTATGACGAAAATTTTGAAGAACCCTATAAAGTTATCAAAGGTCATAAAGGATTTCATGCTCGCTTCACCATTTAGCTTCAAATCATCTGCAAAGGCTTTGATCGTATCTGGCAAAGGCAAATGCTCAATTTGCTCTGCTACGAAAACCAAAAATGGTAAAGAACATAGTATAAAGACAAGCCCAAGCATTAAATCTCCTAAATTCAAGGTTTTATCAATATGATACCAAGTGTTGAAACGTGTTTTCTGATATTGGGCATACAAGACACTTGATACCAAAAAAATTCCTATCATAAACAATACCTGAAGGTTGATTTGATTTGATTTGATTTGATAAACCATAGCCTGAGGTGTGCCGGTAAGCGCACTATATAAAAAAATATACCCTAGAGTTAGAACAATAGTAAGAAATATGGCTAAAAAAATAGATACCGTCGTAAAATATACAACTCGTTGGCCTTTGCTTTGCATATATTATTCTATTGGTACGATCCAATTATGAATATCTTGAATTTTTCCTAATTTATATTCGATTAAATGGTGCTTGAGTTTTTGAGATTTTTCTCTTGTGACATGAGACATATCAAGCCATTTGTCTTGATACAGAATTTTCTGAATGGGATAAATCACAGCTGCCGTACCTGTCCCGAAGCAATCTGTCAATCGTCCAGTATTATATGCTTCCAAAACTTCATCTACCAAAATCTCTCGCTCTTGACATAGATATCCTATATCTTTGGAAATTTGAAGAATTGAATCTCTTGTGACTCCTCTTAAAACAGTATTTCGCTCTAAAGATGGCGTAATGAGTTTTCCGTCAATTTCGAAGAAGATATTCATCGTTCCTACTTCTTGAATTCTTTTATGATCCGGACCTTCTGTCCAGAGAATTTGAGCACAATCTCTTTTTTTGGCTTCTAACATAGGATTTAATGTAGCTGCATAATTTCCGGCACATTTTGCTGCGCCTGTACCTCCTAAATTCGCACGAACATAAATATCCTGAAGCCATACATTTATAGGTTGTGAATAATAAGCCCCTACCGGGCCAATGATAACGACAAACTTATAATGTGCTCCTACTTTTACCCCTAAAGCTTCTTCTACTCCAAAAAGAAAAGGTCTTACATACAGAGATGCTGAAGGGTTATTCTTTGGTATCCAGTCAATGTCTAATTTCACTAGGGTTTTAATTGCTTCTACGAAATCTTCTTCCTCAATTTCAGGCAGTGCCATTCTTCTCGCAGAAGACCTAAATCTTTTTGCATTTTCATAAGGTCTAAATAAAATAGGTTTTCCCTCAGGACTTACTTCTACTTTTAAGCCTTCAAAAATACTTTGACCGTAATGCAACACAAAAGATGCTGGATTCAAAGATAAGTTTTGAAAAGGTTCTATGCGCCAATTTTGCCATTTATCTTCATAAAAATCGGCTATGAGCATATGATCCGAAAAGGTATTGCCAAATTGTAAATTCTGAAAATCTATATTTTTCAGATTACTCTGATTATTTTTATTAATTTTGATTTGTAAACTCATAAACTATGATTTTTTTAAATACTTTAAAACTTTTTGATTTCCATAAAGAAGTCCGACAAAAAACTTTGCAGCGGCACAAAGATAATAGTAATTTTTTAGATAATAAAAAAACTCAAATTTTATTTTTGCTTCATATTTCAGAATCTTTATCCGAAAGCAAAGAAAATCAATATATTGACAATATTCTAAAAAATTTAAACCTCCAAAAAGATCAGGTCGTTTGTTTAAATTTATCAGAAAACACTATTGCATCATATCATTTATTGATTCAGAAATTTCCTGTGTCCAAGATAATTTTCTTTGGCGAAGAGGCCTTGGTCTCTGATTTGCCGAGAAAGCTCGAATTGAATACTTTAACTAGCTTTGCAAAGGTTCAAGTCTTGCTCACTTATAGTTTGAGTCATTTAAATCATACCTTAGACAAAGACATCAAAATTAAAAGTTGGCAAGCGATTAAAGCTATTTGCGGGTAATTTCAAATTAAGATAAAAAAGGTTTTATGAATTTTCAAATTTCTCATCAAACGCGTGCTATTCTCTCCAAAATCCTAGCTTCTAATTCGCTCGATCAGCTCAATAAAATTCCAGAAGGGTTTAGAAATAATCTCTTTTGGAATATCGCGCATATCGTCGCTACACAGCAGATTCTAGTATATCGATTATCGGGGCTAGATGCTTTGGTCGATCATGAATTTATAGATACCTTCAAAAAAGGCACTTCGCCACTTCGCACCTATACAGATGAAGACCGCAAATATCTCGCTAAAGTCCTAAAATCAACGATTCATATGACTCAAGAGGATTATCATTCTGGAAAATTTCAGACCTTTTCGCCTTATGAGACGAGCCAAGGATATATTCTAAATTCTGTCGAAGATAGTTTGTTTTTTAATGAATTTCATGAGGGTTTGCATTTAGGCATAATGCTACAGATTTTGAAGTTTCTGTGAATTTTTCTAACTTATCAAGACTTTCGCTTCATCAGGAAAAAATGCTGCATCAAAGCACTCGCCTCTTGAGCCATTATCCCAAAAGATACTTCTGTCTTCGGATGTAGAATACTCGGCTCATAGAGCGAATATCCCGATTTCGGTTCCTTCGCTCCGATATAGAGTGCCTTTATTTTCGACCATTTCAGCGCGCCCGCACACATCGCACAAGGCTCTATAGTGATATACATCGATGCCTCATCCAAATGTCGGCTCTGAAGATGATTATAAGCAGCAGTCAGCGCGATAATTTCTGCATGTGCTGTAGCGTCGTTGAGGGTTTGGGTTTGGTTATGGCCACGCGCGATGATTTGTTGATCTAGTGTGATGACGCAGCCTATAGGCACCTCATCTGCTTCGAAAGCTCGCTGTGCTTCTCTCAAGGCCTGATTCATAGCATACACATGAAATTCTTCTGGATTCATTTCCTTGTATTAATTGGTCAAAATGTTTTTAAAAGTTTTGATAAACCAAGGCGTTTTAGATAATTCTGTTTTTGAAATATTTTGCCTTTCTGGCATATCTGTAGCATACTTTTTCAATGAAAATGATTTTAGAAAAATAGCATAATCATCGCTTTTTAAGTACTCAAAGACAATTCTTGATTGAATACTATTTTCTTCTTTATTTTTAAATCTTTCTTGAAGTTTTTTATCATTCCAATCTGGCTCCTTGAAGTAAGGATATTCTGTTCTTTTTAGCTCTATGCTCGTTATTATATCGTTGATCACTATGTTTTTTGCCTTTACTAATCCGAGGATATAAGCATCAGAATTATATTTTCTTCCTTTTTCCTCATAAAACGAATGCAAATTTTCGGGATGATATAAATAATTTTCTATGGAATAGAATTTAAGTATTTTCAAGTTAGGATAATTTTCCTGAATCTTCTCGATATCATCATCACTTAGGAAATCCCTATCGACTATTCCTTTATACTCTAGGTTCTTTTCTTTCACCTTGTGATAAACACCATTTCTATTTGTTTCTGGTATAAAAATAGTATGAGGAAGATTAATCTGAGCATAATGAACGCTATCCTTGTTTTCTACGAAGTACACATTGAGGTGCTGAAAAATACTAGGAAGAAACTCTTTGCTCACGGCGATTTCGTATATTTCTGCATTTTCTTTTGGGACAGGCCTTAGCGTCCTTGGTACATCAAAGTCCAAATCATCAAAATCTATGATACAAGCATTTTGAGTTTGTCTAGCATATTCTATGAAGCCAAGTGAATGAGATGCAGTCCAGATTTGACTGTTTTCAGGTATCCAGTTTTCACATAACTCTTTTAATAAATTAAATTGAATTGAAGTATTGAGATGTAGATCAATTTCATCTAAAAAGTAAATCGTGTCTTGATAATATTCTCGACGGCTCAGTAAATTTATAAATAAATTGATCACTTCTTTTTCTCCTGCACTTAGTAAATTATAATGAAATTCTGATTTTCCTTTTTTAAAGGTAATTTGAGCTACTTTGCCTTCAAGTGGGGGAATGATTTCTATTAATTGTAAACTTGTACCATTCTTGTGATTAAAAACATTGTGAAGCGCTTTATTTATAGGGTCGATAATCGTTTCTTTTATTTTATTATTTTCATTATTTCTGAAGAAATCTTTTAGAATTTCCGCCGTGATTTTCTCTACATCATTTTCAAATCTAATATCTCGCTCAATAAAACTTTTTGGCCTATCGTTGTCTTTTTGGATTTCTAGCGAATCTCCTTGTCCCAAGGAAATTCTAGTAAGTTTTGAAATCTGTCTGAAGCTCGTCCTTCCATAAAACGAATTTGTATTTAAGTCCTTTATATTATTTGGCGTAGTTAATAGTTTATCCGTTAGAATAATCTCAGAATCGTTCATACAGAGTTTAATAGACATTTGTTCATTTGCATTTTTTTTATAATATTTGTAGAATTCTTGATTGACATTTACATCACATTTAATGATATTGTCAATATATCCAAAAGCGTCAAAAACAGAGGATTTTCCCGATCCATTAGAACCTATCAAAAGTACTAGTTTATTATCTACAGGAATATCTTCAATATTTAGCTCTGAAAATCTTTTAAAATTTTTTAAATAGAGGGCTTTAATTTTCATGGAATTTTTAAATAATAAACAAAAATACAAATATAACTAAACGATACAAATTCTTCTGGATTCATTTCCCAAAAATACAAAAATTCTTTAATTTTCCTGTTAAAATAAAAAAAGTAAAAGCCTATAAAATAAGCCGGATTCTGTCTCGAGTCACCCCGATGACTATCATTTATCTAGGACTATCCTCGCGAATAGCCTCTTACGACCTACCCTTCTCTATCCTAATGGGCGAAGCGAGCAGCCTCTTCGAGATTTATTTGGTCTTTCAGCTCGTGGGGTTTATCCATCCACTTAGTTGCCTAAGCAAATAGTGAGCTCTTACCTCACTTTTTCACCCTTACCTCACTAGAAATCTAGTGAGGCGGTTATTTTCTGCGACACTTTCCGTCTAGGCCCACCCGTTAGGTGGCACGATGCTCTGTGCTGTCCGGACTTTCCTCTCCGCTTGCGCGCAGCGATAGTCTATTATAGGCTTTTACCGGCGCAAAGATAATAAATAATCTGATTTTAGGATAAATTTTCTACTTTTGTCGCTATAAATCACACAATATGAAACCAATACAAATGGTGGATTTGACTGCCCAAATCGAGGATATCAAACCACAAATCTTAGAAAAAATCTCTGAAATTCTATCCTCTAGCCACTACATCAAAGGTAATTACGTTTCTGAATTTCAAGACCAACTGAGTCAATATATTCAATCTAAATACGTTTTAGGTTGTGCCAATGGAACAGATGCTTTACAGGTCGCTTTAATGGCACTTAACTTAAAGCCTGGGGACAAAGTCCTCGTGCCTTCTTGGACTTATGTCGCTTCTGCGGAAGTAATTGCTTTGTTGCAACTCAAACCTGTTTTCATAGACGTCTGTATGAAATCGTTTAATTTAGACGTTTCTCAACTTGATTTAATTTCTGAAATTCATCGGGATATCAAAGCTGCCATACCCGTTCATCTCTATGGTCAGAGTGCCGATATGGAGCCTATCCTAGCTTGGGCAAAAGAACATCATGTAGCGATTATAGAAGATAACGCCCAAGCAATTGGCGCAAAATATAGATTTAGCAACGGTTCAGAAAAATTCTGTGGTACAATAGGCGACTTAGGTACTACTTCTTTTTTTCCTTCCAAAAATCTAGGTACTTATGGTGATGGCGGTGCAATTTTCTGTAATAAGGCAGATTTATTCCAACAGATATCAGGAATTTGTGACCATGGACAGTTAAGTCAGAAATACATTCACGACATAGTTGGAGTTAATTCTAGACTAGATGCAATTCATGCTGGCATTTTAACTATTAAGCTTACTCATTTAGATGAATATATAGCCTCTAGAAGAAATCTAGCTAGTTTTTATACGAATGCTTTAAATGATATTGACGCAATCCTTACGCCTCAAACCATGGATTATTCTAGTCATGTATATCATCAATATACCCTTAAGATTTTGGATGGAAGGCGAGATGAATTTCAAAAATTCCTTTTATCTCATCAGATCCCATCCATGATTTATTATCCAAAACCGCTTCATCAGCAGCCTGCTTATCATACGGAATATGATGATAGGATTTCCTTAGCGAATAGTGAGCAACTGAGTCAAGAAGTGATATCGCTCCCGATGCATACGCATATGAGCGACGACCAAAGAAATTTTATCATAGAAAAAATACGTAAATTCTTCGTTTAATCGTTATATTTGTGGGATATTTGGATTTTTTTCACTGCATTAAAAGAAAATTTGTTTTCTTTGTCTTTCTAAAAATTATCATATGAAATTGCTCCAAAATCAAGTCGCTTTAGTCACAGGAGGCAGCCGTGGTATCGGAAAGGCTATTTGTCTCGCGCTAGCAAACTCAGGTGCAAACGTCGCCTTTACGTATCATTCGAGTACTGCATCCGCGCTAGAATTAGAAAAAACTCTCCTTGCCTTAGGTATTCATGCCAAAGCCTATCAGTCCGATGCAGCAGATTTTTCGGCTGCTAAGTCGCTTACGGAAGCCGTCATAGGTGATTTCGGTCAAATTGATATTTTGGTGAATAATGCAGGGGTCACTCGAGATACATTAATGCTTCGTATGACGGAAGAGCAGTGGGATACGGTTATGAATAATAATCTGAAATCTACGTTTAATCTATCTAAATTCGTATCGCAACACATGCTCAAACAAAGAAAAGGATCTATCGTAAATATTTCTTCTGTCATAGGACTTCTAGGGCAGGCGGGCCAAGCAAACTATGCGGCATCCAAAGCAGGAATTATTGGCTTTAGCAAATCTCTTGCTGATGAGCTAGGTTCTCGAAATGTTCGCTGTAATGTAATTGCTCCGGGCTTCATCGAAACGGAAATGACGGATAGTCTTCCTGAGGAATTGAAAACTAAATACTTAGCTCAAATTCCTATGCGTCGTTTTGCACAAGCTAATGAAGTCGCTCAAACCGTTGTGTTTTTAGGGTCTGATATGAGCTCTTATATCACAGGTCAGACTTTGGCTGTTTGTGGAGGATTAACTCGGTATTAGTCGTTGATTTTTCTATTACGTCAGCGACTTCGCATAGTAATATTCTAAAATTATATAAAATAGTAATAATAAAAACGCTGGAAAAGCAAACCAATAAAAAACATCTTTACGTTTAATCAAAGACGTTTTTTCTATTTCATAGGTCTCTAGTTTGTTGATTTCTTCATAGACTTGATTCAGTGATTGTTTATTTTGGGCTCTATAATATTTTCCCTGAGTTTCACTAGAGATTTTTCTCATGAGCGGTTCATCAATACCGAGAATATTATTTTTTGGCGTTCCAATACCAATAGTATATACTTTTACCTGGAATTTTTTCGCTATATCTATTGCCGTATAAGGGTCAATTGTCCCTGTGGTATTGACACCATCGGTGAGCAAAATGACAACTTTGGATTTGCTTTTGGAGTGTTGAAGACTTCTTACTGCAGAGGCTAAACCCATTCCTATGGCCGTACCGTCTTGAATGATACCATTTTCTATGCTTTTTACCTGATCTATAGCCATGCCATGGTCTATCGTCGGCGGACATAATACAAAACTCTCTCCAGAAAATACCACGATACCAACTCTGTCATTAATTCTTTTCTTGATAAACTCTTGAGCTACTACTTTAGACGCTTCAAGTCGGTTAGGTGTGAAGTCCTCTTCGAGCATAGACCTAGAAATATCCATAGCTAAAATGATATCTATCCCGTTGTCATAAACCTTATCATTTTTGCTTTGTTTGGTTGGTTTAGCGATAGCTAAAACCAGAAGAAAGGCGGATACAATTGGCAAAAGAGGCAAAAGAGGCTTGACTTTTAACTTTAATGATTTATTTTCTTGATTCTTAGGTAAATGATACCCTAGATGACTATGTGATTTTTTTCCATAGAAATAATGCCAAAAGATCAAGAACAAAGGTATTAACAAAAATATCCATGCCCATTTATTCTCAAAAATCAAATCATTCATTTTCTCTAATTTAGTTTGTCATTTGATTTTGTTGCTGTATATCAAAAAGCCTTTCTTGGACTTCATCATAGTGCTCTGTATATGGGTGGATTGTAATTTTCTTCTGGTCTTTTAGGTAAATATCCAACCCTTTTTTGGAAGCCTGGATTTCTTTGATTTCACTATAAAAAATTGGACTTTTTCGAAAAATCAACTGTGAAAAATCAAATACTACTTCATAGCTTGCCATCTTGGCTCTGATATAAGCGAAGAATCCTAACGTAATTATAGAGCCTAAGACCGCCATACCTACAAAATACCAAATTGGATAATTCGCTACAAAGTTGAGTACTATATAGAGTTCAAAAGTATAACCGATGATTAATAAAAGTGCTATACAGGCAAAACTCGACAGCATCCCTAAAATCATAACTTTAATAAGTTGTTGATTTTGATAAGCACTCAGCAATAAATACCTATTTACGGAATAAAACTTCTTCACAACTTTTACATTGGCCTGTTGATTAATATCCGAAATGCCTTGTGTTTTTTGAATAAATTCGTAGGTCAGGGATAAAATTTCTCTGTTCTTGGTCGAGTCATGTTTTTCTCTAGCAAATTTGGCTAGATCCGCTAGCTCAAAGGTACTTTGGCAGGTGGTAAGGATGTCATTTGAAAGCTCTAAAGCACCCAAGGTCGTCACAATATCATGGCTGAGCATTTCCGTAGCATTGAATCCAAATCTTTTTTCTATATACTGACGCATTATGTCTGTGAGTCTCTGATAATAAGCTTTTACATCTTTGTTTAATAAGTCTGAATTTTCTAACTCTTTGAGCTGAGTCAGAGCGACCACATGAATTTTTTCTTCTTTTTCTATTTTTGTCGAAAATTTTTGCTTTGCTATAAATTTCATATAGGCCCAGAAGCCTAGGATTACTATTGCTAAGACTAATAAACTCATCAATAAATAGGAAAACAATTCTTCTCGACTCAATGGCAAAGCGATTGTCGGCTTAATCGGTTTAATGTCTTTTTCAGTCGAATCTATCGCTACTAAATTGACTTTGATGGTCATAGCTGCACCAAATATCGTATCTGAATTTAACGAGACAAATGGTTGTGAAGGTATGGTTTGCACGGAGTCTTCATAGCAGGAGATGATATAATTGTATTTATATTCTTTGGTTTGAGCGCTATAGAGTGTATCTACTTTTTTTAGGGCTATAAATCGAAAAGGTTTCAAGGTCGAATCGTCAATTTTAGGACTATATCTGCTTTGGTCATCCTTGAGGATATAGGTCAGCTCTATATAGTCTCCTATAAGGATTTCTGAAGCATTTACCTTAGTCTCTACTTGCTGTGAATAAGCATTTAACCCAAAAAACATTAAAAAAAACAAAAGACTTAGTCGTTTCATAGGCCACAAAAATAGTTAACTTGAAATCAATCCGGCTTTAAAAAAAATTAATTTTTGGCTATAAACATTAAAAAAAAATTATTTTCTATTAAACCTTTTATCATGTATCGTATTCAAATAAAAAAATTGATTCTCGAAATCAATAAAAATTTATTAATTTAATTTTACTACACTATGAAAAAACTTCTAATATTTAGTTTGTTGATATTGTTGGCAAGTGAACTTATGGCTCAGAGTCCTGTAGGAAAATGGCAAACGGTCGATGATGAATCCGGACAAGTGAAAAGTATCGTTGAGATTTTTCAATCGAATGGTAAACTCTATGGTAAAATTGATAAATTACTCATTAAGCCAGAAAGCGTCATTTGCACCAAATGTTCGGGTGATATGAAAGACAAACCAATCGAAGGGCTTCAAATTCTCAGAAATATGTCTGCATCTGGCACGGAGTGGTCTGGTGGTACGATTACCGATCCTAAATCAGGGAAAACTTATAGCTGCAAAATGTCTTTGGATGGTGCGGATAAACTTAAAGTTAGAGGCTTCCTTGGACTTTCGATAATTGGACGTACTCAAGTTTGGAATCGCGTAAAGTAAATTTGTTTCTATTTTTTTTGGTATCTTTGCCGTAAATTTAAATCAAGTTTACTATGAAAAGTACTACTGCTGAATCATTTTGGAATGAGTTTTCCCATGAATTTATCCCAACTTTAAATCATCTTCAAGCCGTCCCTTTTGATCGATTGGATTATAAGCCACATGAGAAATCTATGTCTCTTGGTGCTTTGGCTGTTCATTTAGCTAGTATTCTTGGTTGGTGGAAAGAATGCTTGGTTCATGACGAGTTAAATTTCGCAGAAGGTGATTTCACCCCAAAAACTTTTAGTAATTCTGAAGCATTAATTGCCTATGCTCATGACTTAAAAGATAAAGCCAAGGATATTCTCGAGTCTGTGGAAGAGTCTGAATTTGACAAAATATGGACTATGCGCTCCGGTGATACTATTTATTACCAACTTCCTAAGCGTGTGATTTGTAGAACTTGGTGTTTAAATCATTTATATCATCATCGAGCGCAACTTGGAGTCTATCTTAGGATGCTGGATATTCCAGTGCCTAGTACATTTGGGCCTACGGCAGACGAAAACTAATTTGTTTGGGTTTTATTCTTATTTTTTACTTACTATTCGTTGGGCGTATTTTCAATTCGTTTTATTTTAAAATAAAAAAAATTGACTAACTTTGTATTTACAAAAAAAAATTACCATATGGCCAAAGCTACCAAAAAAACCTCCGCCAATACTTTAGACATGAAGCTCCTCGCGCTTATCTCTGAAACGCCTGGCGTATCTGGGTTTGAGCAAAAAATTCGCGAAGTCATCCTTAAAGAAGCTACTCCATACAGCGATGAAATCTCTGTCGATCCTATGGGCAATGTCGTATGCCTCATCAAAGGAAAAGACAGCAGCCAAAAAGTCATGGTTCCTGCCCACATGGATGAAATCGGCTTCATCGTCACACATATCGATACCAACGGATTTTTACGATTTCACACCTTAGGTGGATTTGACCCTAAAACCCTCACGGCTCAAAGAGTTCTCATTCATACCAAACAAAAGACTTTAATTGGCGTAATGGGCTCTAAGCCAATTCATGTAATGACTCCTGAAGAGCGAACCAAAGTGCCACAAATCACAGACTACTTTATCGATTTAGGCATGCGTGCTGAAGAAGTCCACAAATATGTCGAAGTCGGTAATCCAATTACGAGAGAACGTAGCCTTATCGAAATGGGTGACTGTGTCAATGGTAAATCTCTAGACAATAGAATTTCAGTGTATATTCTGCTCGAAGCGATGCGCCAACTCAAAGGAAAAAAACTTCCGTTTGATTTTTACGCTGTCTTTTCCGTACAAGAAGAAGTAGGACTTCGTGGCGCGAATACAGCTGCACATTACCTCGATCCGGACTTTGGGATTTGTCTCGATACTACAATCGCTTATGATGTTCCTGGAAGCAGCGAACACAACAAAATTACAGCCCTTGGAAAAGGAACTGCTATTAAAATTATGGATACCTCTATAATCAGCGATTATCGTATGGTCGAATACATGAAACAAATTTGTAAAGACCAAAAAATTACTTATCAAACCGAAATTCTAACTGGAGGTGCTACAGACGCTGCTGCCATGCAAAAAATGGCTAAAAACGGTGCCATAGTTGGCGCTATTTCTATTCCTACCAGACATATTCATCAAGTCGTGGAAATGTCTCATAAAGAAGATATTTTAGGTTCTATCGAGCTGCTTAAGCACTGCTTATTAAATTTAGACCAATTTGATTGGGCTTTTAAATAATGGACTATCAACTGCTTCATGTCGCTCAAGGCTATAAATTAGAGCGTTTCGGCAGCTATACGATAGCACGGCCTGAGCCTCAGGCTTGGTGGTCTTATCAGTACGAAATAGACGATTTTAAACGATTGAGCGATGCTTTTTTCCAAAGAAAAAGTCTAGGTGTGCTTTCTAACAAAGAAGACTCTGGGAATTGGGAAAAGAAAAATAAACTTCTAGATTCATGGGAAATGGAAATTGGTCGCTATTCTGGTTTTGAAATCAAAGCAAAACTTGCGCTGACTTCCTTTAAACATGTTGGGATTTTTCCTGAACAATACGACAACTGGAACCAAATTCATGCGCTAATTATAGAACAAAAAAAATCTAAGGATTCCTATAAAGTCTTAAATTTATTTGGCTATACTGGCTTGGCTTCATTGGTGGCTTGTGCCGCTGGCGCTAAAGTAACCCATGTCGATTCTGTAAAGCAAGTCGTAACCTGGGCAAACTATAATCGTGTCCTAAGTGGTTTGCCCAATACAATTTCTTGGGTGATTGAAGATGCGCCTAAATTCGTTCAAAAAGAAGTCAATCGTCAGAATTCCTATGATCTAATCATTTTAGACCCTCCGAGTTACGGTCGCGGTCCTAAAGGGGAAAAATGGGTTCTAGAAGACAATTTGTTCGACTTACTCAGCTCAGTCAAAAAATTATTGACCTCAAATGGGGTCGTCCTTATCAATCTCTATGCGAATCATTTATCCATGAAAAATTTCGAGACCTTACTTCGTCACCTAGGTCTTTTTAGCGATTCATCTACTTGCTCCGAACAATATCTTACTTATGATAATTTTAATTTAGCCTTAGGCTATTGTGCTTGGATTCGTGATTTAGATTGATTTTATCCCGCCAAATCTTCTATGTCTCATTTGAAATTCTAATATAGCCTCTTTTATGTCAGATTTGGTGAATTCCGGCCAAAGTTTTTCTATAAAAATAAGCTCTGTATAAGAAATTTGCCACAGCAAAAAATTGGATATTCTTTTTTCATTTGACGTTCTGATTAAAATATCTGGATCTGGAAACTCAGCGGTGTATAAATATCTTTCTAGCTTCGACTCGTCTAAATCTGACGATTTCATCATACCCATTTCACAGTCTTGTGCAAATTTTTTGGCAGCTTCCACGAGTTCATCTCTACTGCCATAATTTAAGGCTAAAATTAAATTGAGTTTTGTGTTTTCTTTGGTCTTTTCTTTTGCTAAAGCTATATGTTGCTGACTTAAGGGAGATAGTGCTTCTATTTTTCCTATTGTGTGTACTTTTACATTGTTGGCATGAAGCTCTTCAAGCTCTTGATTTATGGCTTCTACTAGGAGATTCATGAGGAAATCTACTTCTTCCTGAGGTCTTTTCCAATTTTCTGTAGAAAAAGCATACAGGGTCAGATAGCGTACCTCATTTTCTATACTGCCTTTAATGGCTTCCTTAACGGCTTGAACGCCATATTTGTGACCATATGTTCTTTCTTGGTTTTGGTTGCTCGCCCACCTACCATTTCCATCCATTATTATAGCTATATGATTGACTTTTTTATCCTGCATTTCTTATAAAAATATTTAAATCTCTAGTATTCTAAAAAATAATATATTAACTTTGTCAATTAATCAACAAAGATAAAAAGAAATCGACAATTTATGAGAAAAATTTTGACTTCTATCGTGCTCATCGCTTCTCTGGGATTCTTCTCTGTATCTTCTGGTAATGTGGATTTTTTTGAAATTTCAAAAAATGTCGAAATTTTCATCGCCATGTTTCGTGAGATCAATATGAGCTATGTAGAAAATATTGAAGCTACCAAATCTATGCGCAAAGCTATTGATGCCATGCTTACTGACCTCGATCCTTATACGGAATTTTATAGTGAATCTGAGCGAGAGGATTTTTTGATTCAAACTACTGGTAAATATGGTGGTATCGGTGCTATTATTAGCAAAAGAGATGACTATGTTATAATTCTAGAGCCTTATGAAGGCATGCCTGCAGATATAGCGGGTTTAAAATCCGGTGATAGAATTATAGAAATAGACGGTAAATCAATGAAAGACAAAACAACGGATCAAGTAACTAAACTCCTCAAAGGTACCGCTGGGACTACTTTTCAGATAAGCATTGACCGCCTTCAAAAAGACAACTCTTATAAAAGAATGAATTTTAAAATTACGAGAAAAGAAGTAGTTCTAAAAAATGTTCCTTATTACGGTATGGCTTCTGATGGTATAGGTTATATTAAACTCACTAATTTTATGGAAAATGCTTCTAAAGATGTGAAAAACGCTTTGGTCGAGCTCAAAGCTAAAAATGAAGTTAAATCGTTGATTTTAGACCTTAGAGGCAATCCTGGTGGTCTTCTAAATGAAGCCGTAGATATCTGCAATTTATTTTTACCTCGTGGTCAAATTGTCGTAAGCACTAAGGGTAAAATAAAAGAAATGCAAAAAGAGCATATTACTTCTAATAATCCTGAGGATTTAAACATCCCTATCGTCGTTTTGGTCAACGGTAGCTCTGCTTCCGCAAGCGAGATCGTCTCTGGCGCTCTCCAAGATTATGATAGAGCTGTAGTGCTTGGTGGTAGAACCTTCGGAAAAGGTCTCGTACAAACCACTAAATCTCTTCCTTTTAACACAACGCTCAAGCTCACTACTGCCAAATATTATATTCCTTCTGGACGTTGTATTCAGGCTATAAACTACGCAGAAAAAAATCCTGATGGCTCCGTGAAAAAAGTTCCTGATTCCCTCAAAAAAGAATTTTTTACAGTCAATAAAAGGAAGGTATATGACGGTGGCGGTATAGAACCAGATATCAAAACCAAGCCTGAATATATTAAATCTTTGGAGTTAGAGCTTATTGGAAAAGGTATCATTGATGATTATGCTATTCGATATGTCATCAATAATCCTAAACCGCTAAATGCTAAATCTTATCAATTTAAAGAAAACGAATATGCTAATTTTGTCAGCTTTGCTAAGGCACATTCCGACTTCAAATATCAAACGCCTGTAGAAAAACAAATAGAAGCACTCAAGAAAACAGCAGAGGAAGAAAACAGCTCAGAAGTCAAAGAAGATATTGAAATGCTAGAATCTAAATTAAAATCTATTCGTTTAAAAGAGTTCGAAAAGTTAAAAACTTCGATTATGGAGCTTATTCAATTTAAAATCGTCGAAAAATACTTTTATCAAAGTGGTGTCATCGAAAACAGTTTTCAATTTGATAAAGATATCCAAGAAGCCACTAAACTGCTCAATAATTCAGCGGAATATAAAAAAATACTAAAATAATACTTATGATGGACCTGAATTTTTTTTTCTTACTTTTTTTTATTTTAATTTCTCTTTTTTTTGCGATTACCTTTTTAGAATCTGCTTGGGATAAGACCAAGAATAAGCAAGGAAATCTCGATTGGCTTCAAGCTCATTTTTCAAAAACGTTTTTAGCTTCTCGTATGAACTTGGTTTTTGGAATTTTAACGCTATTAGAATGGGTCGCTGGTGTTTTATCTTTATTCGTTATTGTTGGGATGATGTATCTCTTTATTAGCAATGCTTTTCACTTGTATGCTATTTTTAAGCCTTATTATTTGTTGATATATTTGTATCTTCTTAAACTACTCATATTGCTCTACGCTGGTCAGCGTCTCGCCAAAGATTATGTCGGAGCTAGCGGTATTGTTGGCTATATCCTATTAGCAAGCCTTTCTTTTGGCTTCCTCCTAATTTTCTAGTATGGAAATTTCTATTTTATTTGCGGGCGACTCTGGCGATGGAATTCAGCTTCTCGGTAATCTCTTCGGAACCTCTGTGGCTATGTCCCATTTTTATCTCAATACCTACCCAGAATTTCCTGCTGAGATACGAGCACCTATTGGTACTTTAGATGGTATATCGTCTTTTAAAATCTCTATAGCTACCCAAGAAAACTATACTATAGCCGACGAGTTAGATTTATTTGTATGCCTCAACCTGGCTTCCTTTCATAAATATCGCCATAAACTTCAAGCTAATACGCATATTCTCTACGACCCAAATGGATTCGACAATAAAAATCAAAAACTCTCTGGTATTGATTTAAGTGAATTTGAACGATGTACGCAACCAAAAACAGCTATTCAGGCTTTTGATTTGCTAAAAAATTCAGAAATATTAAATCAAAAAAATATTGACATCAAAGAAAGAGGGCTCAATAAAAATTTCCTTTTCCTTGGGTTTTTGCTTCAATCGTTAAATTTAGAGCATGTTCATATTCAAAACATGTTAGAAAAAGCCCTTGTTCAAAATAAAAAATTCACACAGACAAGTCTTGATGCTTTTCAAATTGGCATTAATTTGGCGGAACACGTTGAATTTTCTCTATCTATTAAGACTCAGGGAAAATCTCTGCTCGAAGGCATATATCGCAATATCAATGGAAACACTGCCATTAGTCTGGCAATCATGTCTATTCCTGAAGTATTTGGTCACAAGGTCGTCTTTTCCGGTTATCCCATTACGCCTGCATCTGATATCATGCATGAGCTCATCGCTAAAAACGTTGAAGGCGTTCAAGCACATCAGGCCGAAGACGAGATTGCTGCGGCTGGAATAGCTCTAGGTGCTGGTTTTGCTGGAGAAGTAGGCATTACTGCGAGCTCTGGTCCTGGGATTTCTTTAAAACAAGAAATGATTAATCTCGCGGTAATGGCTGAGCTTCCTTTAATGATTCTCAATATTATGCGCGCTGGTCCTAGTACGGGTATGCCCACCAAAACAGAACAATCTGATTTAAATCTCGCATTATTTGGAAGACATGGTGAGAGCCCTTTGCCTATAATGGCTATCGAAAGCCCAGTATCGGCTTATGATCAAATTCTCGACGCCACAAAAATCATGCTCGAATTTCAAACGCCTATAATTATTCTATCCGACACGACTATAGCAAATAGTTCCAGCCCTTGGAAAATCCCGGATATCCAAAAAAGAACTTATTCCATTGAAAAAGGCAATTCTATGAAACGCAATGAAAACTACGTCAAGCCTTGGGTTGAAGTAGGAAATCCAAATGGAATTCAAATTTTAGGTGGCCTTGAAAAAGATTTTTATACCGGAAAAATTTCTTATGATCCAGAAAACCATCAATTAATGACTCGTGTTCGTGCTGATAAAATCAACGCTATCGCCAAACAAATACCGCCACAAAAAATTAGTTTTTCCAGTCAAAAAACGGCCACTTTATTGCTAACATGGGGTTCTAATTCTAGCGTGTGTCATAAACTTCAAGAAGAACTAGAAGCTCAAGGCAAATACGTCGATTTGATGGTGTTACAATGGATTCAACCCCTTGCAACAGATACCTTAACTCGTTTAGCAACATATGACAAAATTTATCTCGTTGAGTTAAACTCTGGACAGCTCTTTCGTTATTTAAAATCTTTTGGAGATTTTCCCATTACTCCTATTTTAAAAAATACCGGTGAGCCTTTCTTTATGCAAGAACTAAAAGATAAAATTGATGTATAAGTATCTTCGGTATCCTTTAATGCTTTGTCTTTTGGCTAAGGTAGCTTTTGGATACGCTCAGTTTAATGCTAACCTATGGAAAGAAGTCTCGGAAAGCGTTACTTTGAAAAATACCTCTTCTATTCTTAATTTTTTGGCTAGTGATAAACTCCGCGGTAGAGCCCTCGAAGATCCTGAGGCAATTCAAAAAACTATAGTTTATATCGAAAAAGCCCTTAAATCTACTAAGGCAAAACCGATTTTTAACAATTCTTTTCGCTTTAAAACCTTTGTGAATCATCAAATACATGCCGAAAATATAGTAGGGATCAAAGACCCTTTAGAGCTTGACGAATATATCCTTGTCTATGCCAATTATGATTATTTAGGCGTTCACCCTGACTATCTTTTTGGATCTGATGACTCTATTTACAACGGGGCAAACGACAATGCTACCGGTGTCGCTTTGGTGCTTCAGCTTGCTAATTTTTTTAATAAAAGACCAACTAAAAAAGGCGTTATTTTTGCCTTTACCTCTGCCAAACATCACGCAAATATGGGAGTTGGCAACTTGGCTTCTATCTTGAAAAAAGAAAATTATTCTATTACGCTAGCTTTGCACGTAGAAATGCTTGGACGGCAAAATAAACAGCATATGTTGCTAGTCAATAATGCTGAAAAAAGTACCTTTCTTCCTTATTCAAATGCCTTGTTTGATAAGCCTGTTTTTACTAACTATACTGATGATAATGATTTGCAAGTATATTCTCTTCGTGGCGACGAGGTTTTTGAGTCCGTGTATTATACCCCTAGTCATACTATTTCGAGCTCTGATCTCTCTGACTCACTTTTTATGACGACTCTCGACGATATAGATCATATAGACCTAAAGCTAACTCATGAAAATTTTTTGAAAATCATTTATGTTATTGCTCATCTTGTAAATGACAAAGCAAGTATTCATAATATAAAGCAAGAAGATTGATGAAACGATATTTTATTAAGCTTAGTTTTGATGGGACTAATTTCTGTGGTTGGCAATCTCAAAAACGAGCTTATAGCTGTGATACTGTTCAAGAAGTTATAGAATCTGCCTTAACAACCGTTTGTCGAAAGCCTCAGCATATTGTGGGTTGTGGTCGAACGGATACCGGTGTTCACGCAGATAAGTTTTATGCTCATTGGGATTATAGCGAAGCGCTAGATGATAAACTTTTGGTGAAACTCAACGCTATTTTACCTCGAAGTATTTCTATTGAAAAAATTTTTGAGGTCAATCCAAATGTTAATTGTCGATTTCAGGCCGTTTCACGTACCTATCACTATTTTCTTCATACACAAAAAAATCCCTTTATTCGACACTATTCTACCGAATTTTTTTATCGTCCCATAGATTTCTTACTCATGCGAGAAGCTGCTAGCTTATTCTTAGACTATACGCATTTTCTTCCTGTGATCAAACTCAATAAAGATGACCCAAAAACACATTGTACCCTCATGAAAAGTGAGTGGACTCAACTTACCGATACGACTTATCGATATGAAATTCAAGCGAATCGTTTCTTACATAATATGGTCCGACGAATTGTGGGTTCTATGCTTTTAGTCGGCACCAACCGCCTTAGTATAAACGATTTGAGAACGATCATGGATACACAAGCCACAATGAAACATATTTACTTAGCTGCTCCTCAAGGTCTTCATCTTGTGAATATTCAATATCCCGAAGAACTCGGTATCTTATGAATGCTTCTTTTCGTTATTTTTTTTACTATTTTAGCGTATACCGTAGGCGTATCTATTTAGGCATTTTTTTATCGGTTTGTTTTAGCATAATCGGTCCTCTTAAACCTAAAATCATTCAGTTAATTCTAGATGAAACCGTTAAAACCGTTGAATTCACTGTAATTTATCTTTTGATCGGCTTATTTCTTTTGGTTACGATTCTCGAAACGGCAATTCGTTATAAATTTCAGCTTTATACCGCTGAATTTAGTCAGCAAATCGTAATGAATTTGAGAAATGAACTTTTTGATAAAATTATACATTTACCTCAGCGATATTTTGATCAAACCAAAGTAGGTATTCTTGCTACGAGAACAATTTCTGATGTAGAGACGATTAATGATTTATTGACCAATACTTTTTTTTCGTTGATTACTGATTTTTTGACAATTTTCATCGTTTTAGGCTTTATGTTTTACATCGATGTTCCCTTAACTTTGATGTCGCTTCTTGTTTTACCTTTTGTCATTATACTGACCTATGTGTTCAAAGAACAAAATCGAAAGTTAAACCATGTCATTCGTCGCGTCATTGGAGAACTCGCTGGTTTTATCCAAGAAAATTTACGTGGACTAAAAATCATCAAAGCGTATCGTGCAGAGGATTTCCAAAATCAAAAACATCAAGACTTAGTTAAAGATTTCTATGATGCTAATTTCAAAACGATTAAGTCTTTTTCTTGGTTTTTACCTTTGATGGAGATAGCGGTGACCTTAAGTACTATTTTTTTTATTTGCTTGCTTGCCTATCGTACTTCTACTCTTCAATCTATAGATATCGGCAAAGTTTCTGCATTTGTCTTATATATTCAAATGTTGTACCGACCCATTCGATTTATCGCAGATAGATTTAATGTCGTCCAAAGCAGTGTAGTAGCCCTAGAAAGAATTTATGAAATGCTTCAATTAAAGACAGAAGACACATCTTACCGTCTTGAGTTAAAAGAAATTAAAGGCACTATCAAAATTGAAAACTTAAGCTTTTGTTATCAAGATAAGTTTCCAATAATAAATAATGTCACGCTAAATATCCCTAGTGGCAAAACTACCGCAATCGTAGGAAATACTGGATCTGGCAAAACTACTTTGATTAATTTAATTCTAAGATTGTATGATGGTTATGACGGGAGAATTACCTTAGATGATGTAAATATCCAAGAATATCATCTTAATCGTTATCGTCAGGCTTTTTCTGTAGTAAATCAAGATGTATTTATACTCTCTGGTACGATATTAGAAAACTTACAGTTTGGCAACCTAAACATTACAGAGCAAGGGGTTTTAGATATGATCAATACCATGAATCTTCAGGGTATCTTATCCGGTTTCGAAGATGGTTTATCCCAAAAAATTTCTGCCAATTCTGGTAGCTTATCCTTTGGTCAGAGACAAGTTATTTCTATATTTCGAGCTATTCTTCAGCAAAAGCAAATTATTGTTTTAGACGAAGCTACGGCATCTATTGATTCTAATACCGAAGCCCTAATCCAAAGAATGATGGGTTTGCTCATGAAAGATAAAACGGCACTGGTAATCGCACATCGAATTTCCACTATTGTCGACGCCCATCAAATTGTCGTCATGAATCAAGGCAGGATTGAGGCGATAGGCACTCATGAAGTTCTTTTGGAAAAAAGTGAAGTTTATCAACAGTTCTTTGAACGTATTCTGGAAAAATAACGGATGATTTTGAATTAATTATATAAATTTGCTTTAAATATAATGCTATCATGATAAAAAATTTTATTTTGGTTTTGGGTTTATTTTCCCTAAATCTAATCTTCGCTCAAGAAACGAATCAAATCAAAAATGCTATTGATAGCATTCTCAAAGCTCAAAAGTCTGATAAATTGCATTTCTCAGGCACTATCCCGACAGCTTCTTGTCCCGAAAAATTGTTTGACATACATCATTTAGACCTTAAGATTACCCCTAACTTTAAAACGAGGCAAATCATCGGTAACGCTAAACTGACAATTTCAGCCCAAACGATTATTCCTACTCAGGAAATCGCTCTTGACGCTAAAATGTTTCTGATTCACCAAGTTTCAGAGATCATTTCTGGCAAAGAAGTTGCTTTGAATTATAAATATGACTCCGCCAAATTGATTCTTGAGTTAAAATCACCCCTTACTTTAAACAATAAACGGGTATTTTCTATTTCTTATACTGCAAATTCTGATTTGATTGTTTCTAAAAAAAGTAAAAGCATACAAGATAGCAAAGGAGCTTATTTCATCAATACCGATGGAAAAAACCCGGAATATCCTATGCATTTATGGACTCAAGGAGAGCCTATGTCTAATTCAGGATGGTTTCCTACTTTTGACTTCCCAACGGAGAAATATACGCAGCAGCTCACTGTAATCGTTGACGATAGCCTAGAGACCTTATCCAACGGAACACTTATCTCTTCGCTCCCACTTCCCAATAAAAAACGAAAAGACGTTTGGTCGCTAAAAAAACCTCATTCTACCTATCTAACGGTCTTGGTCGTCGGTGATTTTCATGTAGTAAAAGATAAAACACCGAATAATATTCCATTAGAATATTTTATCGAACACAAACATAAAGATTTAGCTAAACCTATTTTTGGACGAACTCCTGAAATGATTCCTTTCTTTGAGAAATTACTTCAAGTCCCTTACCCATGGGATAAATATAGTCAAGTAATTGTGAGAGAATTCGTTTCCGGTGCTATGGAAAATACTACTGCCGTTACTTTTAATGACTTCGTACTCAAGGATAGACGTGAGCTAAAAGATAATAATGATGATGAGACTATCGCTCACGAACTCTTTCATCATTGGTTTGGTGATTTAGTAACCTGTGAAAGTTGGGGACATTTGACGCTTAATGAATCTTTTGCAAATTATTCTGAATTTCTTTGGCATGAACATAAAAACGGTATAGATGAGGCTTTGGAGTATTGGCGAAAAGACTTCGAACAATACCTCTTTAGTGCTAAGTCCAAACGTGAACCCTTGTTTAGAAACAATTATCAAGACCCTGACGACATGTTTGACGTCATTTCTTATCAAAAAGGCGGTAAAATTCTTCATCAGCTTCGTAAATATCTAGGGGATAAGGTTTTTTTCGCTTCTTTATCAGATTATCTCAAAACTTATAGCTTCAAAACTACTGAATACAACGACTTAAAGCAAATTTTCGAAAAACATAGTGGACAAGACCTCGATTGGTATTTTTATCAATGGTATCTCGTAGGTGGTCATCCGGAAATTAAAATTTCTGCTGAAACTTCTAACAGAGAAAAAGCCCTTAAGCTATCACAGACGCATAATTTCTATGATAGTTTTGTGTATAGACTTCCGCTCAAGCTTACTTTTCATTTTTTGGATAATCTTCCAAAACAAGTTCATACCATTAATTTTAATGAACCTAGTATGAATATCGCTGCAAATTCTTTGCTCAAAGATTTACCTTATAAAGACAAACTAAAAGTTATTGAATTTGATTCGGACAATGCTTTGGTTGGTAGGGTTACTGAAAAAAGAGATGTAGCAGATTGGGTCGCCTTGCTTCAAATCCCAGAGGTTGGTTATCTTACTAAATACCGTGCGATTAAATCCCTCTCTACAGATACTAATGCGATAAAGCTTGACTTGGTGCAAGCGACCGTCAATGAAGTGCTAAAATCAAAACAAAGTGATTGGATTAAATTTCATATCCTCAAACTGGTATCAGGATTTAACACAAATCCTTATTTAGATCAAATTCGATCAAGTTTAATCAAAATCGCTGAAAACAAACAATCAAAATCACTGCTGCGGGCTAGAGCATTATTCGTGATAAATGAAATAACTGAGTTTGACAAATCTAATGAAAACCAATTTATGACGTTAGCGACAAAACTGCTTCAAGACTCTTCCTATTTGGTTGAGGCTGCTTCGCTATCTCTTTTTTATACCTTAGATAGTGCTTTAGGTATGTCTTATGCTCGAAAAGCATATCAATCCTCAAACAATTCTAACCTACTATACCATGCTGCTGTAATTCTCCAAAAAGATAATAAAACAGACAATTATGCGCTTTTCGAAGAAAAAATTGACAAGGTATCGGGCTATGAAAAAATTTCTGCGAGTATTAATTTTTCGAACTATATTGTAAATCAACCGCTAGAAATCTTCAGAAAGGGTATGGAATCGCTAGAAGGTAAAACTACAGAGGAAAATGAAGTAAACAAATATACCAAAAAATATGTGATTGAATCACTTATAGGTAGTCTCATGACACCTGATGCGACGTTTGTAGCCAAAAAAGAAAAGCTTGACCTCGTCAAAAAATCTAAACTCATTTCCAAAGCGGCTAACGCTGAAGATGATACAAATGATAATGAAGAAAACGATGATAATGAATAATGTCGTATTATGGGATGATGACACCACTAGACTTAATCTCAAGCCGATTACTAGTACTCGTTATATCTCTGATATCTTAGTCGGTTTATCGAGCATTTCTGAAAAATGGACAAAAGAATTTGGTTATTCGCTTGAGCAAGGAAATCTAGATTGGAATCCTGAACTTGCTTCTAATTCCTTTCTTATAAATGCTAGTATTATTCCTAGTAAGGACATCATTAAGGTGATTCAAGAAAATTTAGGAAAATCAAATGTTTCTTTAGGAAAAACATGGCTTTTAAAATCTAATGAAATAGACGATTGGAAAGAAATTTCTTTGGATTTCATTCAAATAGCGCATCTCTGGGATATATTTCTAAAAAATCATGAAATTTTTCTTTTAGATGCTATTAATGCTAATGATTTTCGTAAAGTTTCTTCTATAGAAGGGGTCACAATTCTAGGAGACGAGCTCTATGTAAGAGGTAATCCAACGATTTTGCCTTGCATTTTGAACACTACCACCGGGTCAATTTTTATCGATGATCACGCACAAATTATGGAAGGATGTCAAATTAGAGGTCCTTTTTATCTTGGTTGTGAAGCTCAAGTCAAAATGGGCACTAAAATTTATGGGGCTACTTCTATAGGCAAATCTTGTAAAGTTGCAGGCGAGCTCAGCAATGTAATTATTCATCCATTTACCAATAAAGCTCACGATGGTTTTCTTGGTAATTCTGTACTCGGTTCTTGGTGTAACCTAGGCGCTGGTACGATTAGTTCCAATCTCAAAAACAATTATAGCTTAATAGACTTGTATCATTATTCTTCAAATTCTTTTGAACCAAGTGGTCAGCAATTTATCGGTTTAATCATGGGGGATTACAGCAAATCTTCTATTGGTACTACATTCAATACCGCTACCGTAGTAGGTGTCTGTGCCCTAATAGCCACTTCTGGTTTTCCTCCTAAATTTATCCCTGATTTCACTTGGCTTGTTGGTAATTCAAGTGAAATCTACGATTTTTCAAAAGCTTTAGCGACTATAGAAATCGTCTGTAAACGAAGGAATTTATCGCTTACCGAATTTCAAAAAAATTTATTACACTCTCTTTATCCTAAAACTTAAACTATGTCCTCATCTAATTTAGTCATCGCCAACTGGAAAATGAACAAAACCTGGGAAGAAGCAACTGAATTTGTAGATTTTTTCTTGGACAAATCCTTAGATAAACCGACTATTATCGCTGCTCCAAGTCTTTATCTTCAAGGATTGCACCTTAGAAATAAAAATCCGCAAATCTCCTTTGCGGCGCAAAACCTATATTTCGAAGAAAAAGGCGCATTTACAGGAGAAATTTCTATTCCTATGCTAAAAAGCCTATCGATTGGTTATGTGCTTATTGGTCATTCTGAGCGAAGACAGATTTTTCAGGAAAGCGACGAACTTATCGCAAAAAAAATAGCCGCTTGTCTCTCGCATCAAATCATCCCTGTTTTTTGTTTCGGTGAACCTCTAGAAATTCGAGAAAAAGGTCAGGAAATCGATTATGTCCTGGCTCAAATCAAATCTGGACTCGCTTTGACTCAGTTAAATAGCTTTAAGCAACTTGTTTTCGCTTATGAGCCAATATGGGCTATCGGTACCGGAAGAACCGCTTCGAAAGAACAGGCTCAAGAGATGCATTTAAATATCTTCAACGCCTTGACAGCAGAATATCCTAAATTAAACCCTGAAGAAATCACGATTTTATACGGTGGCAGCTGTAACCTAGATAATGCCGCTTCGCTTTTTTCTCAACCCAATATTAACGGAGGGCTTATCGGTGGTGCTAGTCTAATCGCTGAACAGTTTCTAGGATTAAATCAAATTTAAATCTTCATGAAGAAAAAGATTCTCTTCGTAACTGGTTCCTTAAATCAAACGACTCAGCTTCATAAAATCGCTTCATATCTTGAGCCTAGACACGAGATTTTTTTTACGCAAGTTTTTCAAGATGGTAAGTTTTATGAGTTTTTAGCTGAGTCTGGTTTCTTTGATCATACTGTATTTGGTAAGAATAGTTCTTTTTCTAAAATAAGCCGTCAATACATTCAAGATCACAATATTCGCTACGATTATAGAGGTGAAAGCTTGGGCAATTCATATGATTTGGCTGTCTTGTCCACAGATATCGTTTTTCCTTCTTTTTTATCCAAAACTAAAACGGCTTGGATTCAAGAAGGAATGATAGACCCGCAAACTTTTTTTTCTAATTTGATTCTCAAACTCAAATTGCCTCGATATCTCACAGGCTCTACTTCGTTAAACGGCAGCTCTAATTTAGCAGACTTGTATTTTAGTGCTAGTCAAGGCTTTAAATCGCTTTTCGTCAAAAACGGCACAGAGGCCCATAAAATTCTTTGTACTGGTATTCCAAATTTTGATGATTTATATGCGCTGGCTCAATATGACTTTGAGTATCAAGATTATGTCTTGGTCGCTACTTCTGATATTCGTGAGCTTGGTGGAAATGATGACCGAGTGTCTTTCCTATTAGCGTGCAAAGATATAGCTGGCTTTGATCAAATCATATTTAAGCTTCATCCTAATGAAAATCACGACATCGTTCGTCGAGAGATTCTCGAGATTCTTCCTAACGCGTTGATTTATACTTCAGGCAGTATCGACCCGATGATTTATCATTGCAAAACCTTAATTACTCAATTTTCTACAGTGGCGCTTATCGGTTTGGTACTGCAAAAAAAAGTTTATAGTTATTTTGATATCAATGAACTATACGCTTGTAAACCTATTCAAAACGAAGGAATGTCTGCTGAAATTATTGCTGAAATTTTGGATATATATTTGGATATGACGGATAAGGCTTCTATTTATCATCATCCTTTGGTTACTAAATATTTATAACATGAAAATAGTTACTGTCGTTCAGGCTCGAGTCGGCTCTACACGCTTGCCAAATAAAGTTATGAAAACCATTCTCAGCAAAACTATTCTCGAACTCATGGTCGAAAGACTTCTTCAAGCCAAACATATTGGTCAAATAGTAATCGCAACTTCTGAGCATGCGGAAAATGATATCATTGAAGATTTATTTCGAAATAACGATAAAATCGTCGTATTTAGAGGGTCTGAGTTAGATTTGCTCGACAGACATTATCAAGCCGCCAAAGCCTTGCAAGCTGATATCGTCGCTAAAATTCCTTCGGACTGTCCTTTGATAGACCCAAAAATTATCGATGATGTCTATGGTTATTTCTTGTCTCATTCAGTTGATTTCGTCTCCAACCTTCACCCTGCGACATATCCCGATGGAAATGATGTAGAAATTTTTCGTTTCTCTGCGCTTGAAAAAGCCCATCTCGAAGCTCAGAAACCTCTCGAAAGAGAACATACTACACCCTATTTTTGGGAAAATCCCGACAAGTTTTCTCTGGCAAATTTCACTTGGCCAAAAGGATATGACTATTCGATGTCGCATCGATTTACGATAGACTACCTCGAAGATTTTGAATTTATCAAAGCTGTCTTTGAAGCTCTATATCCCTCTAATCCACGATTTAGCTTAGAAGATATATTGGATTTGCTCGAAAAAAAACCAGAAATTTATCAAATTAATGCTCATTTCGCAGGTGTTAATTGGTATAGAAATCATCTCGATGAACTCAAAACAATCGATGCTTCGAAAACTAAAAAAATTGATTGAATTTTATTTTTATTTGCCTAGAAAATCAAAACTCTGTTGATTTCCTAGATTTTCTTTATTTTTGTAACTATGATATCAATTGGAAATTTGACCTTTGAAGATTTTCCGCTTCTCCTTGCGCCTATGGAAGACGTTAGCGATCCTCCTTTTCGTAAACTGTGCAAAGAAAACGGTGCAGATATGATGTACACAGAGTTTATATCTACAGAAGGTCTCATTAGAAATGCTGAAAAAAGTGTCAAGAAACTCGATATTTATGATTATGAGCGACCTATCGGCATACAGATTTTCGGCTCCAATCTCGATGCAATGACTTATAGCGCGCGCATCATCGAGCCATATAACCCAAATGTTTTAGACATAAATTACGGCTGTCCGGTCAAGAAAGTCGTTTGCAAACTCGCAGGTGCTGGTATTTTGCAAAATATTCCTTTGATGATTCAGCTCACAGAAGCTATCGTCAAATCTACTAATCTACCGGTAACCGTTAAAACTCGATTGGGTTGGGATGAAAAAAGCATTAATATCGTTGAAGTCGCCGAAAGACTTCAAGATATAGGCGTAAAAGCACTTTCAATTCATGCACGCACTCGAGTTCAAATGTACAAAGGTCATTCTGATTGGCGATATATCGCTCAAGTCAAAGAAAATCCTAGAATGCATATTCCAATTTTCGGTAATGGCGATATCGACAGTCCTGAAAAAGCATTGGAATATAAAAATAAATTTGGTGTCGATGGCATCATGATCGGTCGTGCCGCTATCGGCTATCCCTGGATTTTTCGAGAAATCAAACATTACCTTAAAACAGGCGAAAAGCTTCCTCCTCCAACGATTACCGATAGAATAGAAGCCGTAAAAACCCATTTGCTTAGCGCCATAGCATGGAAGGGAGAAGTCCTAGGTATCAATGAAACCAAACAGCATTACGCGGCCTATTTCAAAGGTTTCGAAGGCGTTAAAGAATTTCGTATGCGTTTAGTTACTTCCCAAAACAAAGTTGAAATTTTAGAAATTTTAGATGAAATGCATACTCATTATCTCAATTTAGGGCAATTTATGCCCTCATTTTAATCCTTTATGAAAATTTTCTTTTCTTATATCGCTCCTCATAAGCTCAAAGTGCTCTTAATCCTCATTTTAGCTGCGATAAATGTCAGTTTCTCGATGATGGATCCTTATTTATATCGAATTATCATAGATGATTACGCGAGTCGATTTTACTTTGACAATTACAAAATCTCCGATTATGCTTTGGATTTGAGCAAAATACTTCTCGCTATCGTCGGTGTCGCAATGGTATCTCGTATCGCAAAAAATCTTCAAGATTATTTTCTAAACGTCTTAAATCAACGTGTGGCTACCCAAATTTTTGTTGATGGCATGAATCATAGCATGAATTTGAAATTTGAAACTTATGAATCGCTTAGAAGTGGTGAAACAATAAATATTCTACAGAAAGTAAAAATTGATATCGAGCGTCTTACTCATGTATTCGTCAATGTGGTCGTAGCGGCTGTAGTTTCTCTTGTTTTTGTGTTTTGGGTCTCTATAGCGATTCATCCTATGATACTCGTCATATATGGCCTAAGTATTCCTTTGATTTTCTTCACTTCCACTTATCTCAGTCGAAAAATCAAAAAAATTCAAACGATTATCACTCAAAAAACGGCTGCTTTCTCTGGTTATATGACAGAAAGCCTTAGAAACATAGAACTTATCAAATCCCTAGGGCTCCAAGAACAAGAAATCAAAGTCATCGAAAATAATACCAATCAAATTCTCGCCTTAGAACTCGAAAAGGTCAAAAAACTTCGATCGATTAGTTTTATTCAAGGTACGACAATAAATTTTATCAGAACAGTTTTGGCTATGGGGTTACTTTTTTTGATCTTTTATCGTAAATTAACCCTTGGTCAGTATTTTAGTTTGTATATGTATTCTTTCTATGTGTTTAATGTCTTACAAGAAATCGGCACCTTCATCACAGTCTATCGTGAAACAGATGCTTCTCTAGACAATTTTAATAATTTTATGAACTTAGCTACTGAACCGATAAGTGACAACCTAGTAGAACCTTCAATAATTAATGCACTTAGCCTTAAACAGGTTTCTTTTCGGCATCCTTTGTCAAACTCCTGGAGTCTTCAAGACATTGATATCGAGCTTAATCGTGGCAAATCCTACGCTTTCGTAGGAAGTTCTGGCGCTGGCAAATCGACTCTATTAAAAATTATTCTTGGACTATATCAGCCTCAAGAAGGAAAATTTATGGTAAACGATACTCCTTTTGAGCAAATACATCGTACCGCCTATAAAAAACATTTAAGTCTCGTTTCCCAAGACATTCATCTTTTTTCTGGGACTTTGCTGGATAATATACTTTTTTCCAATCAAAAAGCTCAAGTTGAAGATGTCATGACCTGTTTGGCTCAAGCTGAAGGTCAGTTTATATTAGATAAATCAGACCTCGGCTTACACATGAATATTGGGGAAAATGGGGTGCGTCTCTCAGGTGGCGAAAAACAACGTGTTGCTATAGCTAGGGCTCTTCTCCGAAATCCTAGTGTGCTTATCTTCGATGAAGCTACTTCTGCCCTAGACTCTATTACAGAAGCGCATATCACCAAGACTATTCAAGAAATTTCAAGGCTTCAAGATAAAATCATATTAATTGTGGCGCACAGACTCTCTACAATTAAACATTGTGATGAAATTTTCGTTCTTGACAAAGGGCGTATTGTCGCTTCGGGTTCTCACGATGATTTACTCCATAAAAATGAAAAATACCGCGCCATGTGGATTCAACAAAGCTCCTAAGAAGCAGAAATGAAAGCGATTAAGCATACGATACTCTATAGTTTTGGTACTTTGTTTGGTCGAGGTATTCAGATTTTAGCGTTGCCATATATTTTGTCTTTTATTCAAGCTGAAGGCTATAGTCATATCAGTGTTTTTCAGCAACTCGTTACAATTCTAGTTTTTTTGACTACGCTCAATTCAGACTACGCTGCAACAAATTATTACTTTTATTTAAAAAGACAAGGTCATAATGGCGACGTTGCATATTTAACTCGATTGTTTTTTCAGAGTCTATTCGTATTTTTTGTTAGTGTTCTTTTATATTTTTTATGGCCATTCTTGGCTAAGGTTGTCTCTGATGAACTTTTCCTCAAAAAAGGTTGTCTCGAACTTTATTTTCTCTTGGTCGTTATTTTATTTTTTCAAACCCCTATTTCTGTTTATTTAGTCTATCTTCGTTCGATTCAAAAAGCCAAAACGGTATTTTGGTGGAATATAATTTATGGTAGTCTTCCATTTCTTTTAATGATTTTATTCTTATATGTTACTTCTCTTCCTATAGCCTTTCCTGAATTTTTACATATTGGGCGTTACAATAGCTTTTTTTGGGCTATGGCTATGGTACATGTACTTTTTGGGGTTCTCGCTTTGATTAAAATGATGCCTTGGCTCGTTAATTTTGTTGCGTTTTCCAATCATTTACGAAAACTCTTTCTTCTTTGTCTTCCGTTAATTCCTGGAAATTTTGCCTTGATTGCTATGACTTATTTTCATCCCTTTTTGTTTATTTACTTCATCAATAAGCTAGAATTTTCTTCCTTTGCTTTAGCAATGATGCTTAGTCAAGCGATTCTAGCTTTCGTTAACGGTTTTTGGTCTGCTTTTAATCCTGTACTCTTGAAATCCAAAAACACAGAAGATATGCAAAATCATGCTTCTTTTTCATTTGATTTATATATGCAATTTGGTTTTGGTTTATGGTTTTTGCTCTGTCTCTTCGTTTATGGATATGTGATACGATTTACGGACTTAGAGTTCTGGCCTGCTCGATATTACTTTGTTTTTTTATCCCTTCAACCCTTGATCTACGGATTTACTAATTTTAGCAAATTGTCCTCTGATTTTACGCTCAAAGGTTCGGTTTATTTTCGCAGTGTTCTGCTCGCTTTTGTGTTTACTGTTTTGATTTTATGTAATTTATTCTGGGCAAATATACTACTGCGTCAAATGCTAATGACGGTATCAGGGTGTCTTAGTTTTTTGATTTTAGTGCTCTGTTTTAGATATTTTTCTAAATCTATAGAACAAATTAAGTTAAACTGGATAAGACCAATTACATTCTTTTTAATTTATTCCGGGATTTTAGGTTTGTGCTTTCTCTCCTTGAAATTTGTGCTCGCAGCTTATCGTGATTTCTTCGACTTTTGGTATTGGATTATGCTTTTGGGTATTGGTTTGATCTGGGCATTTCTTCATGAAAAATCTATAAAATCAACGATTAAATTAATTTCACAAAAAGAGTAGTAATTTTATCTTAACACTATAAATATTTATCCTTATTTTTGTGCTTTAAAAAAAATAGCAGGATATGAATTTAGATTATTTATGGAATAATTGGCGCAATGATGACAGCGATGATAAAGAAAAAGAAAAAGAAGAAAAAGACAATCTATCTAAAAAAGCAGAAGAATTATTTCTCAAACAACGAAGAATCTTCTTTTGGGGTCCCGTCGATGATAAATCAATGGAAAAAATATTGAACAAAGTCCTTTTGCTTGATGGTCTCGATAGCGGAAAGCCTATAGATATTTTTTTGAGCTCGCCCGGAGGTTCGGTTACGAGTGGTTTAGCGCTAATGGACACAATGCGTGCTATAGAATCTCCTGTAAATACAACATGTATCGGTTTAGCCGCTTCTATGGGAGCTATGATACTTAGTCATGGAACCAAAGGAAAAAGACGTGCTTATAAGAACGCTAGAGTTATGATTCATCAGCCTTCTATTGGTGGTATTAGAGGTCAAGCAATAGATTTAGAGATTACAGCCAAACAAATAAATAAAAGTAAACTCGTTTTAGCTGAAATTCTCGCGGAAAATTGCAATCAACCCCTCGATAAAATCCTCAAAGACTTCGATAGAGACTATTGGATGGATGCTCAAGAAGCACTTCAATACGGCATTATCGATGAAATAGTAGAAAAACTATAACATGCAAATCGAAACTCAAATCGCTTCTATTTTAGCTATTGCTCCTGAAAATTTGAATTTCGAGTTTTTCGAAAAAGGAAATATTGTAGAACTCAATCTCTATACGAAGAATCCGCTGCACCAAAATACTTTTCTTTTTCATAGCTTAATCGCTGTAAATAAGCAAGAAGCTTTAGAAAAAATGCTCGGTTATATTCAAACTAATTTTAATTTAGAACTCGTCTATACTATTGAATGGGCTGAAGCAAGCTCAAGTCAACGTTTTAAGAGTTTTTTTCGCGGTAGAAATATCGTAGAGATCATCGATAAATTTTTTTATAATCGTCAAGTAAACTCCTATACTATTTATCAAATCGTTTTAAATCCTATCGCGTGAATCAAAAAATTAAAGTTCTAGATTTAGAATTTACAGAGTTGATATGCGCTGAAGATATTCAGCGTCGAATTGCTGAAATGGCGCTTGAAATAACTGCTCGTTTTCAAAATGAAAGACCTATTATTTTAGGAGTGCTCAATGGCGTTATTCGATTTGCTGCCGATTTAATCGCAAATTTAGATTTCGAACTCGAGATAGAATTCGTAAAAGTTGCTTCTTATCACGGTGGATTACACAGTAGTACCTTAAAGCCCTTAATTGGAATTAGTCCTGAAATCGTTTCAAATAGACCGATTATCATTTTAGAAGATATTATTGATACCGGCAATACGATTAGATATCTCTTGGATAGTTTATCTCAAATGCAATGTAAGTCCATTTTTATTTCTACCTTAGTTTGTAAACCCGATAAATTCCTTCATGATTTCCCTATTGATCAAATTGGGTTTTCTATTCCGGATCGGTTCGTTATAGGCTACGGTCTAGACTATGAAGGTCTTGCTCGGAATCTTAACAGCATTTATCAGTTAAAATCTTAAAATATGTCATTGTTTAAGTCCTTTTTATTTCTTATTTTGGTTTATTTGATTAGCTGTGATGAGGGCGCTTCACAAAAAGAAATGCATACAGATTCTTTACAAGAGACTAAAGATACGTTGAATGCCGCTAAAATTCAAGAGCTGCTTTTAGCTGAATCCAATAAAAATGACGTTTATGAAGGATATGTAGGTCTAGATATTCATAAAAATTATTTCTATTCTGTAGATAGTGGGTATGAGGTTACTTTTTTATTAAAGTCTGCTGAAAATAATGTCAACATGAATTTATTAAAAAGTAATTTCGCTGAAAAAGACAAAGACAAGAAAAAATTCAAAAATAAAAACAAAGTCTATACTTCTATAAGCTCAAAAGATAGTTTCTCTATGACTTTAAAAGAAAATTCTGATTTCGAAATTATTATTAAACATCGTGCTAAGTCTAGCAAGGACACTTTGGCGAGTTTTTTTCTTGAGATCTCTAAATCTCCTCTTACTCGTTAATTAGGCTGATCTAATCCGCCAATTTTTGGGATATTTATTATTAATTCTATTGGGGAGGATTTTCATGATGCTCAAGGGATTTTCATGATAACACGACATGACATTTTCTCCTATCTGCTTTTCTAAGATTAAATCACTTTCTAATCGCAGTATTTTCAACGCTTGGTCTTTGTTTACCTCTATTTGGGGTATTTCTGTATCTAAAAAAGCATAGACAAATGGTAGATATTCGTGTAGATTCGTTGTTTTATAAGTAGTTTCAAGTACTGGAATGCCTGTTTGTTTAATTTTAAATGGCGCTATATGAATCAAAGCGTCGTAAACAGACGATGATACTATTGATACCACGTCTCGATACTGTATCAATTCATAACCATCTTTGGCTTGTAGTATGTTTTGAAATGCCGGCTTTATTTGTGCTACCGCTCTTGAATTTATTTCTTGGTTCTCTGAGCTCAATTTCCTAAGTATAGCTACGAAAAATCCTTCTCCTAATGATTTGTGCGGATAAAATTGATATCCTATCGCCTTGTCTTTTTCTTGTTTTTCCACATGGTACTCTTCTAATGCTGGGATTTCTATAGATTCCAAGTTATATTTTTTTAATGCCGATTTGATTTGCTCTAAGTTTTCTTTTGGATTATAGGTACATGTAGCATAAATCAAAAACCCTTGGTTTTTGAGCGAATCTATAGCTTTGTCGATGATTTCTGCTTGTGTGGTTTCACATTGGGTACAGAGCTCCTCTGACCATTGCGCTCTAGCAAAGCTGTCTTTTCTAAACATACCTTCTCCACTACAAGGGGCATCGAGCAAGATTAAATCAAATACTTCTCCTAATTTGGGTAAATTTGCAGCGGGTGATTGGGTAATGATAAAATTGGGTTTTCCCCATTTTGTCAAGGTCTCTCTTAGAATCTCATTTCTCGATTCATTGATTTCATTTGATATCAGTATTTGTTTTGGGGATAAATGATCTAGGATGATTTGAGATTTTCCTCCTGGTGCCGCACAAAAATCAAGACATAAATCCATTTTTAGCCCTTGTTTCTTTAAGTATTTCAGAATCAAATCAAGGCACATCGAGCTTGCTTCCTGTGGATAATAGACGCCTTGGTGAAATTGAGGGTCTAGGACATAGGTCGGACGTTGCTTCACAAAAAACGCATTTGGATGCCATGGTATTGGCTCCATATCATTTGATGGCGTATATTTTTTAGTTGGATTAATTCTAATACTTGGTCTCATCGGTAAGCTCATTGATCGCTCAAAGGCTTCAAAATCATTGATTTGGCCTTTCATTCTATCAATAAAACCTAGAGGAAGTGTCATGTTTTTTTGATTATCTTATCTTGATTGGTTTTTACGAAATCATTCCATGACGATTTTCTATTTGATTTTGCCTTAGGCAGCGTCGATTTTTGGGTCAGCTGATTTTGGTTTTGGTAGCAATGACAAAGTGCGACACCCAAGGCATCTGATGCGTCATAAGTTTTGACGTCTAGGGATTTACCTAAAAGTTTCTGAATCATGTCGAAGAGTTGTTCTTTGGTAGCTCGTCCATTTCCTGTAATCGCTGCTTTTACTTTAGTTGGATAATATTCTGCTACAGGTATTTGTCGATAGAGGGCGGCTGCCATAGCTACGCCTTGTGCTCTGCCAAGTTTGAGTAAACTTTGAGGATTCTTGGCAAAAAAAGGTACTTCCACAGCACATTCATCTGGCAAATACATGTCTATGACTTGAAGCAATTGCTCAAAAATCATTTTTAATTTAAGCTGCTGATTGTCTAATTTCTTAAGATTGAGCTCTCCTATGACGAGTATATCTACTTTTTTGTCTTGTACCGAAATTACGGCATAGCCTAAGGAAACTGTGCCTGGGTCTATACCTAAAATTATTCTTTGATTCAATTATTGTAGTTTTTCTAAAGCCGCTTTTACGCGCTTCATCGCCTCTCTTATTTGTTCTTCACTAGCGGCAAATGAAAAGCGAATGCATTTATCTGCTGCGAAATCATCGCCTCCCACACATCCTACTTCTGCTACTTCGAGTATATACATTGCCATATCACTCGAGGTCTCTATTTTCTTTCCTTCATAGCTTTTTCCAAAATAACTACTTATATCAGGAAAAGCATAAAAAGCACCTTGTGGATTATTGAGTTTGATACCTGGAATTTCTCTAAGCCCTTCCATGATCACTTCTTTTCTTTTTCTAAAGGCTTCTACCATAGACTTAACTTCTGCATCTGTTTTTTCTAGTGCTGTGATGCCTGCAATTTGATTAAAATTACAGATTCCTGAGGTCACTTGCCCTTGGAATTTTTCAATGGCCTGAGCGAGTTCTAAATTTGTCGCGGTATAGCCCATTCTCCATCCTGTCATCGAATAGGCTTTGCTAAATCCATTAATGAGAACGACTCGGTCTTTTATTTTTGGAAACTGCGCTATACTCTCATGTTTATTCAAATAATTGATATGTTCATATATTTCATCAGACAATACAAATACATTGGGATATTTTTCGAGCATTTCTGCTATTTCTGCGAGTTGATGTCTTTCATAAACTGAGCCTGTAGGATTACATGGTGAGGAATAAATAATCGCTCGGGTTTTTTCTGATATATTTGCTTCTAGTAGTTTGGCTGAAGCGAGATAATTCTCTTCTACGGTAGTCGGCACCTCTGTAATAATTGCTTCTGCGAGCTGCGCTATAGGTTTATAGCTTACCCAATATGGAGCTGGAATTAAAATCTCATCTCCTGGATTGAGCAAAGACATACAAGCATTTGATATGGCTTGTTTGGCACCATTACAGACTACGATTTGATTTGGCGAATATTCCAATCCATTTTGTCTCTTTAATTTATGGCATATTGCTTCTCTGAGCGCTAAATGTCCTGCTACTGCGGTATATTTTGTATTGCCTTCATCTAGCGCTTTTTTGGCTGCCTCTTTGATAATTTGAGGCGTGTCGAAATCTGGCTCTCCTAGGCTAAGACTAATAATATCTCTTCCTGACGCTTTTAAATCTCTTGCGAGTTTTGCCATTTTTAATGTTGCTGATTCATGCAGGTTTTTTATTCTATTTGTAATCATAACCTATAGTTTTGTGTGTAATAATCATCTAATTTTGCGTAAAATTCTGTTCCAAATTTCCTTTTGATCGCATTTTGTACAAATTTATAAACGGGTATTTGCATTTCTTTGCCAAGTAAACAGGCATCTGCACAAATATTCCATACTTCATAGTTTATTGTAGTTAAGCTTCCTAGCTCTGAGATTCTAATAGGATATAAATGACAGGAAATTGGCTTAGGAAAATCTATTTCTTTTTTTTGATACAATCGCTCAAATCCACAAAATAAAATGCCATTTTCTCTTATAGCAAAGCTACATGTTCCGTCTTGATTCAAGGTAGTTTTATACGTCTTGTCTTCTGAATCATAAATTGCTACACCTTTTTGGTTAATTTCTTCAAGGGATTCTTGTGGGAGAATTTGACTTAATTTATCTAAGGCCGCTTGCATTTTTGGACGCTCTTCTTCTAGAACAGGTGCTCCACTATCGCCTTCTACACAGCACGCGCCTTTGCATTTCTGTAAATCACATACAAACTGCTCTTCAAAAATATCATCACTAATCAAAATATCATCTATGGCTATCAAACTCAAATTTTTATAGACAAAAATAAGGAAAAAAATTTTGTTTTTTACTCATATATCCACAATCTCATTTTTTTTCGTTATATTTGTAGTATAAAACTTCTTAGAATATGAAAACCAATCGCTCTTTTTTTTATTTATTTCTTTTGCTCATCTTTCAATATAGCTGCAATGATCAGAATAATTCATCTGATTCTAACCCTAAAATTTCTTATACACTTTTGGCTCAATTGAACTCAGAAACGACGGATAAACTCGATAAATTTTTTGCTTTAAAAAATGGTGATTCTTTTGCTATTTCGGTTTTGGATTTTTACATTTCCGATGTTTCTTTGTCAAATGCTTCATTTAATCTCAAAAAAAATATCTCTAGAGTTGTTTTATTGCGTCTTGGTAAGACCTGTCTTGATTCTAGTTCCTTAAAAGATTTTACAATATTCAAAGGGGAAAAAATCAACTTTTTCTTTGGTTTGGATGATACCTTAAATGCCTCTAGTCCAATTGGTGATGATTATTCTGCTAATAATCCCCTTCGTGGCATTACTAATATGTATTGGGACGATTGGACTAAATATCGATATATCGTATTCGAAGGGACTTATAAACGAAAAAACTCTTCGGAACTCATCAAAGTAGGTTATCACCTCGGTGGTAATTTCAAATATGATAAAAATCTCTCTCAAAATATCGATATTAATTTAGATGATAAGAAAACTACGGAAATAAATGCCTTATTTAACGTTGACGAATTTTTCTTCCCGACTCATCCTAAAGGTATTCCTTTTACATTGACTATAGACAAAGTAACACACTCTACGCCTAATGATCAAGAAACAGCTGAAAAGGCCCTTAATAATTTGCAGTACGCTATTTCTTTTAATTAATAGCTGTAACTCAAAAAAAGACCTTTCTTCTAAAGATGCTCAAATCTCTTTAGGTAAATTCATTTTCGAAGACAAAAGGCTCTCTTCTGATGGAAAAATATCCTGTGCATCCTGTCATATAGACAAATTTGCCTTTGCTGATACTTTGCCACTTAGCAAAGGTGTCGATGGTCAGTTTACGAACCGCAATAGTTTGAGTTTGGTCAATGTCGGATTTTATTCTCATTTCATGTATGATAGTGCTGCTTCAGATTTAGCGCTACAGGCTCTAATTCCGATTCATAAATCCAATGAAATGAATTTCAATATATATGCTTATGAAAAGTTATTAACATTAGATGATTTTGCTCAGGATTTGTCGCATAAAGCCTACAAAAAGCCTATTACTGCTGCCCTTATCGGACAATCTCTCAAGTCATATCTGTCTTCTTTGGTTCACTTCCATAGTAAATACGACTTATTTGTATCGCGCAACGATACAAGTCTTTTCTCAAAATCGGAACAATTTGGGTATTTTCTTTTTTTTGGTAAGGGTCAATGTGCTTCTTGTCATAGGCCTCCTCTTTTTACCGATCAAAAGCATTATAATACTGGCTTTGATACTTTTGACATAGGCTTATATGCCCATACCTTAGATGCTCGAGATAAATTTAGATTTAGAACGCCTTCCCTTAGAAATTTAAGTGTTACAGCTCCTTATGGTCATAATGGTGCTTATCCTAGTTTAAAAGACTTCTTAACTGTACATTTAAATATACAGAATCATCCACATGACATGCCAAGCATAAATTTATTGATTCAGGAACAAAGTGCAATTTTAGATTTTCTTAAGACATTAGATGATTCTTGCTATATGCAACATTAGTTTTTTTGCTTATTTTGTCTTTTTTTATTTGCTTTTTGGCTTGTTTTCCTCTTTCACTTCTTTTGTCTGATTTGATTTTTTCTCAGGCTTTATTTCTTTTTTTATGTCCGTTTTTGGTGTTGTTTTTGATTCCTTTTCTTTTTGAGAAGTTTCTTTTAATTTGCTTGGCGAATTTTCTTTATTTGAATTTTTGTTTGTTTCCGTTTTCGCTGGCTTTTGAGTCGTTTTCGAGTCTATTGGTTGTTTTTCGAGTTTTACCTTTTTAATCTCCTCTGAAACGTTGATTTCTCTAAAATTTCTTGGATTATTTTTTTCTTTATTGGTTTCTTTGACTTTTTCTTTAAACTCTTTGATTTCTTTTTCTTTGTTTTTGATGGTTATATCTGGCTTTTGATTTTTATCTAGTTTTGGTTGATTTAGTTCTTTTGGCTCTGTTTTGGGTTTATCTACAGCTTTGTTTTCTGTTTTGTTTTTAATTTCTGTATCAGTCTTTTTATTGGTCGGTTCTGTTTTAGGTTTTGGTTTTTCTTCAATTTTTGGTTTAGATTCTGAATTCTTAGGAGCAATTGTTGGTTTTTCTTTATTGTTTTTGATATCCTTTATCTCATCAGGGGTCATAGTAGCCGCTTTCGACGGGTCTATTCTTTTTGGAATGTCTGGTTTAAAATTATTTTCGGGTTTTGCCTTAGGCTCTGAAAGATTAATGGATTTTCCTTGTTTTTTAAATTTGTCTACCTTTTCTAAAAATAACGTTTGTAAATTATAGGTTTTAAGAGGCTTATTTGTTTCTTTTATCTGATGAAGTCTAAAATTCTCAAAACTTGAAAAAACATCTATTCTAAAAGGTAAGGTCTGAGTTCTTCTTACAAAATCGCTAAATCCATATTTATTATAATTGTTCATAGCTTGACTAGATACCTTGGGCGATTCTAAAAAATATACTAAGAAAGTCGATGAAAAAGCCGATTTATATTTATATATGAGCATATTGCTTGATAAAAGGGATGAGTCAATACTTACCAATTTATAATTTTCATCAAAATAAGCACTATTGAGTTCTATAATAGAATCGGCAGATGTTTTGCTCAATACATTTATTTTTCCTACTGTTTGATCAATTTCTAAATATCTTTCTTCATTTTCGATAAAGGTTTTGTTACCTTGAATACTCCATGTTTCCTGAGATAAGCCTTTGTTTTGAACCGTAGAATAAAAGTCCTCATCGCTAATAAGTTTTATATTAGGATTAATTAATTTTTTTTGATAAACGACTTCGTAATTCGATTCTATTTGTGCTAAAAGCAAATTTGGTAATATGTAGAGAAAAATCCAAAGGTTTTTTTTCATAATTTAGTCTATTGGCGTTTCAAATATTTCATAGGTCTTGTAAATTTCTCCACTGACTACTTTTAAACCGGCATTCATCGCTTCATTAGTTTCTAAAATCCATGATGCCTCAGCTAAATTAATATTTCTTTTTAAAGCTGCTTCTATGATATGAGTATATAAACTTGCGTCTAATCCTTTTCCATGATATTGTGGCAAAATCCCTAAAAGTATCACTCTAATCCAAGTCATTTTTTTCTTTTGATAAAAAAGCTTTAGAAAGTTAAACGGAAATAATTTTCCATTAAAGGATTGTATAATTTGATTGATATCTCGTAAGGAAATTCCAAATCCAATGATTTCTCCGGCTTCATTTTCTAATATTGGTACCAAATCTTCATCTACTATGAGTTTTAGTTCATTGGCAAGCTTGTCGAATTCTCTGTCACTCATCGGTACAAAGCCCCAATTATTTTCCCATGCGATATTATATATTTTTTTTATTTGAACGATTTCATTTTCTAAATTTTTTTTATCGAGATTTCTAATTTTAATTTTGGCTCTTTTTAAGGCTATATCTTTGATTCTAGTGAGTTTAGGATCATTATAAACTTTGTCTTTTTCCATTTTATAGGCAAACATAGTCATTTTGGTGTTAAGGCCTGCTTGAAGCAATATATCTTTGTAGTATTCTGGATTATATGCCATCATTAATCTAGGTGGATCCTCAAATCCTTTGGTTAAAAGCCCTGATTCATAATTTGTGGATGGATTCACAGGACCTTGCATGATTTCTACACCATTGTTTTTGTTCCATTGTTTGGCTGCATGAATTAATTCTCGAGCTACTTCTACGTCGTTGATACATTCAAAGAAACCAAAAAAACCAACTTTTGAATTATGAAATTCATTGTATTTTTCATTATTTATCGCTGCTATACGACCCACGATTTTGTCGTTTCTATAAGCCAAAAAAGCCTGAATAGAAGCGTTTTGATAAAATGGGTGTTTTTTGGGATTTAGCCGCTCTTCTATATCCATTCTCAGAGGCGCTACCCAATATGGATTGTCTCGATAAATCTCATAATCATAATCAACAAATAGTTTCTTCTGCTTTTTGTCCATTAAATCTATTGGTACAATCTTAATCATATATAAAATTTAAAATAAACAAAGATAAACATTTTTTTTTAGTCAAAAAAATAGACTTTAGGAATTCTACTCGATATCCTTGTGAGCATTTCATAAGGAATTGTTTGTGCTAGCTCCGATAATTCTTCAATAGGTATATGTTCGCCAAACAGCTCAACTTCTGTATTTTCCTCGATTTCATCTGTTTTTAGATCTACGGCTAGCAAATCCATTGATATTTGACCTATCGTATTATACCTTTTTCCATTGATATATACCTGTGCTTTACCATTTCCAAATATTCTACTATACCCATCTGCATAGCCTATATTTACGATAGCTATTTTGGTATTTTCTTGGACTAAACCTTTTCGTCCATAGCCTATTGATTCTCCTTTGGCTACTGTTTTTATTTGTACAATATTCGCTTTAAGTTTTAGCGGAAAATTCAAGTCTTCATATCCTATTCCAAACATGCCAATGCCTACTCGTACTATATCTTCTTGTAAATCTATATGATTTTTAATCCCTTGTGAATTTAGAATATGGCAAAATGGTCGAGGTTTTTCAGGAAAATGCTTCAAAAAATCTTCATAAAAATCTTTTAATAAATGCGCTTGACTTTTCGTAAATTTATCATGAATCTTCTCTTCACTAGCTGCTAAGTGTGAAAAAATGGATTCTACTTTAATCTGTGGGTTTTTTTCTAAGATGTCAAATATTTCATTTCGTTCATCTATATCAAAACCTAATCGGTGCATTCCTGTGTCAATTTTTAGATGAATCGTAATACTTTGGTCGATTTGCGCTATTTTTTTGAGTTGTGATATCGAAAATATCTCTACTTGAATTTGATAATTAATCATTCTTTGAATATCTTCTAAATTTGGATTGATCAAAAGTATCGGTTTTACTATGCCTTTATTTCTTAATTTAATAGCTTCATCTAAATAGGCTACTGCGAAATAATCTACGATATTATCTTCGAATGTTTTCGCTATTTCCAACGACCCTACGCCATAGGCATTTGCTTTAAGCATGAGCATGAGTTTCGTTTTGGTATTTAGTTTATTCTTTAAAATTTGTATATTTTCTCTTATTTGGGATAAATTGACTAAGAGCTGAGCATCATGCGTTTTGCGCTGAATTTTTCTAACTAATCTATCTAGTCTAAATCGCTTAGTTCCTTTGAACAATACCGTTTGCTGAGCAAACAAAGTCATATCAAAGTCCTGCTCAAAGTCTAAAACGGTTTCATAATGATAGCGTTTTGATTGGATTTTCATATTTGATAAGGCTATTTTCGACATTTCGCCTATAGTTACAACTATATAAAACCCTTGATTTTGAATTATTTGTCTCAAGACTTGATAAATCTCTTGACCCTGACTTTCATGAAAATCTGTAACTACTAATGATTTCTTTCTTTGATCGTTAATTTGGTCTAAGATAGAACAAGCGTGAATTAAACTCTCAGCATCAGAACTATAGGTATCATTGATTATTTGAATATCATAATTTCCTGAAATAATTTCTGTGCGCATTTTAATCGGCTGAAGATTCTGTATTTTTTCTAAATATTTGCTCACAGGAAGATTTAGTGCATCTAATATCAAACATACACTTAAGCGATTTTCTAAAGAGACATAATCTTGAGTCGTTAAATTTCTATAGAGGTCTTGTAAGCTTAGGTTTAATTTTTCTAAAATAGTCTGTCTATCAAAATACCTTGGTTTAAAATGCTTCTCTATTTCATCTTGAAAGTTTTTATTGATTAAAAATGGACAATGTTCAAATAATTTTAATTTTTCTTTTAACTTATCTTGTTTCGATTTAAATCCTGTACTGTGCGCTTGTCCTAGATTTAGAAATAACCCTAGGGTAGGTTGAATCATGCGCGCTAGCTTTTCCATTTCTCCATATTTACTGATTCCTGCTTCGAAAATAGCTAGATTATGATATGGTTTTAGTTTTAGTACGCTTAAGGCTACGCCTATTTGTGAATTATAACTTTTTGGCGTAATACAGACCTTGAAGTCTTCGTGAAGAATCTCATAAAGCCATTCTTTTACGGTTGTTTTACCATTTGATCCGGTAATTCCTATTACAGGAATCGAAAATTTATTTCTATGAAAGATACTTAATCGCTGCAATGCATCTATAGTATCATCTACAAAATAAAAATTTGCATTAATCGTTGATTTTTCTATAATTTCTCTATATCCATGCCAAGTAACTACCTGGGAAATTCCTAGATGATTTATTTTTTCTAATAAATCATAAATTGTAAATCTCTGACCGGGCAAACAGAAAAAATAATGGCCTATCTTTTGATGGTATTGTCTTGTGTCTATAAATACATCTTGAATTGGTTCTTTCTCGACACGTATGACTACGTCTGTCGGCTCAATACAATCCAAAAAATCCTCTATAGACGCAATCATATATTACCAACTACTTTCTGCACCACTTCCTCCGAAATCTCCGCCTCCGAAATCAAATCCGCCTCTTGATGATCCCCCTGATGAATTCATATCAAACCAAGGACTATGACTTCCTCCCATTAAGCCTCTTCCAATGGTCGTATGATATGGATTAAAGCGGCTTTTTTTGGACCAAAAATACACTAAAAGTATAATGATAATAATCAACCAAAAAGGAATTCCTTGGCCTGATGACTCATCAATTGGTTTATCTTGAATATATTCTCCTTGAATTTGAGCGGTTATTGCAATTATTCCGTTTGCTATTCCTTGAAAATATTGAGATTTCTTGAAATAAGGCATGACTAACTGATCCAAAATTTCTTTCGCTTGATAGTCTGTTAATCTGCTTTGAAGTCCATAACCTGTAGCGATAAAGGCTTTTCTTTCGTTTGGCGCTATGAGAAATACGATACCATTGTCTTTTTCTTTATCGCCTACTGCCCAGTTTACGCCTATCTGTGTTGCATATTCATACGGTCTAAGACCATTTAGACTTTTTACGGTAAGTACTAAGAGTTCATTTGAGGTCGAATCTTGATAAACATGAAGAAATTCTAATAATTTGTTTTCTTCTTCCGCATTGAGCAAATCCGCTTCGTCTATCAACAAAGACGGCGTATTTGGCTTAGCGAGAACTTCACCAAAATTTACTGATTTATTTGCTTGTGCCCATAAGTTAGAACTAAAGCATATTTGAACTATTACAACGCCTAATTTAATTGCTTTATGTAAAGGAAATTTCATTACTGAGTTCATTTTGATTTTCTGAAGTTTTAGGATAGGCCTGTATCACCTTTGGTGCGATGATTTCTATGATTTCTTCTATAGCATTGCAATATTTACCTGCTTTAAATTTTGGCATTACCTTATCAATACTTTGTCTTAGAAAATCTTCACTGAGTATTTTACTTAATCCAATATCCTCAAAAATGGCAATTTGATTTATTCTAATGGCTATATAAAGTAATATACCGTTTCTTTCTTTTGTTTCATACATTTTGTACTTCTTAAAAACTCTTTTGGCTTCATACAAAGAATTTGATGTATTCAATCGCTTGTCTATATGAATTCTTAATTCACAATTAGTTTTTGACTCTAAGTCTTGTATATTGGATACTAAGCGCTTAAGTTCTCTTTTTTTTAAATACATTTATCGCTTAGAATTGAACTTTTGGCGCTTGACTTGCAGCTTTTTCTGCTTCGAAATAAGGCTTAGGTGTAAATCCAAATTGTCCTGCAAAGAAACTTTGAGGGATTTGTTTTATAAAAGAATTATATTCATTTACTGCTTCATTATACTTGTTTCTTTCTGTTTGAATTCTATTTTCTGTACCTTCAATTTCTACTTTGAGGGATTTGAAGCTTGCGTTTGTTTGAAGGGTTGGATAGTTTTCTGATATGGATAATAACTTTCCTAATGCTTGACTGAGCTGTCCTTGAGATTCTTGATATGCCATGAGTTGTTCAGGAGATGATTTTGACGGGTCAATGGTAATAGATGTCGCTTTAGCTCTTGCATTTACTACTTCTGTCAGCGTAGATTGTTCGAATTTTGCTTCTCCTTTTACCGTTTCTACTAAATTAGGAATTAAATCTAATCTTCTTTGATAAGCAGATTGAAGATTTCCCCATTGTTTTTGAACCATTTCTGATTTAGTTACCATGTCATTATAGCCACATGAAGATACCAAAAAAGTACCTAAAATCAAGAAAATTAAATATATTTTGTTCATAGCGTTATGTTTTTGCAAATATAATAAAAAAATTTCTTTCCTTCTTTAACTTATTCTGTATATAATTAAATACAAATTGTTTACTTTTTCTTAACTTGTGGAAATTAACATAGTTCCTTATCTAAAAAAAAAAGTTCTTTTGCAAATGAAAAACGCAAAAAATATCATTGGCTTAATGTCAGGCTCGTCTCTAGATGGACTTGATATAGCTTTAGTGAATTTTAATGATCAAAATCCTCAAGCGTTAAACATTATATCGGTTGATACATTTAGTTTTCCTGATTCTTTGAGTCATTCTTTGTCTTTGATTACTAAATCAGATATAAATACCTATAAACAAATAGAAAAAGAATTTACTTTATTTACCCTTTCGTCTATTCAGAATTTTCTAAAAAAACTTCCTTCAAAAGATATAGACATTGCATTAATCGTAAATCATGGTCATACTATATTACATAAACCTGAGGATTTTTATAGTCTTCAGCTCTCCAATCATCAATATATAGCATCGCAATTAAATATACCTGTTTTAGGAGATTTGAGAAATAGAGATATCTGTAATGGTGGCCAAGGTGCACCGATTATTACTATTTTTGATCTTGATTTTTTTCCAGATACAGAAATATGTATCAACCTTGGTGGTATAGCTAATCTATCTATAAAAGGAGAAATTATAAACTCATTTGATGTTTGTTTGTGTAATCAAATCTTGAATTATCTCGCCAATCAATTGGGACTACCTTATGATAATGAAGGTTCTATAGGGATTCAAGGTAAATTTTTACCCCATGTATTTGATTTATTAAATCAAATGGACTACTTTTCCAAAAAAATACCTAAATCATTAGACAATAGTTTTTCTATGTATCATAGAGAAATTTTAAATAGATTTAATCGTGAAAATATTGCTGATTTACTTCATACCTATGTTCATCATATCGCCTTTCAGTTATCTAAATATATTGCTCAAGATGCTACAATTATGATAACAGGAGGTGGCGGTCACAATAAATTTTTGGTTAAAGAAATTTTATCTTATAGTAAAGCTAAACTTTTGTATGTAGATTCAGTTCTAATAGATAACAAAGAGAGTATTGGCATGGCTTATTTTGGATATTTATATCTTTTAGATCGTATCAATTGTATCAAAACTGCTACCGGTAGCCATAAAGATACTATTAGTGGCATATATTATAACCCTTAATTTTTCATTTTAAATTTTTAAATTATGTTTGATTTATTTTCTATGTTTGGTGATTTGAAAACAAAAGCCAAAGACTTCATGACTCGATCATCAGATTATCGCTTACCTATACAAGATAAGGAGCAAAAATATGTGAACTGTATCTTTAATGGACAAAAACATTTATTGGATTTGAAACTAAGTGATGAATTTCATTCATTGGATAAATCTAAACAAGAGGAGGTTTTATTAAATACGATAAAAGAAGGCTTAAATCAATCTCAAAATTATGTTTTAAAGGAACTAAAAGATATTGTACCTAATATACCTGGTTTGAATTTATTTGGATAAATCTATGTTGATTGGTATGTGAATTAAAAGTGATGCATGTGAGCATAATATGAAAAATAAAAATATTCTACTTTTTATACATAAATTTCTTCATGTTTTTCCACCAAAATTCTAAATACACATAAGCTATAAATTTCCACAATTTTAAATTAACATAAATTTGAAATAATAATTCATAGCTTATATTTACTAATAGATTAAGCTATTATTAAATATAAAAATGTGTATAATTAAAAAATCAAGTGTATAATTTTATTTGTTTTCACAAATTCACACACTATATATTATTATAATATTATTACATTAAAAGTAAATAAAATATATAATAATAATTTTGTGTTACTTTTGCGTTTCAGAAATTAAATTTAGAAATATGAAATATTTAGTAGTTTTACTTTGTTTTGGATTTATCTGTAGCACCCAATCTTATGCTCAGAAAATAAATTCTGATGTAATGAATGGCTTACAGACATATCTAGTATCAAATCCCAAAATTAAACCAATTTATGATAGTCATATCTTGAAAGTTAATAAAATGTTTTCAGATAAAAAAATTTATAATTTAGAAAACTCAAAACCTTTTTGGCGAGCGTATAAATTTAATAAACAATTAGAATTATGGGCATATGCACCTGATTCTATGCGTTATATTTTGATAAAAACCTATCCAATTTGCGAAACTGTAGGAGACTTAGGACCTAAGAGACGTTCAGGAGATTTTCAGATACCAGAAGGTGTCTATTCTATTACAGAATTTAATCCAAACTCGAAATATCATTTATCACTTCGAGTTAATTATCCTAATCAAAGTGATTTATATTTTAATAGCAAAAATCCAGGTGGTGATATCTATATTCATGGTAAATGTGAAACTGTAGGATGTTTGCCAATGACAGATAGTCTTATTGAAGAAATTTTCATAACTAATTTGATTTTCAATAAGTTATATAATATTTCCGAAATTCCTATTCATATTTTCCCAGCTCGTTTAACGGATAAAAATTTCAACAAATTAAAATCGGATTACTTCAAAGACAATTTTAAAATGATAGAATTCTGGAGTGATATGAAATTAATTTACGAATATTTCGAAAAAAATAGAATTTTACCAAATGTAGGTATTTCAGATAAAGGTAGGTATTTTATTTATAATTAATAATGGATTTATATCAAATAGAGTTTCACAATAAAACAAAAACAATTTATCTCGATATCAGATTCGACTTAATATCAGATTTATATCAAAATATTTTAAAAAAATATAAAGTTCCACGTGGAACAATTAAAGTTTTCTTTATTGGAAAAAAGAAAATAAAAGATATAAATAAAAATTATCTCAATCATAATTATACTACTGATAATATTACTTTTAATTTAAGTTCAGAAAAAGAATCCCAAGGAGTTTTTTTTATATGTATCCAAATGGTAAAAGATAATGCAAATTTTTATAATGTATCATTTCAGGAAGAGTTACTAAGAAATTTAGCCCATAGTTTATTTCATTTTTTAGGCTATTTAGATCATCAAGAAGAAGAAATAAAAATAATGAGAAAATTAGAAGATAATTTTATTAAACAATATATGTTCCACGTGGAACAAAATAAAAATAAGTCTTATGTTTGATTTATATCAAGTAATAGTAGTAGGTGGAGGTCATGCAGGATGTGAAGCAGCAGCTGTCTCGGCTAGAAGTGGTTGTAAAACACTTTTGATTTCTATGAATATGATGACTTTGGGTCAAATGTCTTGTAATCCTGCTATGGGTGGTATCGCAAAAGGTCAAATAGTTAGAGAATTAGATGCTTTAGGTGGTTTTTCTGGTATAGTATCAGACGAGTCTATGATTCAGTTTCGTATGCTCAATCGTTCAAAAGGAAAAGCGATGTGGTCACCTCGCGCACAAAACGATAGGATGCTCTTTTCTATGAAATGGCGAGAAAAATTGGAAAATATACCAAATCTCGATATTTATCAAGATATGGTAGTAGGACTTATTGTCAAAGATAATATCATTAAAGGAGTTCTAACGAGTCTGGGACATGAAATTTTAGCAAATGCCGTAGTACTTACCAACGGTACTTTTTTAAATGGATTGATTCATATTGGTGATAAACAATTAGGTGGAGGTAGAATAGGCGAAAATAAAGCCACTGGACTAACAGAAAATCTAATAAAACTAGGTTTTGAATCAGGAAGAATGAAAACGGGTACACCACCTAGATTAGACGGGAGAAGTATAAATTATGATTTATTAGAAGAACAAAAAGGAGATGAAGAGGTACAAGGATTTAGCTTTTTGGATATTCCTAAACCCAAACAGCAAGCTTCTTGTTATATTACTTATACAAGTGATATAGTCCATGAAACCCTTAAAGAAGGATTTGATAGAAGTCCTATGTTTAATGGAAGAATTCAGTCATTAGGACCGAGATATTGTCCGAGTATAGAAGACAAAATTAATAGATTTAGTGACAAAGATCGTCATCAACTATTTATCGAACCTGAAGGTTGGCATACCAATGAAATATACATCAATGGTTTTAGTACTTCACTTCCTGAAGAGGTTCAATTTAAAGCCTTAAGAAAAATAGTAGGATTAGAAAACGTAAAAATGTATCGACCTGGATATGCTATAGAATATGATTATTTTCCGCCGATACAATTAGATTCCTCTCTTCAAACGAAACTTATAAAAGGGTTGTTTTTTGCTGGACAAATCAACGGAACTACCGGATATGAAGAAGCGGCTGGCCAAGGTTATATAGCAGGTATAAATGCAAGTTTGTATGCACAAGATAAAGAATTTTTTATTCTAAAAAGAAATGAAAGCTATATCGGAGTACTTATTGATGATTTAATCACCAAAGGAACAGAAGAACCCTATAGAATGTTTACCTCGAGAGCAGAATTTAGAATATTACTGAGACAAGATAACGCCGATATTAGATTGACTCCTAGAGTAATCCCTTATGGACTAATCGATGAGAATCGTTTAAATCGTTATAATCAAAGAAAAGACCAGATAAAACAGGCTATAGATTTGTTTAAAGAACTTCGTGTTGAACCAAATCAAATTAACGACTATCTCATAGAAAGAAATGGAAATCCGCTAACCCAAAAAATGCCTCTAGCTCAAGTTATGCTTAGACCAGAAATTGATTTATCAGATTTGATCGAACAATGTAACCTCAAAAGTCATTTCGAAAAAATAGATAAATCTGCTTTGGAGAGTGCAGAAATAGAATGGACGTACCAAGGTTATATTCAAAAAGAAGAAGATATAGCTCAGAAAATGAATCAGCTCGAATATGTCAAAATTCCATCGGAGTTTAACTATGATAAATTATCAGCTATTTCCATTGAATCAAGGGAAAAATTTAAGAAAATAAAACCGGAAAATATTGGACAAGCTAAAAGAATAAGTGGGATAAAACCTTCTGATATTAGTATTTTATTGATATACTTAGGCAGATGAGATTAGTTTTAGTTATTTTATATCTTCTTTTTTATATCAGCTGTGCGCAAATTACTGTCTTACATGGAGGACCCAAAGATACTCAAGCACCTCGAATTAAAAAAGCCTCTATTGAACATAAAACCACAAATTTTAAAGGTAATATTTTATCCTTCATATTTGATGAATATATAGAGGTCGATAAATCTAAGATTAAGATTTTTCCGTTTATTTCACAAAGTCATATTATTCCCAAAATTAATGGAAAACGTCTAAATATAACCTTTTTAAATAATTCATTACTTCCCAATTCGACATATTCCCTCGAACTACATGAAGCCGTTAAGGACTTTAGAGAAGGCAATTCAATGAAAAAAAACACCTTGGTTTTTTCTACGGGAAACAATATAGATTCAAATAAGATACAAATAAAACCTAAGTTACCTACTTATCCCTTAAATCAAAAAGATATTTTGAATAATCTCTTTTATATTATAAAAGAACAAAATGACTCAAACAAAGGCTATCAAATAGCTGCACAAGAAATTAATCATTCAATAGAATATTTATCAGGAAGTAAATCCTATTTGATTTATGGATTTGTGGACGTCAATCAAGACAAGATATTTAATGATTTTGATTTGTATTCTGACCAAAAAACAATAATTCCAAAAAGTGATAGTCAAGACTTACCTTTATATTTTTTACCACGTAGTGACGTTAAGGAAAACTTGAAAAATTTAAGCTGGATCAATCCTTTTACGTTTAAAATTCCCAAGCAAAATATTTATCAAATACAGGTAGATCAATTCGCTCAAACGGATTTAGGATCTTTCTTCTATTTTACGAGCGACTCACTAATAAAAGATAGTATTAAAATTGTGATAAACTACGATAAAGTTACTATACCACCAACCATATTCCAAAAAATTTCAAAAATAAAATTACTGCCAATAGAGCGATTTAATTCTTTTAAAGATACCTTAATCATTAATGTAGATGCCATAATTGAAAATGTTGATTTTCAAAAAGTTATTATAAAACATTTATCAGATACACTAGCCATAAATGGCACCTGGAAAGAAAATAAAATATCGATACCAATTTCAAAAGATTCTGGATTTATCGAACTAATATTTAAAGATTCTGCTATTCTAGCGCACCAAGTATTTAATCAAAAATTTAATATTTCTGCAACGATTTTAAAAGATAATGAACAAGCAAAAAATGTCGAGATAATCAATAAGTTACTCAATGATATCGTAGTTAAGATTCCCATAAATCATATTGAAAAAACAATCTCGATACCCTCAAAAAAATCTATGACCGTAAATTTACTCAAAGGCAAAAATAGTCTTAGTTATTTTGAAGATACAAACAAAAACAAATTATGGGATTTCGATAGACAAAATTATCCCGAGAATTCAGAAAAATTTACTATATTTGACCTTGAAATTAATCATTCAAATCAAATCATAGAAATTAAATGAGTCATATTATAACAGTACAAGGCAAAACACCTCAGATTGCTAAAAATGTATGGATTGCCCCTAATGCTACGATTACAGGTGAAGTAGAAATTGGAGAATTCTGTAGTGTCTGGTTTAATGCAGTGATACGAGGAGACGTGCATTATATTAAAATTGGCCAAAAAACCAATATTCAAGACAACGCGACGATACATTGTACCTATAAAAAATCCCCGACAAATATCGGCAATCTAGTTTCTATTGGACACAATGCAATCGTTCATGGCTGTACGATTTACGATAATGTACTCATCGGAATGGGCGCAGTCATCATGGATGATGTCGTTATTGAACCTAATTGTATTATTGGAGCTGGATCAGTAGTAACTCAAAAAACTATTATCAAAGAAGGCTCTGTTTATGCTGGAAATCCAGCAAAATTTATCAAAAATCTAGATATTGAACTACAACAAGAGACCTTAGCGAGAATTTCTAATAACTATATAATGTACAGTCAATGGTATCAACAGTAGTATTGGTAGATGAGAACGACAGAGAAATTGGTTTGATCGAAAAAATTAAAGCCCATGAACTCGGCTTACTTCATAGAGCGATAAGTGTATTTTTGTATGATAAACAAGGAAATATTTTGCTTCAGCAAAGAGCAAGTTCGAAATATCATTTTGCTAATCTATGGGCTAATGCGTGTTGTTCCCATCCTTATCCAGGAGAAAGCTATGAAAATGCTGCTCAAAGAAGATTAAAAGAAGAGTTGAATATAGATATTAAGGTGCAATTTGCGCTATCCTTTATTTATAAAGCACAAGATGATCAAACGAAACTTATAGAACATGAATTAGACTATGTATTTACTGCATGTATCCCAAATTCGACTGAAATTTTACCCAATTTAGAAGAAGTTCAAAATATTCAATGGATTTCTTATAGAGATTTAAAAGAAAAATTTCTAGAAACACCAGAAAATTATGCTTTTTGGTTTAGAGAAATAATTAAAAAATTAGAAGAAAAAGATTTTTTTAAACAATTTAATTCATGAAAATCAAACCGGCAAATCCCAAAGGAGTCAAAGATCTATTGCCAAGAGAAATGGCAAGAAGAAATTATATTTTAGATAAGTTAAGAGAAATTTTTTCGAAATACGCCTATCAAAACATTCAAACACCCGCTTTTGAACGATTAGATACTTTGATGGGCAAATATGGAGAAGATGAGAAATTATTGTTCAAAATCCTCAATTCAGGAGAATATCTTCACGATGAAACGGTACAAACTTTATTAAAATCTGAAATTTACGACGCCAAAGAAATTACACCCAAAATAGCTACCAAAGGACTTCGATACGATTTGACTGTACCACTTGCTCGATACGTAGCTCAGCATCAAAACGATTTGAGTTTTCCATTTAAACGTTTTCAAATAGGAGCTGTTTGGCGCGCAGATAGACCTCAGAAAGGAAGATTTCAAGAATTTACTCAGTGTGATATCGATATAGTAGGATCCAAAACAAATCTCCATGAAATAGAAATACTCTATATTATAAACGATTTTATCCAGGAAATAGGCCTCAAAGCAAAAGTTCATATCAACGATAGAAAAATCTTCGATGCGATTGGTCAGCTGCTCAAGCTCGACGACTCTCAGAAAAAACAAATTTCTATTCTCATAGATAAAAAAGAAAAAATATCAGCAGAATCTTATTCGAATGAATTAACAGAAATTCTAGCAAATGAAAAAGATTTTGAAGATAATACAAAATTCAACAATTTTATCGATATAATGAATTCAACCACTATCGATGATTTAATCCAAAAAGGAATTCCAAAAGAAGCCACAGAGAGTTTACAATTTATCTTAGAAAACGCTCCAAATCCAGAACTTATCCAATTTGATTTACATTTAGTAAGAGGTTTAGATTATTATACAGGAACTGTATTCGAACTCAAACCAATTGATATAAATATAGGCTCAATAGGCGGCGGCGGAAGATATGACGATTTGACTTCTCTATTTGGCTTGGAGCGAATGAATGGCATCGGATTTAGTTTCGGGCTAGAGCGGATAGAATTCTGTCTCGATCAAAAGGAAATTTTTGAATTCAAATCGTCAAATATGATTAGAATTATAATCCTTCATCTAATAGAAAATACGAAGGAACTTATTTCATTAAGAAAAAATATTTTAGAAAATGCTTCGAAAAATCTCATCATAGACATTTATCCCGAAAAATCAAAACTAGATAAACAATTTCAATATGCAGACAAAAATAAATTCGACTATGCCTTAATTTATGGGGACTCAGAGCAAAAGCAAGGCAAAATTAACATCAAAAATCTCAAAACTTTTCAACAAGAGACGCTAAATTTAGACGACTTGACTAAATTTATCAATAAAAACATATAAAGTTGTATCAATAAACAAAAGAAAATGTATTACTTAGACGAGTTAAATGAAATACAAAAATCAGTAGTGACGGAAATAGAAGGTCCTGTTTTAATAAATGCAGGTCCAGGCTCAGGAAAAACAAGGGTTTTGACCTATAGAATTGCCTTCATGCTCGAACAAGGAATAGAACCATATCATATCCTTGCCTTGACATTTACAAATAAAGCTGCCAAAGAAATGAAAAAAAGGATTGAAAGCCTTATCGGTTCTAAAGCACAGTATTTATTTATGGGAACGTTTCATGCGGTTTTTAGCAGAATTTTAAGAAATAAAGCAGAATTGTTGGGTTATACAAATAACTTCACTATTTATGACACAGAGGACTCTAGAACATTAATTAAACAAATTATCAAAGACTTTAATCTCGACGACAGCGTCTATAAACCCAAGTCAGTACAGAGTCGTATCTCTAATTTGAAAAATAATTTGATCAATTACAAACTTTATGCCTCAAATTTAGATATTCAAATGCAAGATAACGAAAGATATTTGTTTAAAATGGGTGATATTTATAAAGAATACGTTCGCAGATGTTTCAAAAACAACGCGATGGATTTCGATGACTTATTGCTCAAAACTTATGAACTCCTCGTAAGGTTTCCTGAAGTGCTCTATGAGCTTCAGCATAAGTTTAAATATTTGATGATCGATGAATTTCAAGACACCAACCTAAGTCAATACGAGATTATAAAGAAACTTGGAGATATATTTCAAAATATCTGTGTGGTCGGAGACGATTCACAATCCATCTATGGTTTTCGAGGTGCATCAATCGATAATATTTTAAATTTCAAAAAAGATTATCCCACAGCGAAAATATTTTTGCTCGAACAAAACTATCGCTCAACCAAAAATATCGTAGAAATTGCCAATAAAGTCATAAAACATAATACGAAACAACTCGATAAAACGATATGGACCAAGAATGATGATGGGATGAAAATGCCAATCTTAAAAGCCGTATCTGACAACGACGAAGGCATCAAAGTAGTCAATCATATCATTGAACTCAAGCACCGCTATCAAGTCCATAACCATGAAATAGTAATTTTATGTAGGACAAATTCTCAATCAAGGGCTTTTGAAGAAGCGCTGAGACGCTCAGATATACCATATCGTGTTTATGCAGGCTTAAGCTTTTTTCAGCGAAAAGAAATCAAAGACGCAATCGCATATCTCAAATTGCTCATAAATCCTCACGACGACGAAACCTTAAAACGAATTATAAACTATCCGACAAGAGGTATCGGAAACACCTCTATGACCAAAGTCATGCTCTATGCTCAGCAAAACAATAAAAGCATTTACGATACTTTGCCAGAAGTAGCAGAGATAGGTATCACCGGAAAAGCCAAAGAGGCTTTGATGAATTTTCATGAATTAATAGCGCTACATCGACTTAGAATAAATGAAAACGCATACCAAGTCGCAGAAAATTTATTAAAAACTTCAGGATTATACCACGAGTTAGATAGCGATAAATCCGTAGAAGGAATCTCAAGATACGAAAATTTAGTAGAATTATTAAACAGTATCAAGGAACATACCGAAAGAGACGAACATATCGAAGGCATAAGTTTGGATGAATATAGATCCTTAGGTTATTACCTGCAAAGCGTTACGCTTTTAACAGACCAAGACAAAGAAAAAGAAGGAGAAGATACCGTAAAAATTATGACGATTCATGCGAGCAAAGGTCTTGAATTCAAGGCCGTATATTTAGTAGGTATGGAAAATAATTTATTTCCATCTATTCGTGCGACTTATGATGAGGATGATTTAGAAGAAGAAAGAAGACTATTTTATGTAGCCGTTACTAGAGCTGAAGCGTATCTAACTTTTAGCTTCGCAACACAGCGCTATAAAATGGGCAAGCTAGAAAATCAAATGCCGTCTTCTTTTCTCAGAGAAGTGCCAGAAATAGTACTCGAAAACCCACAAATTCTCAAAACACAAGAAACCCTCTATTCACCACGAAGAGATGAAGATTATTCAAACACACCAAATGTGCTAAGAAATCTAAAACAAAATATCGCAGCCAAAACGAACTCCCCAAGAATAGACGTATCGAATTTTATTCCTGACCCATTTGATTCCTTTGAAGAAGGCGATAATATCGAACATATTAAATTTGGAAAAGGTCATATTGATTCCTTAGAAGGGGAAGGCGATAAAATTCTAGCTCGGATTACTTTCGAGAGTGAAGGCTTAAAAACTATTGTATTGAAATTTGCAAAAATGCGAAAAGCAAAGTAATATATTGTAAAAAGCGGAAATTTTGATTTTGTGTATTTTTTATTTGAAATTAATTAAAAAAACCTTGTCCCTACAGAACGAAACAAAATGCCATCGTTTCAAACCAAATCAATTTCAAAAACCTGTCCCTGAAACCAAATCCTAAACTATAGCTTTATATATATGTTAATAAACATTTGAAAAACAATAGATTAATCTTTTGTAAAATCAAGAAATCGAGTAGTAAAAATTTCCCAACTAAAGCGATTTTTTACCTGTGAGAGATGAACTGTCCAATCAAAAACAGAAGAATTAATATAAAAATTATGAATACCCTCAGCGATAGATTCAAAGCTAGGTTTAACAACGATACCAGAATTGTTTTCCGCCACCATTTGACCTAAACCACCTACATCCGTGACCAAAGAAGGCTTTAGGAAATGAAGCGCTACCTGAGACACACCACTTTGAGTGGCACTTCTATATGGCTGAACGATAAGGTCACTTATCCCAAAATAATATTTAACCTCAGCCTCATCTAGAAATTTATTGAAAATATAAATTCGATTTGACAAATTAAGTTTATCTATCAAAATTTGATAAGAATCCAAAGGCTCATAAAACTCACCAGCAATGATTAAATCGAGCAATGGAAACTTTTCTGCAATTAAACTAAATCCCTTAATCAACATATCGAGCCCTTTGTATTTTCTAACGAGTCCAAAAAATAAAATATAATTTCGCTCAGAACTTAGCTTTAGAAATTCGGCACTCGTAGATTTATCCACGAGAGACCCGAAATGATCGTAAAGCGGATGAAATAGATTTATCGATTTTTTACAAGGAAGTTCTTTTTTCAGTTTTTCATAGTCAAAACCATTCATAGCAACAATTTCATCGAGACGAGACAGAAAAAATTTAGCTAAAAATAAATCATAAAACTTTGATTCATGGGGAATGAAATTATGCATTAGACCGATAGTTTTATGCCGAGAAAATAGACGTAAAAGCAAATTAATCGAGGCAAAGCAAGGCACGAAAAAACTCATCCAGTAAGCAAACACAAGATTAGATTTAGGCTGACCAATGAGATAAAAAGCTGTCGAAATCCAAGAAAAGGGGTTAATGGCGTTGATTTTTCGATATATGGGATATGCATATGTTTTTTCTTCTTCGAGAAATTGGGTTTTACCGGGGAAAAGAAATCTCGGATACTGAAGGGAAAAAGTGATAATTTCTACCTCATATCCTAAATAAATCAACGAGTCGGCAAATCGATGCGTAAAATCAGAAATACCACCACGATAAGGATAGGCAGGTGAGATAATAAAGAATTTTTGTTTCATCTCACAAAAATAAAAATATAATGTTATTTTTGTCTTGAAAATGAAAAAAGAACATTATTTAGTCGTTAATCCCTATCAATATATTCCATTTACAAATAGTGGCGGAAAGATATTGAACTATAAAATAGCTCAATATCTAGGCTTTAATTACCAAACTTTTGTATTGAGTACTAGTGATAATGAGAAACCAAAGGAACAATCCTATCAAGAAATAAATATTTTAGCACCGAAAAAATATAGATATTTACCGTTTTATAAATTCTTAACACTCAAGAAAATAATTGAAAAACTGCAAATTAGCAATATAATAATAATTCAACCCTACTTAGGTGCAACGTTTATTTCATTGTCAAAACTATTAAATAAAAATCTTACGCTAATATCCCACAATATTGAAGCGTTTCGATTTAAATCTATGGGAAAGTCGTGGTGGCGCATTTTGTTTTATTATGAAAAATGGGTAATGAGAAGTGCAGACAAAGTTTGCTTCGTAACCGAAGAGGATATGAATCAAGCCATTGAGAACTATAGATTGAACAAGGATATATGCTTTTTTACACCTTTTGGTACGGATTTTAAAGAAATACCAAAAACATCTTCAAAGTATTCAAAACAAGAGACTGCTGAAATATTTAGTCTTGATGCAAATAAAGAATGGGTTTATTTTATCGGTTCACAATCATATATGCCAAACTATAAAGCTGTAGAAGATATTTGTCGAGAGATTTGTACAAGAATTTCTAAAAATTCAGACCCGATTCAAATTCTAATTATTGGAGGAGGACTTCCTTTAGAAATTGATGAAATCCTCAAAAAATCAACGCCTCAAGTGAAATATTTAGGATTCGTAGAAAATATAGATGACGTCATTCATCATTGCTCTACTATGCTCAACCCTACTTTGATTGGCGGCGGAATCAAAACCAAAGCCATAGAAGCACTTGCTTTCAACAAAAATCTTGTGTCTTTTGAGAATAGTGCCTATGGAATCAATAGAGAAGTGGCAAGTAATAAATTGTATATTTCAAAAGATGGTGATTGGCAAAATTTGTATGAAAATTTATTAAAAAGTATCCAAAACAATTCAGACATTTCAAAAGACTTTTACGAAAAATATCATTGGGAAGCCATTATTGAAACAATTATTTAATCAAAATTTATGAAAAAAGCAATCATCACAGGCATTACCGGACAAGACGGAGCCTATCTCACACAGCTCCTTTTAGAAAAAGGGTATAAAGTCTATGGTACTTATAGACGCTCGAGTTCTATGAATTTCTGGAGAATAGAAGAGCTAGGGATTCAAAACCACCCTAATTTAACCCTAAAAGAATACGATTTGAACGATCAATCTTCAAATATTCGATTAATTTCAGAAGTAGAACCAGACGAGATATACAATCTAGCAGCACAGAGCTTCGTAGGAGTGTCATTTGATCAGCCACTATCTACCGCCCACACCACAGGACTCGGAGCACTTCATTTACTAGAAGCAATAAGAATCATAAACCCAAAAATTCGCTTTTATCAAGCGTCCACTTCAGAAATGTTTGGAAAAGTTCAGGAAATTCCTCAAACAGAAAATACGCCTTTTTATCCACGAAGTCCCTATGGTTTTGCAAAACTTTTTGCACATTGGGCAACGGTAAACTATAGAGAAAGTTATGATATTTTTGGGGTAAGTGGCATTTTATTCAATCACGAATCGCCACTTAGAGGAAGAGAATTCGTCACTAGAAAAATTACTGATACGGTAGCCAAAATCAAACTTGGCAAGGCAAATATGCTAGAATTAGGTAATTTAGACGCCCAGCGCGATTGGGGCTATGCCAAAGAATATGTAGAAGGAATGTATCTCATGCTACAAGCCAAAGAAGCAGACACTTTTGTGCTTTCTACCAATCAAACACAAACGGTCAGAAAATTTGTAGAGCTAGCTTTTGAAAATATAGATGTTAAAATAGAGTGGACTGGAGAAGGAATTAATGAAGTAGGTATAGATACTACTAACGGAAAAACATTGGTAAAAGTAAATCCAGTTTTTTATAGACCTGCCGAAGTAGAATTACTTATTGGAGATCCTAATAAAGCCAAAGAAATTTTGGGATGGGAAGCGAAAACCACTCTCAAGGAACTCTGTAAAATAATGATAGACGCAGACCTCAGAAGAAATGAAAATGGATTCTCATTCTAATCGTGTATTGATAACGGCTATAGATAGCTTTACAGGGAGCTATGTGGCCAAAGAATTTCTGAATAATGGGTATGAAGTTTATGGGACATCTCAAAGTAAATCTAGCGAGAATGTATTTAAAATGAATTTGACGGATAAAGCATCAATTCAGAATGTTATTGAGAAAATCCGCCCAAATTTTATCATACATTTAGGGGGCATTTCTTTTGTACAGCACCCAAATCCTTTGGACTTCTATAGTGTAAATACAATAGGCACCCAAAACCTACTTCAAGCCTTGTTGCCTTATCAAGAAAATATTAAAAAATTAGTTTTGGCGAGTAGTGCAACCGTATATGGCAATCAAGACGCTAATGTTTTAGATGAATCGATGCCCTCAAATCCTATAAATCATTATGGAATAAGCAAATGGGCGATGGAGCAAGTGGCTAAAAATTTCTTTGAACAACTTCCAATTATTATTACTAGACCTTTTAATTACACCGGCAGAGGACAAAGTGAGAATTTTGTGATACCAAAAATTGTGAAACATTTTAAAGAGAAAAGAGACATTATAGAACTAGGAAATATAGATACGCATAGAGAATACAACGATGTGAGATGGGTAGCGGAAGTATATAGACAGCTAGCGGAAACGGAAGCTACAAATTTTGTCGTAAATATTTGTTCCGGAAAGACGCATTCTATTCGAGATGTTTTGACGATTTGCGAGGAAATTACTAGCCATAAAATTACAGTATATCAAAACCCAAACTTTATACGAGCCAATGAAATTCACGAATTAAAAGGAAATGAAACACAATTAATAAAACTCGTAAAAATTAGTGAAAATCAAATTGAAAAAATGGTAAAGTGGATGGTGGGAGAATAAACTGATTTTAAGACGAAGATATAATTTTAGAAAAAGATTGAGCATTATTTGTCCAAGAAAAATCCTTTGCTCGAACCAAGCCCTTTAGAATTAATTCCTTTCTTAAAGAATCGTCAATATATAATAAATTCATTGCTTCTGCAATATCGTCTATATTATCAGGATTTACTAATACAGCAGCATTATTTGCTATTTCAGGCATTGAAGAAGTATTGGAAGTGATTACAGGCACTCCCGACAAAAAACTTTCAACTATTGGAATTCCAAATCCTTCAAATTTAGATGCATAACATAGAGCAAAAGCAGCTCCTAATACGTTCTTTAATTCTGTATCTTTAAGTCGTCCTAGAAAAATGATATCATTATTAAAATTATTTTCTTGAATAGTTTTTAGAATTTCATTTGCCCCCCACAAGGAATTTCCAGATATTAATAACTTATAGTTTGAATTGGTTTTTTCTTTAAATTTAAGAAACGCCAAAATTTGATTTGTCAGATTTTTTCTTGGCAGTAAGCTGCCAACAAAGAAAAAATAGTCAAATCCATTGGCATACTGTTTCTTAATAGAATTTTTGATATCCTCATCAAGAATCTCGCCAATAATATTTGCATTGGCATAGACGACATGAATATCTTTAAGGTCAATTTTATAAGTAAGGGCGATATCTTGTTTGCAAAAATTGGAAATAGTGATTATTTGATATGCTTTTTTGGCATATTTAGGAAAAAAAAGATTGTAAAACCAACGGTTTTTACGATCCATTACCTCTGGAAAATGGTGAAAATTCAAATCGTAAATGATTGGAATTTGTTTTATAGGACTTAATAAACTTAACATTCCGTCAGCACCAATAAACAAATCAGTTTTAACTATCAAGAAAAAGATCGGTAAAAAGATTTCTAACCAAAGCAAATATAACAAAGGATGTCTGAGCGGCGGAAAGATTTTAAACTGTTTTACGTTTGGAAAATCGAAGAAATTTTCCTCGTAATTCATAGGAAGAAGGAGCTGAAACTGAATTTCAGGATTTTGAACGATAACTTCTTGAAATAAATTGATACAATACAAAGCAATCCCATCGTATTGTTTATTGCGAAGAATCCAAAGGTTGATGGAGATAGTCAAATTTATAGGTTTACAGTTCTAGAGATAATTTCAGAAAGTCTTCGAAAAAAATTAAAAAGAAGATGAGATTTTGAATTATATATAGATTCATGAATTCTAACTGCATTTTCAATATTTTCAATATTTTCATCAGAAATAGAATAATACGTGAGGTTATATTTAAGTTTAGTTTTAAACTTGGAAAATTGAGATTGTTTTTTTATTTTAAAATTTGTATCAAGAACTATTTTATTTATTTTACAAGTTTCTTGTATTGCTTCTATAATTTTAGGGTCATTTTGAGAACAATGAATATGATAGGTTTTGTTAAGAAATTTTTCTATATTTAAATTCAACCTTACATCAGATACGTTATCAAGCAATTGGAAATAACTCTCTAAAATAATTAAATATATTGAAGAAAGCGAAAACGCGACTTTAGGATGAAAAGGTATAGAAGGAGCTTCAGATAAAAATTTTAAGCCTTCATTTTTTTCTTTTTCATTTTTGCCAGTAAGTGTAGACTGCCCATTGCTAAATTTAGAAATTCCAGCTATAAACAAAGGCCTTAAGGATACAATATGATGTTCAGTAAAATTAGAAAGCACTAGACTAGAATAAACGTCTGGAATCATAGACTGAAAAAAAGAGTTTCCTGAAGATTTTTCTTTTACAGATTCATATAAATCTCTAGGGATAAATCCGTAGTAAACAATAGGTAAGGAGGAATAATAATTTTTGAATTCAAAAAATCTTTTTAAAGTTTCCTTTGTATTATAAACTCGATAACCACTTCTCATGTTGATACTTAGAAAATTAGGCTTAAAATAGTTATTGCCCCAGTTAAATTTGGAATATTGAGTAGAAATTGGCATTTTTCCGTATTTGTTAATAAGAGCACAAACATAGTTCAACGTCTCAGGTAATATACCATCATCATCACCCATACAAGTTATAAAATCACCAGTAGCGTAAGAAAAAGCAAATTCAAAATTATGTGACATTGATAACCTTTTTTCAGGCATTATATGAATTATTCTGGGATCAACAAATTCTTTAATAACTTTGGATGTGTTATCAGAACTACAGTTGTCACTGATGATAAATTCTGCGTTTTTATAGTTTAGATTTACTAAAGTTTTTAAGGTGTATCTAAGGGTTTCAGCACGATCTCTAGTAGGGATAATAATTGAAAACTTAATATTTTCCATCTTTTTATTTTACTCTTTTCAAATATCCATCCGGGGCAACTGAAATTAATATTTTGTGATCGATAGATTTATCTATTTCAAAATTATCATTGGTTTTTAAGAACTCAAAAACTGCTGTTTTTGGATTATTTCCAGGGTTCCAAGGTCTGCCACCAGGCATATAATCAGCAGGTAAATCTTCGACAATCGTATCAAACACTACACAATAGCTGCCGACAGTAGTTAAATGAGCATAAAGTTCGAGTTCTTTGAGCACATGATCGTGGGTATGATTGGAATCCAAACAAACTAAAATACGTTTTTTGTCTTTTGCGATTTCATATACTAGATTCGCTATTTCTAGGGAAGTGGAGTCGCCCTCTATCATCTGAATGCGTTTCATCATAGGGTGGGCTTCTATCAGTTCTTTATTGTGCGCTCTGATATCTATATCTAGCCCTAAGACCATCCCCTCACCACCTATTAGCTCTAGCAAAGAAGCGTAATAAACCAATGAGCCACCGTGAGCGATACCTGCTTCTATAATTAAATCGGGCTTTACCTCCCAGATAATCTCTTGCATCGCAATCATATCTTGTGGATAAGCGATGATAGGACGACCCATCCAGCTAAAGTTGTAGGAATATTTTGCTTTATTAGACTCGGTATTGAAGTCTTGAGCAGCTTTTTGTAGCGAAGGATTTTGTGCGTTTGATGAAATTAAAGAATTTTTTTCATCATAAAATTTTTTGATCTCTGGATGCATATTTAAAAATTAATTTGTTCAAGATTGGGAGTGTATAAAGTAAATTTAAGTGCTAAACGGACACAAGTATCATAAATTTCTTTGTAGTAATTTGGATTCATACAGATAATTGATAATTCTTTATCTTTTGGAAGATTTTCAGGCGCTAATATTTGATAGCCTAACAAAGGAATATATTTATTTTGTTTATTTGAATTGATATCTATTAAATAACGAGGCTCTATGTTATACTCTTTTAAATGCAAAGTATATATGATGCCTTTACTGGCCATTCCCCATATGGCTAGAGCGGTATTTGGAGCAATAGCCATCTTTAACTTATTGACATTTTCTTTAATTTCATTAGAAAAATCAAAAGAGACCTCTTTCAATGGGATTTGTAACTTTTTGTTTAATGAACTATTTATAGAGGCTTCTGCCCAAATATATTGGCTCCCAAATTCATTTTTAATTTCAGTTGCTATTCCCTTAGCATCTTCTATACAGTCCAAAAGACTAGACTTAGTAAAATAATTTACATGTTCATAAAAGAAATCCCAATATGCCTTATTTTCCATTATCCAATCTAGGTCTGGAACTTCAATAAAAATTGGAATATTAGTTAAATTTTTAGATTCGAAAATATAAAATAGTTCTTTTAGGAAAGCTTTGGGGTAAGGAATATGTTCAAGCGTATGTCTAAGCAATACAAGCGAAACAGAGTTAATTTCTTCCAAATGCTTTTCGTTAAAGTACTCTTTGACAAAGGTTAACTTGCCATTGTTAGCGATTAAATTACCTTCATAAGAAGGATCAATTCCAATTGCTTTGCCCTTATATTTTAAAGAATCATATAATAAGTTTAGAAAAGTTCCTTTTCCACAGCCAATATCAAGAATTGTAGAGGTCTCGTTTAAATGATACTTTTCTATCAAATATTTACCAATTCGTTCATAATACTTAATAAAAAAATCAGAAGGAACAGAATTATCATATTCTTGATCATAGACCATTTTGCTTTCATCAAATTCTGAATTTGATACAAAACCACTATTATCCATTTCTATTACAATATTACCCTTAGGACAATTAATAGCATCAAACTTATCTTGATACACTCTATTTTGTAAAATTGGGAAATTGTTTGCTTTATATATCAAAGTCATAAAATTTGTTTTAATTTACGATTATCTCCCCAAAACTCCATTGGTTCTATAGGCGAATAGGGATAAAAACCAAGGTTTAGTTTGATTTTACTTTTTTTCATTGATAAATAATCTTGTACAAATGTAACCAATTTTTTTGGATTGCCGCTACAATTGTTGATAATGCCCGTTACCTTATCTTGAAGTGCAATTTTTACGATGTTTTCAGCTACTTTTTCTACAGGGAGATAATCTCGAATTTGCTCTCCACCACTCATATTAAAGGCATCTAAATTATCAGCTATGGCTTTATCAAGTTGGGGGATAAGTGAATTTGGATTTTGCCCCTCCCCATAAATATAAAAAAGTCGTACCCACTTTAAGTTCACCTCTTTTTCTGCACAATAAATTTCCAAAAATCTTCTAAGAGAATCTTTGGCCAAGGCGTAGTAATTACTCGGATAACAAGGCATTTCTTCATTCAAACATCCTTCTTGAAGTCCGTATTCAAAACAAGTACCTACTACAGTCAGGTTTTTTAAACCATTGTCGATTAGATTTTTAAGAAATTTAATATGATTTGGCAAATTTTCGGTCATATGAAAATCATTCATATAATTTGGTAATCCTTCCCAAGCTAAGTGTATTAAACGGTCCGGTTGATTAAATTTATCATATAGATTTTCTTCATTATCACGCTTTAAATCATAATTTATATGAGTTGAAAAATTTGATTTTAAATCACCTCTCGCCGTTGATATAACTTGAATTTCTTTAAAATTTGAAAGTTCTTCTAAAACATAGCGTCCGATAAATCCCGTACTGCCAGAAACTAAAATTTTCATTTCTTTATAAAATATGAAGATTTGGTATAGCAGTCACGAAGTGCCCGCCCCATTCGTTAATATAGTTGTGCTGAACACTAATTTCATCTTTTAAATTCCAAGGAAAAATCACCACATAGTCGGGCTTAGTTTCTTTGATTTTATCTGGATGATATACCGGAATACGTGAGCCTGGCAATAATTTGTTTTGTTTATAAGGAGAAGCATCCACGACATAATCGATTAAATCATTGGCTTTTACACCACAATAATTGAGCAAGGTATTTCCTTTGGCGGCGGCACCATAGCCGACTACTTTTTTATCCTCTTTTTTAGCTTGGAGTAAAAATGATAAAAATTCATTTCTAATTTCATCTACTTTTTCTTGAAATCCACTATAATAGGTTAATGTATCTACCCCCAACTCCTTTTCTTTTTGAAGCATGGCAGCTACCGAAGGAGAAATTTCTTTTGACTCATCTTCAATATGTTTGGTAAAAATTCTAAGGCTACCTCCGTGGGTCGGTAACTCTTGAACATCGAAAAATTCGAGCCCTTGTTTTTCGAATACAGATTTAAGCGCGGTCAAAGACAAATAGGAAAAATGCTCGTGATAAATTGTGTCAAATTGATTAAATTCAACGAGTTTGCATAGATGTGGAAATTCAAAAGTATTGACACCATTTGGTTTAAGGGCTATTTTTACACCTTTGACGAAATCATTGATATCGGGAACATGAGCCAATACATTATTTCCTACAATTAAATCTGCTTTACCGAGGAGTCTCTCTGAAGCTATTGCGCTCCCAAAAAAATCAACGATACAATCGATTCCTTTTTCACGAGCAACTTTCGCCGTATTTGCGGTAGGCTCGACACCCAATACAGGAATATTTTTTTCTTTGAAATATTGCAATAGATATCCATCGTTTGAAGCAATCTCAACTATTAAACTGTTTTCGTTGAAACCTAATCGACTTGTCATTTCATCAGCATATTTCTTAGCATGTGCGAGCCAGCTTGAGCTGTATGATGAAAAATAGGTGTACTCGTCGTTAAATATAGCATCTGCTCTCTCAATTTCATCTACCTGTACCAGCCAGCATTGCTCACACACATATACTTTTAATGGAAAATAAGTTTCTGGATGATTGACCAACTCTGGCTTCACCATTGCATTGGAGGGAGGGCATGTCTGCAAATCGCAGAACACTTTTGTTAAAGAATGATTACAATGTCTACAATTCATTTATATTCCTTTAAAATTTACATCCAATCGAGAATAATTTTTGTCTTTTTCTGAAATTATTTCAGGCGTTATGTTTATAGGGTTTATAATCATTTCATCCCCATAAAACACGCCAGAATCATAGTCAGAATGATAAAATTCATCGTGCAAATATACTAATTCTGAATTATCTTCAAGCGTTAAAAAACCATGAGCAAAACCTTTGGGGATATATATCATTTTCCTGTTCTTAGCACTTAATTCGATTTCAAATACTTGTAAAAAAGTATCCGAGTCTTTTCTCAAATCTAAAGCAAAGTCAATTACGGCACCCGAAATACAACGAATACATTTGGACTCCATAAAAGGAGGTCGCTGAAAATGCAAGCCTCTAAAAGTATTTTTTTTGGCATTAAAAGAATGATTCATTTGTTTCCATTCTCCAGAAAATGATGGTATGTTCTTTTTGAAAAGCTCAATATCATAGGTCCTCATAAACCACCCCCTTTCATCTCCTAAAGGAATAGGCTTAATAATAAATAACCCTTCAAAAGCTGTGTTTTGAATCTCCATTATAAATTAAATTCTTTTATTTGCATATCCGTATCTATCACACCTAAATCATAATAATTTCTATACCAATTTATGGTATTCAATATTGATTGTTCATTGCTCCATCTGGGTTTCCATCCTAGCTTAGTTTTGGCTTTTTCTATATTCAGACTGAGAAGTCCTGCTTCATGGAAATGTTTATTTTCTGTATCTATTTGAAATTGAATTTTGTCCCAATTTTTTTTGCAAATTGCAAGAACTTCACCTACCGTTAGTACATCATTTTCTTGAGGCCCAAAATTCCAACCTTCGGCAAATTCTTTATCGCCATTTAATAGTCGCTCTCCAAGCATCAAATATCCAGAAATTGGTTCGAGGACATGCTGCCAAGGGCGCGTAGCTTTTGGATATCGAATCAAAGTTTTCTCCCCTTTAATCGCACTTCGGATAATATCTGGGATGAGCCTATCTTCACTCCAGTCGCCGCCGCCTATTACGTTTCCTGCTCTAGCTGAAGCGATTAGGGTTTGATGGTTTTTTTGGTATTCATTGAGATTAAAAAAAGAATTTCTATAGGAGTTTACAGCGAGCTCTGCACAGCCTTTTGAGCTACTGTAAGGGTCGTAGCCGCCCATTCTGTCCGTTTCTACATATCCTTTTGTTTGCTCTACATTTTCATAACATTTATCGGTAGTTATGATTACAATCCCTTTGATTGATTCCACGCCCCTTGCGGCTTCCATTATATTTACCGTTCCTATCACATTGGTCTGATAAGTTTCTATAGGGTTTTTGTAGGAATATCTAACCAAAGGCTGTGCGGCTAAGTGAAAAATTATATCAGGTTGAAAATTCTTTATAGCTTTTGACAAGATGTCTAAATTACAAATATTGGCATATTGAGATTGAAAATCTAAAGAAAGCAAACTATGATGATTAGGCTCGGTATTGGGTGCTAGAGAATATCCATATACTTCCGCTCCTAGCATTTTGAGCCAATACGCCATCCAAGATCCCTTGAATCCAGTATGCCCAGTTAGAAATACTTTTTTGCCTTTGTATATTTCAAAATTCATCATTTCCATATTTTCCAAGGAGCATTTCCACTGTTCCACAATTCTTCTAGTTCAATTTTATCCCGCATCGCATCCATACATTTCCAAAATCCGTAATGTTTGAAAGTAGCTACTTGATTTAGTTTGGTGATTTCTATCAGCGGTCCTTTTTCAAACTGAGTATCATCCATATCGCCCTGTAGATGCTCAAAAATACTAGGTTCTATTATCATAAATCCTCCATTGATCCACACGCCATCATCTTCCGGCTTTTCTACAAATCGAAGCACGTTTCCATTTTCATCGATATCCAAATTGCCAAATTTACCGGGCAACTGAATCGAAGTCAGGGTTAGCATTTTACTTTTTTCCATATGAAATGCTAAAACTTTTTTTAAATCAATGTCGGAAACGCCATCGCCATAAGTGAGCATAAATCGTTCTCCATTGAGATACTTCTGCACTCTTTTGAGTCGGCCAGCTGTATTGGTCTCATAGCCAGTATCTACCAAAGTTACTTTGAAATTCTCTTGTGTTGGCTGATGTACTTCTGTGGAATTGGAAGAGAGGTCTATAGTAATATCCGAATTGGTATAATAATAATTCATGAAATACTCCTTAATCATAGCTTGTTTATAGCCCAAGCACACCACAAAATCATTGAAACCTTGCGCTTCATAGAGTTTCATGATATGCCATAGAATAGGCTTGCCGCCAATCTCTACCATAGGCTTAGGGCGAGCTTCCGTCTCTTCCATCAAGCGTGTACCTAGTCCTCCTGCGAATATTACTACTTTCATGCTTTATATTTTAGCGGGATAAATACAATAAATTCTAGGGGTCTCATAAAGCGTAATTTGAAGGTCAAATTGAGGTGCTATGCGAGCTCGTAATGCTTCATAAATAATTTTAGCCAAATTTTCAACTGTAGGAATCAAATTTTTAAATTCAGTCGTGTCTAAATTTAAATTTTTATGGTCGTATTTATCTGTGACTTCCTCTTTTATCAAGGCTTTGAGTTGGGCAATATCATAGACGAAACCAGTCGTCTGATCAATGTCGCCTATGACCATAACCCGCAAATCGTAGTTATGACCGTGATAGTTGGTATAAGCACATTTTCCAAAGACAGCTAAATTTTCTTCATAGCTCCACGCTTCACGGTAGAGCCGATGTGCCGCATTAAAAGTCGCCTTTCTGACGATAGAACTCTTCATTCGTATAGGTTTCAGAATACAAAGATAAGGAAGTTTTTTAAATTATTCGAATCTTTTGCACCCAAAGTATTATATTTGTCTAGATTTTAAGACTTATATCGTGACGATAGCCCTAAACTTATGGATTTTCAAAGCAAAACACCTCGACGGCATCGGAAGGTATTGTTTGAATTTATTTCAAACCATAATTCAGCAAAATCCAGAGAAAAATTTTCATTTGCTATTGCCAACAAACTTTAATGAGACTTGGTTTGATTATAAAAATGTAAAAAAAATCAAAATCTTCCCTCCTTATCGACATCCGCTCCTATATTTGATATGGATGCAAATCATTTTGCCCTTATATTTGCGATTTACGAAAATAGATAAAATTATTTGCGCAGACGGAATGATGAGTTTAGGGCTAAAAACTCCTCAAATTGCCATTATTTATGATTTAAATTTCCTCATAAATCCTAAATATATCAAAAATAGAATTCAAAGCGCTTATTATCGATACTTTTATCCACAATTTATTCGTCATGCGGAAGAAATAGTAACTATATCAGAATTTTCAAAAAATGAAATTGAGCGTTTTTATCCTGATTTAAAGACAAGAATTCATATCATATACCCAAATGCACATTTACAAGGCGCTAAAATTGAAAAAATGGAGCAAATTAAAACAAAAGAAAAATATGCCTTTTCGCAGGACTATTTCCTATTTATCGGCTCTTTAATTCCTAGAAAAAACTTATTGAATCAGTTAAATGCCTTTTTAAAATTTCTCGAGCAAACACAAGACAACAACATAAAATTCTTAGTGGTCGGTCAAAATTTATGGCAGTCAGATTATATGGCACAGTTTAGGCATCCACAAATCATTTTTTTGGGACAAATCGACGATGAGAACTTATACAAAATTCTTCAATCCGCTTTGGCTTTGAGTTTTGTGTCTTCCTATGAAGGCTTTGGGATGCCTATTTTAGAAGGCTTCTCTGCTCAAGTGCCTGTCATTACCGCAAATAAAACAGCAATGCCCGAAATAGCAAAGGACGCAGCTATTTGTGTATCGCCGGATGATATTGATGCCGTTAAACAAGCCTATTTAGCGATTTATAAAAATGAAAACAATCTGAGGGAATCGTTAATTTCAAAAGGATTAAAAAGAGTAGAAGATTTCAGCTGGCAGAGATCAGCAGAAGCCTTATCGAATATATTGCAGTGAAATTATTTGAATCGCTGATATTCGCGGTGATACATATCGATAAGTAGAAAAAGCAAGGTAATCAAAATCGGACCATAAATCAATCCTAAAAAACCGAAGAGCTTTAATCCCAAAATAACCCCAAGAATGGTAACCATCGGATGGGTATTGTCTAATTTCTTCAGCACAAACATACGCAGGACATTATCACTAGAGCTGACCACGACCAAACCCCAAATCAAAAGAAAAATTCCAGCAGACTGTTTACCTATCAAGAGCAAAACCCCAGCAATAGGAAGGTAAATTATTCCAGAGCCTACCACAGGAATCATGGATGTAACAAAAGTAGCGAGAAACCAAATAAAACTTTTATCTAAGCCGATAATGAGATAACCTATCCAGGCGATAACCGCTTGTACAAAAGCGACTAGCGGAATAGCCACCGCATTAGAAAGCACGAGATTATTGAGGCGAATCATGAAAAGTCTTTTGTTTTCGCTAGAAAGCGGAAGAAATCTCAAGACAAAGCGTTCAATTTTGATATCTCGAATTAGTAAGAAATAATAAATCAGAAGCGTAAAAACTATCGTTGTGAAAATTTCTAGTGTATTATTGAGTAAAGAAGGTATCAAAGAACCAAGTTTTTCGAGATATTTTGAAACTTCGTCGAGTTGAATACCTTGAAATATAGGATAGGTATAGAGTTTGGTAATAAGCAAAGACACATAGGTATAATATTGTTTGCTAAATCGAGCGATTTCATCGACGTGATTACCGAGAATTAGGCCAATGCCTACAAAAGGAAGAACAATCATAAGAAAGACAACGATTAAAAGAAAAATCGCAGCTAAACCAGGACTAAAACCCTTAGATTTAAGCCATTTCTTAGGTCTCTGACTCAAAAGATAAAGCATCAGAGCACCGAGAAAAGCAGAAAATAAATCATAGAGATAAAATATTACGATACCTGCTAAAACAAGAATTATAAACAAATGGGCGATTTGCCGTAATGTTTTATTTTGGATCATACGTTGCGAATTGCTTTAATTCCAGGAAGGGTTTTTCCTTCGAAATACTCTAATAAGGCACCACCTCCAGTCGAGATAAAACTCACTTGGTCTTGAAGCTCAAATTTAGTGACTGCAGCGACAGAGTCTCCACCACCCACCAAAGAAAAACAACCTAAAGAAGTAGATTTAGCAACGAGCTTAGCTATTTCTTCTGTACCTTTGGAGAAATTTTCCATCTCGAAGACACCCATTGGTCCATTCCACAGAATCGTCTTGCTGCGTAAAATAATATCGGTAAATGCTTCGACAGCTTTAGGCCCGATATCTAATCCCATCCATCCTTCTGGAATCTCACTAGATGCACAGACTTTTAGAGTGGCTTCATTGGCGAATTTGTCTGCAATCGTCGAATCAAGAGGCAAAATAATTTTTACGCCTTTTTCTTCTGCTGTTTTTAAGATTTCCCGACAAGTCTCGATTCTATCTTCTTCGAAAAGAGAATTGCCGATTTGGCCACCTTTTGCTTTGATAAAGGTATAGGCCATACCACCACCTATGATGATATGGGTAGCGGTATCGAGGAGGTTTTGGAGAATGAGGATTTTGTCGCTAATTTTAGCACCACCTAAAATGGCGAGCATAGGCTTATCGTTACTTTTTAGGACTTTATCGGCGTTATCCACTTCTTTTTGCATCAGAAAGCCAAACATTTTTTGTTCGCTTGAAAAAAAATCTGCAATAATAGCAGTAGAAGCATGAGCTCTATGTGCAGATCCAAAAGCATCGTTGACATATACATCACCCAAAGTAGCAAGTAACTGTGCAAATTCGACGTCTCCAGAGGTCTCTTCAGCATAAAATCTCGTGTTTTCTAGGAGTAAAATCTCTTTTGGCTTTAAGTTTTTAGCCATTTTATAGGCCTCTTCACTGCCACAGTCTTCTGCAAAAAGAATTTCAATACCGGGAAATAAAACTTTGAGTCGAGGAAGTAGATGTATGGTAGAATATTTTTCTTCCGAACCAAGAGCTACGCTATGATTCATCGATTTAGGTCTTCCGAAATGTGTCATTAAAATGACACTACCGCCGTCATTTAGTATTTTAGTGATCGTAGGCAAGGAAGATACAATTCGTGTATCGTCTGTAATTTGAAAATTTTCGTCGAGCGGTACATTAAAATCGACACGGACCAAAGCTTTTAGTCCTTGAAAATTAAAAGTTTGGATAGTATTCATAGACATGTTTTAAATGAGAAACTAAATATTAAATTTTTTTTAAATAATTGTGAGTAAGTAAGGTCATAAGAAATTGAAAATTCCATAAAATCAACGATTAAGCTATAGACCATTCTGTTCCCTGCTTACCATCTTTGAGCAGAATACCTACGGTTTTGAGATTATCCCGAATGGAGTCAGACAAGGCGAAATTCTTATCTGCTCGAGCCCGATGACGCATTTCGATGAGCATTTCAATGACTTTGCTGAGTGAATCACTCTGCGGCGCTTCGAAAGTCAAGCCAAAAATATCTTCAAGCATCCATTTGAACCCGACCTTCAAAGCCTCGATATCGCTTTTTGATAAGACTAAACCCTCGTGTTTGGCTTTATTGATTAGCGGTATCAACTCAAATAAATACGACAAAGCTTTCGCAGAATTAAAATCATCACACATAGCGAGTTCCGCATTTTTCAAAGCTTCTTCAATTTCTGTTTGATGTGCAGAAGGCGAATCTGAGCTGTCATCGAGAGACATACTCAGCAAGGCTAAATAGGCTTCTCTGAGGCGGAGATAGCCTTTTTCGGCAGCTTGTAAACCTTTTTCGGTCAAATCTAGCGTAGAGGCATAGTGCGTCTGAAGCATGAGAAAGCGCACGACCATGGCTTCATAAGGCTTTTCAAAGACATTTGTGGTACCTTGGATAATTTCTAGAGGATGAATGGAAGTGCCTTTGCTTCGGCTCATTTTATCCCCATTTACCGTGAGCATATTGGCATGAAGCCAATAGTTCGCAGGAGATTTACCACAAAAAGCAAGAGACTGAGCGATTTCAGCTTCGTGATGCGGAAATTTCAAATCCATCCCGCCACCATGAATATCAAAGGTCTGTCCGAGGTATTTGGTACTCATCGCCGTACATTCGATATGCCAGCCAGGACCACCAGGCCCAAACTCGGTATTCCAAGATTGAAGGGCATCGGGACCTACAGATTTCCATAAAGAAAAATCCGCAAAAAATTTCTTTTCGTCTTGACCATCGAGTTCTCTTGTTTCTTGTAGCAAATCGTCTATATTTCTGCCACTGAGGGTTCCATAAGGATGATCTTTGATAAATGCATGAATATCGAAATAAACTGAGCCGTTCTTTTCATATGCGTAGCCGTTTTTTATTATCGTTCGGATGATATCGAGCTGCTCCATAATATGACCGGTAGCCGTGGGTTCGATATTGGGCTCTAGGGCGTTGTAAACACGTAGCATATGATGGAAATTCACGGTGTATTTTTTCACGAGCTCCATCGGTTCGACATTGTTGAGTTTGGCATGGACAGATACCCTGTCGTGCTCTTGACCATTTTCATCGACCAAATGCCCTGCATCCGTAATATTTCGTACATAACGAACCTCATAACCTTGAGATAGCAAAAAACGATATATCATATCGAAGCTGAGTATTGTACGAAGATTTCCAATGTGAATATCGCCATACAAAGTAGGTCCACAGACATATAAACCCACTTTTCCAGGTACCAATGATTTAAATAGTTCCTTTTGTTTTGATAAAGAGTTATAAACTAAAATATTCTTAGGCATATTATTTAGGTTTAGCGATAAAAAATTCATACAGTCCTTGATGATATAAAGGTTCTAAAACAATATTTGGATAAATTTGCTTAAATGGAACTTTATTATAGCGATTAGCAATAACATAAACTTGAGTAGAGTCGTTGTATTTATGGGAGTTCAAATCAAAAACGCGTTTTTGGTCGTCTAAATAAAATGAAACGACATTAGAAGCGACTCCAGAAAAATGAAACAGCGCATTTTCTGAAGATTTCGCTTTGATAAAGCTAACATAGGATCCTTGTATTTTATTTTGGATTTTAGGAACGAAAAAAACCAAAATTAGCTGAGCATATATCATAGACAGTAAAAAAACAAAATAATATACAAGCACAGACTTCTTGCGAAAATAAAAATTGGCTAAAATTAAACCAAAAATCAAAAAACTAATCCCAATTATAAGCTCTGAAGGATGCACTAAAGATTTAGAAAACAGAGCAGATATATTTTGGTCATCGATAAGTCGAAATACGAAGCCAAAATTTTTAGTAAGCATGGGAAACACAATAAGTGCAAAACTCCAAATCAAAGTTACGAACAATAAACCCCATTTGGTATATGTTTTTACGGTATCTTTGCCATTAGAGACGTTATATAAATTGTATGCAGCCAAGAAACTCAAAGCATAATACAAAATAGAAATATGATGTAAACTTCTACTTCTAAATAGAGCTATATCGATGACCACGACTATAATCAAACAAGCCATGATGAGCCTGAAGATTTTGACGAAATTATCGACATAAGTCTCCTTTTTAAGATGATTTAATGCGAAAATGCTTGAAGGGAAAGCACCAAGAATGAGAAAAACTAAGTAAAAAAAGAGATCTTTTATCCAATTGAATTTAAGCTCAGATGATAAAATAGAATACCATTGATGTTTGATCGAAGCATCGATGAAGGGCTTTAAATTGTATTTAAAACCAAACAAAACCAATATAGCAAAGAAAAGAAATCCGGTGAAATTCCATAGAAAAATATTCTTATAACCCATTCCATATTTACCCATGCTAAAGAAAAACACCAAAAAATAGGTCATAATAAACATAGACCAAGAAGAGATACCTTTGGTGAGAAGCGCCAAAAATAAATAACCGACACTAAATATTAAAAATCTATGTTGATCCGATTTATTGTAGAAACCCTCGGCAGCTTCTTGACGGATTTCAATGACACGCGCTAAAAAATACAAAGATAAAAAGAAAAAGAAATTGAATGTGGCATCAACCAAGGCTACACGATGATACAACTGAACGAATAAATTAGAGAGAAACACTAATGCCCAAAATAAACCAAAAGTTGGAGAAATCTTATTTTTACCAATTTGATATAAAGTGAGCAATGAAATCAAACCAATGATGACACTTGGAAGGCGAGAAGCAAACTCATTGAACCCCAAAAATTTCTGACAGAGCATTTGAATCCATATAAATAAAGGGGGATAATCGAGCCAATATGTTCCTTGGAAATAGGGCAAAAAGCTTTTTGTATGAATCAAAGTAGATTTGCTCACAGAGGCGAGATATGTTTCATCAAAGTCAAAAAGATCAATTTCACCAATAAGCGGCACAAAGATTAGTAGTCCAGCAAGCAAGACGATTCCCAAAAAAGTAAATTTGAAAAATTGTGGCGCTTTTCCTATCATCAATCAAAGTTTTTCCATTTTCTGCGACGATAATATTGATAAGCCAAAGTAAATCCAGCACTAATGCCAAGCGGAAGTACGATATTAATAAGCTGCCAAGTGGTTTTTTCAGATTTGGTTTTATTGATATCCAATTTTCTAACTTTGGTTTCTTTGTTTCTAGCGATCATAAGACCAGAAGAGTCGGTGAGATATTCAATACTATTGAGTAAAAAATCTAAATTAGCAAATCGAGTTTGAGAATTGATATCGAAGCCAGCAGGCATAATCTTTCCCGTAGGTGAGACCTCGTTTTGAGCAAAATTACCGTCGGAGATGACGATCATTTTAGACTTAGGACTTTTGGTTTTAGTTTGGTACCCTATCGCTTCGAGCTGTTTGATGAAGTCCAAAGAAAGCCGATTTTTAAAAACAGATTCAAATTCACCCTCTAATAAAATAGCCACAGGAATATGAGGAGTTTTGAAATATTTAGGATCAGGCTTTTCTTTTACGAGACCTAGATTAACGCGAACAGGCTGAGGAAATGCTTTACCATAAGCAGAGGTACTGAGTAATACGGTTTTTTGGATAGTATTGCTTATCGTATCCATTCCAGAAGCAAAATTGGTAAGCATTGGCGCTAAGTTTTTGGAAACAGGATGTTTACTATTACCTGTGAGCAAAGGTGAAAAGAGCCATGGTACCAAAAGAGGTTCATTGGTTTCATTGTCCACAATTTTGATAGGGGCCATATCTTGTATGTCTTGAAGTAAGTTTTGATTGACCCGAACGCCATATTGGAAAAGAATATCATCTAAATTTAACTCAAGTCCTCCAGCGATATAGCTTAGGCCTTTGGTGTTGAAATAATTCATTTCGGCATCGACCATATCGAGTATCCAAAGAATTTTGCCCCCATTCATGACATATTGGTCTAGTCGAAATTTCTCAATTTCTGTAAAGGGAAGTTTTGGTTTAGCAATGATTACTAAGTCGCTTTTTTCATCAAACCAAGTACCAATACTATCTCCTTGACTACTTTGTCTTTTTTCTCTTATATTAGTGAAGGTGACTAAATAACGATTTTGAGTAAGTACATCGACTAAACTCTTGGTTTTATTCGTATCTAATTCATCGTGCCCTTGAAGCATCGTGACGAGTTTTCGCTCTGGATTCAATGCCTTATCTATGCTATGAATAACTTTGTATTCCAAGGCGATTTGAGAATTGTTTAAAACGTCTTCTGGACTGATACCAACCTGATTTTCCAAAATTTGAATAGGTATTTCTTGTCCCGCAACCCTTAGGAGCATACAAGGAAAAATTATCTGCTCTTTGTAGGATTCGTCATCTTTCTTTATCTTGAGGTTGGTCGGAAATAAACCTTTGTCCATCATTTGTTGATAGACTAGGTTTTTATCCGTAGATTTTTCGAGATTTTCGACAGGATTGACAAATTCATAATTAATTTTACTAGAATTATGAGATTTCATTTCTACGAGCAAATCCTCTGTGGCATTTCGTAAACGAAGAAATCCTGCTTCGAGATCGCCTTCGAGATATACTTTGATATAGACTTCCTGATCTAAGTTTTTTAGCAGTTTAATGGTGTTTTCACTTAGAGAGTAGCGTTTCTCCGATGTCAGGTCAAACCGCATATATACTTTGTAGAATAGTAAATTGAGCAATAAAACAAGGACCAAGAAGGCTATCGGTCTAAAGAATTTATTTGCAGTGATTTTGTTTATAATAGTCATAGGTTTACAGAGTACGCAAATTTAGCTAAAAATAGATAAACTAACTTTTTTTATTTTTTACTTTTAAAAGATATTTTTTATTTTTGAAAATAAAACAGGACACGATGAAACAGCTAAAACAAAAAGTAGTATGGATTACAGGAGCTTCACAAGGAATCGGAGCAGCGCTAGCTCTTCAATGTGCTAAAGAAGGCGCTAAGATTGTATTGTCTGCTAGAAACATAGAAAAATTAAAAGAAGTAGAAAAATCACTTAACCTACCAGCAAATCATACCTTGATTTTACCAATAGATATGACTAAGCCAGAAGATTTCCCAATAAAAACGAAAGAAGTAATCGATTTCTTTGGTCAAATAGACATACTTATCCATAATGCAGGAATTTCACAAAGAGCCTTCATTGCTGAGACAAACTTGTCGGTATATGAAAAATTAATGCAAGTCAATTTTTTTGGCGTAGTCGGACTTACCCTTTCCGTTTTACCTTATTTACTAAAGAATTTATCTGCTAAAATCGTAGTGATTTCAAGTGTAAGCGGAAAACTAGGCTCACCGGCACGAGGAGGTTATGCAGCAAGCAAACATGCCCTTCACGGATTTTTTGACTCTTTGCGTACAGAATATGACAAGAAAATTGACGTATTGATGGTCTGTCCAGGATATGTTGATACCGAAATTTCATATAATGCCGTAGGGCCTATGGGAGAAAAATATCAGCATTTTGACGAAAATCAAAAACGTGGCATAGCACCAGAGATTTTAGCCAAAAAAACCATTAGAGCCATTAAAACAGACAAACACGAAATTTCTGTCGGTGGATTTGAAGTATTTGGTATTTTTCTCAAACGATTTTTCCCTAGATTGCTTCATAAACTTGCTGTGAAATCAGCACCTAAATAAATAGTCTATTTGGTATCATTTAAGATTAAAATAAAAAACACAAAGGATAATAGTACCATATTCAACACAATTTTATTATAGCTGATAAAAGCTCATTCGGTGCATAGTTTTTATCGAGAATGGAATTTTATTTTTTAGCTTTGAATAAGAAATCTAAAGATTTATTTTGTACGAATTAAAGAAAATGCGGAACGTTAAAAACCAAATAAAAAAAAATTTTTTTTATAAATTTACCCAATGAAAAAGATTGTAATTTTAGGAGCGGGTTTTTCTAGTCTATCAGCAGCAAACTATTTAGCTCAAATGGGCTATAAAGTAAAAATACTAGAAAAAAACAATCTAATTGGTGGCAGAGCAAATGTATTAAAACGTGAGGGCTTTACCTTTGATATGGGGCCGACTTTTTATTGGATGCCAGATGTCTTTGATAAGTTTTTCCAGGATTTCGGCAAGAAACCAAGTGATTACTATACCTTAACCCAACTCATTCCGAGTTATCGAATATATTTCGGTTCACAAGACTATATCGACAATTACGCTGATATCCCGAGAATGAAAGAAACTTTCGAAGCTATCGATCCCGGAAGTGGACAGAGATTTGAGCGCTTTATGACGAATGCCAAAAAAAACTATGACATAGCCATTAAGGATCTAGTCTATCAGCCCGGCGAAAGTATTTTTGAATTAGTAACCCTTGATGCTGCGCTAAAACTTGATGAATTTGTCAAAACAATTCGCTATGATGCCAAACAAGTCTCTTCAAATCCAAAAATTCAGAAAATCATAGAGTTTCCTATATTGTTTCTAGGAGCGACACCGAGCAATACTCCTATGTTTTATAATTTTATGAATTATGCAGATATAGGTTTGGGCACTTGGCATCCAAAAGGAGGCATGCATCAAGTAGCTTTGGCCATGAAAGATTTAGCGATAAGCCAAGGCGTAGAAATCCAAACAGGTGAAGCGGCTTTGGAAATCGTCATAGAACAAAATTTAGTAACAAAAGTTCGTACAGAAAAAGGCACATATGACTGTGACATCTTGCTCAGTGGCGCTGATTATGCCCATACCGAAGCGCTAATGCCCGAAAAATATCGACAATACACACAAAACTATTGGAATCAAAGAGCCCTAGCACCTTCAGCAATGCTTTTTTATGTTGGCTTTGAGGGCAAAATCCCTGAAATGATACATCACTCCTTGTTTTTTGATTCTGATTTCGAACAGCATATTGCAGCGATTTATACCAATAAATCTTGGCCTACTGCGCCACTTTTTTATACTAGCTTTCCCTCGATGTCAGACGATACAGTAGCTCCTCAAGGCAAAGAAGCCGGCATATTTCTCATCCCTATAGCCACGGATATCGACCAAGACAAAAGCAATCCAAAAGATTATTTAGATGAAATTTTTAGAAGAATTCATGAAAATACAGGAATTGACCTCAGAGAAAAAGTAATATTTTATGAATATTTTGGAATTCGAGATTTTCAAAATGTCTATCATTCGCTCAGAGGAAATGCCTATGGCCTTGCCAATACATTGCTGCAAACCCATATACTCCGACCTAGGCTAAAAAGCAAAAAAGTAAACAATATGTATTTTTCTGGACAGCTCACCGTACCTGGGCCAGGAGTGCCGCCTGCCATTATTTCAGGCAATATCGTCAGTCAATTAATCAAAAAATATCACCCATGAAGTCACTTTATGACCGAGTTAGTGTAGATATAGCGAAGCTAACCACCAAATCTTATAGCACGAGTTTTTCTATTGGAATTAAACTTTTAGACAAATCCCTTAGAAATCATATTTATAGCATTTATGGATTTGTAAGAGTTGCTGATGAAATTGTCGATTCTTTTCATGGATATCCTCAGGAAGAGATGTTAAGAGATTTTCACCAACAATATCATCAAGCTATAAAACAGGGCATAAGTGCCAATCCAATTCTAAATGCATTTCAAGAAGTCGTTAGAAAATTTGGATTAGCGCAATTTGTGGAGGATTTCCTCAAGAGCATGTATATGGATTTATCCAAAAAAGAATATAAGACGAATGAAGAATATCAAGCCTATATCTATGGTTCGGCCGATGTGGTCGGACTCATGTGTCTTAGAGTCTTCGTAAACGGAGAAGACAGAGCTTTCGAAGAACTAAAGGACTTTGCGATGAAGCTAGGCTCTGCCTTTCAAAAAATAAATTTTTTGAGAGATTATCAAAGTGATAAAAAAGAATTAGGAAGAATTTATTTTCCAAATCTCAATTTTAATGAATTAAATGAAACAAATAAACAAGCAATCATAGAAGATATCAAACAAGACCTAAATATAGCCTTAGTTGGTATACGCAAGCTTCCTAAAGGAGCGAAACTAGGCGTATTCACAAGCTATAATTATTATAAAGCCTTACTTCATTTTGTCGAACTTTCACCGGTGTCACATCTCTTAGAGTCAAGAATGCGTATCAACAACTTAAAAAAAGCCTATATTTTGTTTAAATCTTATTTGAAGCTAAAAGTTAACGCAATATGAGAGTTTTCTGGACATTTTTTTTCCTATGTGCCTTCCTTAATATTGTTGCTCAAGACGACTTGTTTTACAAAATGGACAAAATCAATAGCGAAACAAGCCTAGACAGCTTTGTTGAGTATGTAAACAATAGCACATTTCTTGAAAAAAATGCTTTTTTGGCAGTAGCGACCATGAAAAAAGCAGAATATGTAACGATGCCGTGGTCTAAATTAAAAGCTTTTAATCAAGGAAAAGGTATGCTCGAGCGATATATCACTTCTAAACCAAACTGCATCTATGGTCGCTACCTAAGGCTGCTCTCTCAACTGAAAGCCCCTAAAATGCTCAACTATAACCAAAAAATACAGGAAGATAAAACCGTATTAGAAAATAAAATCAAGGAAAATAAAGTTTCTAAGTTTATTTCACAATCCTTTTCCGAAATTATTTCACAATATAAATTATAAATTATGTTCTATTTTTTAGTTACCTTATCTGTTTTTTTAATCATGGAAGCTATCACCTGGGCAACCCATAAATATATTATGCACGGTTTGCTTTGGATACTTCATGAAGATCATCATCAACCAAAACCAAATTATATCTTTCAGAAAAATGATGCATTTGCTTTTTTCTTCGCGGTACCTAGCGTGTTGCTCTTTTATTTCGGAACGTATAGCGAGCATCGATTTCTATTTTTTATTGGTTTAGGTATTTTGCTCTATGGTATCGCTTATTTCCTAGTGCACGATGTGGTCATTCATCAAAGGTTTTCTTGGTTTCAAAATCTAAACAACAAATATTTCAGAGGCTTGAGAAGAGCACACAAACAACACCATAAACACCTCGGAAAAGAAGATGGAGAGTGCTTCGGAATGCTATATGTACCAATAAAATACTTTAAATTTGACGAAGCATGAAGTCTTATGCCTATCTTTTGGTCAATCTAGGATGTATTTTGGTGCCCTTTTTGGCGAGCTTCTATCCAAAATGGCCTTTTTTTAGACAATTTAAAGCATTTGCATATGCCAACTTGGTCGTATCAGCCTGGTTTATCCTTTGGGATGTCTTATTTACCTATAGAGGAGTATGGGGATTTACTCCAGACTTTCTAATAGGGATATATTTCTTTCATTTACCCATAGAAGAAATCCTTTTCTTTATTTGTATTCCCTTTGCTTGTGTCTTTACTTATTTTGCTTTTGAATTTATCCTACCCAAGTTTTCCATGCCCAATGCACAAAAATATGTGACTTACTCCATAATTATAGTAAGTTCTATAATGTTTTTGGTCAATTTTGGGAAATGGTATGCTATGTGGGCTTTTGGATTTTTAGCAATTTTTTTAATTTATAGTATCCTAACCAAATTAGATTTATCTAGGTATTACCAGACCTATTTCGCTATTTATCCCTTTTTTTTATTGAGCAATGGATTTCTAACCGGATTCTTCACAGAAAAACCTGTGGTGTGGTATCACGAAGCACATTTTAGCGGATTTCGTATCGGTACAATACCCTTGGAAGATAGCTTTTATGGGATGTTGATGATATTTGGCAATATTTGGCTCTTTGATAAATTTAGAAAGCAAAAGCAGGCTGCATAAAGATTTTTCTTATAGACATATAGGAGAAATAGCTCAAGTTTGAACGCTCAGCGAGTTGTTAAATCAAATGTTGTAAGCAAAGGTGTTTTAAAATATCAACTTCTCAATAAATTTATGTTTTCCTTATCTGTTAACATCGCACATAGTTTGCTCCAAATTTTTTCTAGATCTCTTTTCTCTTCGTCGTTGCATTTATTATAGGTTTTTGTGTTTTGGGTATCTTCTTCTATATCGTAGTGGTACATTACAAATGGGTGATTTTGAATTTGTTGTTTTGAAAAGAGTTTCCTAATACCTGAATTTTCCTTTTTCCATTGGGCACATAAAAACTGAAAACTCACTTTTTTTTCCACAAAAGTCAAGGTAATATCGCTGTCCGAAATTTCATCATCATGCGCTCTAACTACTGCTCTTGCCAAAGTAAGTGCCATATCTTCATCTAACCATACCGTTAATTCGTCGCCATCTTGAGTAACAATATTTTCAACGATTTCAATTATTTTTGAGGATAACTTGGCTTCATCATGTAAGTTTTGGGTATGAAGTGCAGGTGTAAATTCAGAATCATAAATATCTAGGGCTTTGGCTAATTCTATAAATTCCATTTGCCTTTCCTCATAAGATACAGCGTTGTTTTCATTGAGCAAATATGCATAATCTTCTTGGATAGCTATAGCAAAACTGTCTTTAGGATTATTTCCTAATTGATGATAGGCCTCTAATGCTTTTTCAAAGTTTTTTTGGGCATCGTAAATTTTTACTTTGTAAGCTGCACCTATCTCTATAGCCTGTTTTGGAAGAATCTTGCTCGCTTTGGTAGTACTAAAAAATTGGTCAATCGCTCTAAGATTTTCTTCGTGCTTTTCTAAATGATAATAGGCATCAAAAACACATTTCGCAATACCAAAAAGATGATTAGCCATTATTTTAGAATTATCATTTGCTTGATTATAATAGGTTTTACAGACTTCAAAAAGTTCAAAAACCTTATCATATTCTTCCAATTCAAAATGAGCAAAAACAATATTGTTATACACCCGTAAAATTTCAGATTTAGATTTAATGAAACCTTGCTCATCATACTTATTTTTATGCACTTCATCTAGCCATTGCCAAGAATATTTGATATGGTCGCTATAATTTGTGGTTTGAATAAGACTATATTCGGCTGCACCTAAGGCTTCATACCAAGGATCACTGTAATAGCCCGTAAATTGCACAAAATAGGCTTTTTGAAATAATGCCTCTATTTCTTCTGGTGTTTTATCGGTGTCTTCGAGTGCTATATCGGTAAGCAAAGCCCCATAATAGCTACAAAGCCAAGCAAAAGTGTTTTTATTATTGGCATATACACTACCTGCTCCATTATAAAAATAGTTATAAAATAATTGAAAAGCCGTTTCGCCAATTTGAAGCATAAAATCTTGTAGTTGCTTAACCTTATTTCTAAAAAAATCTTTTTCGAAATCATCTACTTTCTCTTCATCATCTAAATTATTGATATGATCCAATACCTTATCTTGAAGTATATTTAATAATTGATAGATTAAATCTGGCCTATTGGTATCTAATTTAAAGCAAGAATAGTCTATTTCTTCATCATTTTCTAGGGCTAATTTGATATAATTGTAAATGGCATAAGAATTAAAGCTAGCCTTAGGATGAGCAATATAGGCCTTATAATATTCAAAAGCCTTAGAATTGTTCTTTTCTAGCCACAGACTTATCCATCCCAAAAATCTCAAGGGGTCTGCATTGCTAGCGTTTTTATCTATTTCTTTTTTGCAAGCAACGGAAAGAAATTGAATGATTTCTTTTTTAGGGTGTTTTCTATTTTCTAAACTTGCCATTGTATAATAGCACAAAAAAAGCTCATCGAAACTTATTTCTTGTGCCTGTTGAATTTTTTTGAATATTTCTTTACCCAAAGGAATTAAATCGGGTATAAAATCATCTGAAGGAAGGCTTTTAAAGATTTCATAACCAAGTGGGTGTTCGTTCTCGATAAGATAGGCTATTTCATCGCCCAAAAATACATTAGGATTATGCCGAAAGGCCAATTGATAATACTTGGCGGCTTGTTCTACAATTTGCTTATCACGATAAATCATCGCCATTTGATAATAGGTATTTCCAAACTCAGAATCGGCAATCCAGCGTTTGTTTTTAGGAAGTTTTGAGATGTCTATCAGTTTGTTTTCAAGGTTTTCAAGGGATAGATTTTCAATATTGAGTAGTTCCTTATAGGTCCAGGTGAGCCAGTCGTAGGCTTCAAAAAGCTGCTTGTGGTCTTGCGAATTGGCAATGACATAGTCTGCCAACTCAATGATTTTTTTGGCATCGGTTAGTTCCGCTACATTGGCATAAACCCGTATTTGCCAAAATTCAGCTTCAAAATTGGGATTATGCGTTTGCTTTAGCGCCTCACAAAGCGATATAATTTCTTTGCCTATAGCAATATTCTCGGTTTCGTTTATCTCTTCAGAATAGATTATAATTTTATTATATAATTCTTTGATTTCTGAGATGATTTGTTTGGTTTTGGGATTCATAAATTTAATAAAAAAAGAAATTGTAAGATTAGTTTCGTTTGAATGAAGTAGTTATTCTTGAAATATCATAAACTTCTGAAAAAGCCTTAAATATCTAACAAATATAAAAAAAATTTTTTTTTGAGAAAAAATCTTTACTAAATGAAGAATGAAAAGATATAGGAGCGTCTGTAGCAGGTTCGTTGTTTATAAACTTTAATTTTGATTCTTCATTTTTAATGTTATGTCGCCAATATTGTAACTATATATTGAAGCCGGCAAAAATGAAAAGAATAAACCTTCTATTTGCTTTATACCTAATTGGTCTATTGATGTTACCAAAGCATTTTTTAAATGGTTGCTCTTACAAAAATGTATTAAACTTTTTAATTCGTTTGGTTTTTCAAAATACCGATTACTCCATTTTATTTCAACACCCCATTGAGGTTTATATTTTTTATCATCAACCAAAACTAAGTCAACTTCTCCTTCATTTCTTCCCTCTTTCCATCGGGCGTAGGTTAAATCTAATTTTTCTCTGTGCATCCATTGCGATAAGACCGCAGTTTCTACCATATTCCCCATTTCATTGTCTGTTTCACCAATCGGAGAAAACAAGGCAGTCCGCAATGATGGATTGGTTACATACACTTTGAAGCTGGTTATTCGTTTTAGTCGTTTTGACGTTACATCCACTTTGTTCAATACTTTGATTAAGAATGCCGCTTCTAAATATTCTAGGTATTTTTTCAAAGTATCTTTTTGTATGCCACTTTCTTTACTCATGGTTTCGTAAGAATATTCATTACCAGTATTATAGGCTATGTAAGAAAAAAATCGGTTTAACTCTTGTACGTCTTTTATGCCGTATAAACTTGGCAAATCTCTAAGTAATACTTTATCCACAATATCGTTTTTTACGTATCGTCCCATATCACTCTGTATTTTTTCACTTAATACAACTTCTGGGTAACCACCAAAATTTAAGTAATGTACAAACTCTTTATTTAGCGCTTTTATGTCGTGTGAAAGATAATATGGTATCTGATTTTCTCCGTAGTTTATTTTTCCATGATACATTAGGTGGTTCATATCCTTTAGATGAATGTACTCCTGAAATGTAAGTGGGGGCAATATAAAATCTGTATATCTACCCGCACCACTTTCGGTGCTTTGCCATTTCAAGGCTGCGGCTGCCGACCCCGTTACTATAAATTTGGTTTCAGGATAGGAGTCCACTAGTACTTTAAGGTGGCGTTCCCAGTCTTTGAGGTATTGTATTTCA
>JALOMB010000130.1 GCA_025455685.1 Chitinophagales bacterium | reverse complement strand
AGTCATCCACGGAGCAGTTTCCAATGGGTTGATTTGGCAGTTTCTACGCTTAGAAAACAAAATTTTAAACATTGACACCCGTTTTTATGGTATTGAAAATCCCGAGCAGCTATTAGGGGTTTTGCAAGGAATTTTAGATTTTTATGGAGATTAAAGCGTAAGTATTTGATAATCAAGTAGTTTATATTTTATTACTCACTGTTGAAAATTAAGATAAATTAGTATAAAAATAAAAATGAAACTATCTGCTATTTATTTAAAAAATTTTAAAGGATTCAAAGGAACTCAAAAAGTAGAAAACCTTGAAAATAGTTTAGATGACAATGAAAATATCATATTGATTGGTGGGTTAAATGGTGCTGGTAAAACCTCATTTCTAGAAGCATTGTTTTTGTGCTTCTATGGAGAAGGTGCAAAAAAACTTTATCCTACTCGTGGGGCAAAGCGCGAAAATTATACCTCATATCTTATATCCTTGCTCAATAATGATATAAAAACAAGTGGGCAAATCAAACTTGATATGTCAGTAGAAATTTTAATAAAAGAATTGCCTATTACAAGTGAAGTTCCTAGAGATGTGTCATTTAGAAGGCGTTGGGATTTTATAAGTGATAGAGGAAACTTAATACTTGAAAATGAAACCTTTACCATCTTAGAAAATGGAGATTTAATAGAAGATTTGCCATCGAGTGAATATCAAGAGAGGATTAATGCTATCCTACCTTACGAAGTTTCTCAGTTTTTCTTTTTTGATGGTGAGAAAATTCAAGATTTTGCTTCGGATTCAGATGAGGAGTTTGCTAATTCATTAAAAGACGTTTTAGGGATTAATTTATATGCAAAACTTTCCGGGGATATTGGCTCTGTAAGAATGAAGATTTTGGCAGAATACAACAAAAATAAAGACTCTAATGCTAAAATACTTGAACGTGAAAGAGAAAAAATGGATTTAGAAACAAAAATAGACGATTTTAAAAGCCAAATTATTACTTTAAATGATGAGATAGATAATCTGGATATTGACTTAGAAAAAATCAATAATGAAACAAAACGTATAATGCGCCTTAGTAATGATAATCGGGATAGCATTTCATCAAGAAAAGAGCAGCTCGAGGAAAATAGAGAGTCTTTAGAAAAAGACTATTTGGATATTTCAAAAGACTATTTACCTTTTATCTTAACTAAGGGCATTTTCGAGGAATTGGATAATCAATTAGATAAAGAAGATGAGTATTTACGTCAATTAGCTACTCAAGAAGCCGTAGAACCCAAAATAGATGGTATTATTTCTGAAATATTTAGAGAAGAACCAGAGGATATAAAACTTAAACCTAATCAAAAAAGGTACTTTGAATCAAAAATAGATAGAGTAATACGAAAGTTTTTATTAAATGGAGAATCTATTGATTTATCTGAAGATATAAAAATCATCCATAATCTACCCCCTCCTGATAAAATTAAGATCAAACAATTTTTCAATACACTTAACAATAGCATTATTAAGAGCCTTAATAACAAAGCCTCTCAATTGAAAGATATTGAAATTACATTAGATAAAATCCGTCAAGTAAACATAAGGTCTGGTGAAAGCAGTGATGAAACCCAAAAATTGGATGATACAAGAAGAAAAATTATTGAAGAAATTGGTAGAAAAAAACAGCAAATTGAAGATTTTAAGTTTGACATACAAGAAAGCAAAAATAAATTAGAGATTGTTAATCGAGAAATTACGAATTGGCAGAACAAAGCCGAATTGAACAACAAACAAAAGAAAGAGATTGAGTATTGCGAAAAATTACAAGCTACTATCAAAGATTTTCAGAAGAAATATCAGGCTAAAAGAACTTATGAACTTGAAGAAGCTATATTTGAAATGTGGCAAAACCTAACTCATAAACCTGATTATATCAAAGCTGTCAAAATCAATCCTGATGCTAACTTTGAGGTTAAATTATTTGATTATAATAATATTGAAATAGATAAAACAAAACTTTCAGCGGGCGAAAAAGAAATATATGCTATTTCGCTTCTTTGGGCTTTAGTAAAAGTATCAGGAAAAAGTTTACCAATTGTCATTGATACACCTTTTGGCAGACTAGATAGTTCGCATCGAGAAAACTTAGTTACAAAATATTTCCCTAAAGCAAGTCATCAAGTTATATTGCTTTCACAAGATGAGGAAATTGTAGGTCGTTATTATGATCTTATTAAGCCTTGTGTAGCAAAATCTTTTACAATTTATAGTATTAATGGCGAATCATCTATCACACGTGGTTATCCGTTTGCAAATTAAATAAAGTTAATTATGAAAGACCGCATTACTATATCTGAGGTAGCTTCGTACTATCTTCAATCAATCAAAAGAAATCTTAAATTTGGAAGCGCAGATGATTTAATTCCATTACGCATAGCTTTTGGTCGTTCATTACAGATTAATAAGATGCCAAATATTCCTGAACCCACACTCGATGTACAGGACAAAGTAAATACCCATAAAAAAAGAGGATTTCAATTAACGACCATTGAACAAGGGCAAGGTATAATTTTTCAGGCTCTACTCTCCCAAAAATATCAAAAGAAGATTGAAGGTGATGAATATGTTGATTTGCTCACTCAACATATCGAACACGGTTTATGGATAATTTTTAATGACACAGAGAAGATAAAAGGTTATGATTATTTGGTTAGAATAATGCCCAGAATGGATGACTTGGACACGCCTTTACAAAATTTTAGGCTTGAAAATGATAAAAAAGGAGTTTTAAAAGTGAAAATAGGCACAGAAAAACAAACTCAAAATGCAATTGAATATAGTATAAATACAGCAAACAATCCTCATTTTGGCATTATTGGTGGTTCTGGTTCAGGCAAAACCTATTTCTTAAAACATTTACTTAGGGAAATCCGCCAAAATTCTGATTATGAAACCCATTTCATCGTTTTTGATTACAAAGACGGTGATATTGCTAAAGATTTGGAGTTTGTGCAAGCCACGATGGCTGAGGTGATAAATATCAAAGAAAAACCTTTACCATTAAATATTTTTGCTGGGGTAGAAAATAATGAACGAGAGCAAGTTGCGAGGGCTGAAAGAATAGTTGAGATTGTAAAGAATGTAGAAGCAAGTATTGGCAAAGTTCAGGAACAAAATTTATATGATGCTGTTTTACAGGCTTATCAAAACTCAAATCCATACCCCGATTTTAGAATTGTAAGAGATATTTTACAACAAATTAATCCTCGCCCTGATTCGCTTACTTCGGTTCTACGCCCTATGGTCGAGCAAAACTACTTTGCTGAAAATACTGAACTAATTTATGGAAGTTGGACTAATAAGACTTTGATTATAGATATTCACGCCTTAGAAAGTAATAAAGAATTAGTTTGTTTTTTCGTTTTAAACCAAATTCACGCAGAGTTAAAACGTTTAGGAACTGCACCTATAAATCCCGAAAGCAAAGCTACTCAAATTCGTACTTTTATTGTGATTGATGAAGCACATTATTTTTTGGATAACCCTAAACGTTCAAAAATATTAGCAAAAATGATTAAAGATGTGCGTTCTTCTGGCGGAGGAATTATATTAGCATCTCAATCACCTGATGATTATGATACTGCAGAATCTGATTTTTTGGAACTATTAGAATTTCCTATTATTCTAAAGTCAACGCCTAAATCTCATAAGTTTTTAGAGCAAAAATTTAGTCTATCTAGCCAAGAAGCCCGAGAAATGCTACAAAAACTAGGTAAACTGGAACGAGGCGAAGCGTATTTATTGTTTGAGAAGAAACCGATTTTAGTCAATTTGACAAAGTAACCAAAATAAATTGATAACCAATAACTTATGCAAACCACCAAATTAAATCCTATCCAATTACAGCTTTTGACTTTGTTTTCGCGCGCAATGAGCGAAAAGGAGTTAGCCGAAATCAAGGCGATTT
>JALOMB010000047.1 GCA_025455685.1 Chitinophagales bacterium | reverse complement strand
GAATACACAATACTTGCTTAGGGGCCCTTTATTATCTCTTTTTATTACTTTTTTAAATATTAGCTCTATGATTTTTTTTTAGAGCTTTTTTTATTATTTATTGTAGTTTTTCTTTATGAATAATTGCATTTTTTTGGGGGCGTAGCTCAGTTGGCTAGAGCATCTGCCTTGCACGCAGAGGGTCGCAGGTTCGACTCCTGTCGCCTCCACTAGTATTTTTAAGCCTTGCAGAGATGCAGGGCTTTTTTATTTTGTCTTTGGTAAAACATATATGTATGTTTTACCTATTTTCTTTATTCAGAAAACTTTACAGATTTTACATTGGTGCTATACAAGACATCCTTGAGTAAAGATTACGCAGACATAAATGGTCAAAAATTTAGGGATTTACGAGTATAGCGGATGACTGGAAAATAGTTTATAATGAATCTTATGAATCATATACGGAAGCTTTGAAGCGAGAAAAGGAGATTAAGTCTAAAAAAAATCTCGTATGTAATTCAAAAATATAATTTATCCTTAGGCTAAGTCGTAGGCTAAAGCATTCCGATTTGAATTTTTTAATTTAGTTTATTAAAATTAAATTTCTTTTGTGAATAAAGGATAAATCATTATATTTGTATCAAATTTAATTCTATGAAATCAAAAGATACTTTCTTTTATCTTAAATTTTTACTTTCGCCTATTATTTTTCCAATTTTAGCTTGGGTATCCTTTTCAAATAAAGGATGGCTTGCATATAGTGGTATTCTATTTGTATTCGTACTTGTGCCCCTAATTGATTTAATCATTCCTCCTTCCAAAGATAATCCAGAAAGTAAAGAGGCTGAAGCCAAACTAATAGAAAATAAATTTTTTGATTTGATGCTGTGGTCTATTTTAATAATTCAATTATTAATTTTATCTTCATTTATATATACGGTTTATCATTTTGGCGAGCAAGTTTCTCAGATTACTTTAATAGGTTGGATTCTAACTATGGGCATGTGCTGCGGTGTTTTAGGAATCAATGTAGGTCATGAACTCGGACATCGAATGAATTCCTGGCAGCGATTTATCGGTAAAGCTTGTCTGTGGACTTCACTTAGAATGTCTTTTTACATCGAACACAATTACGGACATCATGTCACCGTAAGTACGGATGAAGACCCAGCATCCGCTCGAAAATATGAAATCGTATGGCTCTTTATCCCCAAAAGTATTTTTTTGTCTTGGGTTAGCGCATGGAAAATTCAGCTTAAATTATTAAAACAAAAGCAAATTTCTTTTTTTTCTATTAAAAATGATATGTTTTACTTCACATTAATTCAATGGGCTTCAATTTTTGCTGCTTTTAGTCTAGGAACAATCGTCGGCATAGCATATTTAAGTGCTTGTATAATTGGATGGACTCTTTTGGAAATGACCAATTATATTGAGCATTATGGGCTACGAAGGCATCGCAAAGAAAACGGTCAATATGAGCGTACCATGCCCATACACTCATGGAACTCTAATCATAGTTTTAGTGGGGCTACTTTATTTCATTTATCCCGCCATTCAGATCATCATTATATCGCTTCTCGCCCTTATCAAATTCTCAGAAACTTTGAAACAGTCCCAAATATGCCTACTGGATATGCAGGCATGATAGTATTATCTTGCATTCCACCGCTGTTCTTTGCGATTATGCATCCTATGCTCAAATCCATAGAGAACTTGCCAAAAGATGGTATAAACCAAAATTAAACCAGTTTTGAAATAATATGGCTATGTGTCACTAATAGAATCTCTTCACTTTTATGGGCAAAAGAACTATGGATTTTCTGTGTTTCATACATAGCTTTTTCCATTTGTTGATTATTGACCTCCAAGAGTATGAATTTTTGATCTTGAAAAATGGAAATATAATCATCTAATCTAAGCCTATTCTGTGGTTGAATCGAATTGTCTATCCAAGCCCATTGATTCGGTGAATATTTCAAAAAATTTAGTGCAGATATTGAAGTATCGAAATGTGAAAAATGATCTGTCATATCGATAAAATGTGACATCACACCTTTTTCGTGTTTTAACCAAAGGCTAAACTGGAGAAACAAATTCTTTAATTCTTCTTCGGAAATATGCTCTAAAGTATTATTTGAAACGATTAAATCTATTGAGTTTTCTTTGATTTCTTCTATAATACCTGTTTCCTGAACCAAATAAACTATATGAATAGATTCTAGAATTTCCTCAAAAGACTGGGTGTCATAATTCAAGATAATTTTTTTTAGAAGCGCTATTTTTTCTGGGAGCACTTCGAGATAATCATTCAAAATTCCCTTTTCATATGATTCTAAAAATTTGCCAATAGTCTTGGCTAAAGTTTTTTTGGTGATTAAATTATGTATGTCAAAAGTTATAATTTGCTCTGAACCAATTAAAAAAAAACTAATAGGGATAATTGGATGCCAACCGGAACCTAATTCGACAACTTTAGAAAGTATATCCACTTTAGCATGTTTTTTGAAAGAAGCTATGTGATTTTTAGCATGTAATAATCTATCATAAAAATAATAATCCCTTAAAGTAATTCCTTGTGTAATGAATCTTTGAAAAAAGTAATTAAATTCTTGGCTAAATGGTAAAAAAGATATAAACTTCTGTACTATAGCCTTAAGATACCATTTTTTAAACATTCACTTTCAATTTTAAACCGTAAAAATAAAAATAAATTTTTTAAAAATAAATTTTTTACTAAATTTGCCTTATGAATATAGTTAAAATAAGTTTTTTGTACATCATTATTTTTAATGTACAGAATGTCGCTGCCGAACATGTAAATGTCCTAAAAGTAGTCATGCCTGAGACCGTCAGCAAATTAGATACGCCAAAAGATGCTTATGATATATATGTAGATTCATTGGTAGAGGTGCATTGGGATAAGATCAAAGACTATTCTCCCAAGAAGCAAAAACAGTATTTGTTAGATTTAATCAAAAACGATATTTCACCCCAAAAAAAAAGTGAAATATATAAAAGCAAAATCTCACAAGAGGTAGCTAAAGAGTGGAAATCCAAAATTAAAGGTTCAGAAGCGTTAGAGTCAAAGGAATACCAAGAAGCAGATAAAGACGATTCTGTAGCAGGATTTGTTTTTGGGATATTGTCAGTAATTCCTGCTTTTTATCTTGTTTTGTCAATTCCTTTGGGGCTTATCGGAATAGTGACGAGTAGGAGAGATAAGTTTAAATCTAAGAAAAAAGGACTAGCAACAGCAGGTAATATATTGTCAACAATTGGATTTGTGTTTGGTTTGTTAACAACAGCTATTTATCTCATTTTATTAAATAGATAAATCAAGTGGAGAAGATGGGACTCGAACCCACGACCTCTTCGCTGCCAGCGAAGCGCTCTAGCCAACTGAGCTACATCCCCTGAAATGTTACAAAGATAAATTATTTTTTTTATTTAGCTCTTTAATCTTTGTTTAATTTAATTCTTTGGTCTTGATTGGCTACTTGCCAGGAGGTATGAAATATCAATTTAGCTATTTTCTGTACTTTGGGAAATAATATCTTGTCAGGTGTATCCGAAGGTTTATGATAATCATCGTGAATTCCAGTAAAGTAAAAAATAACGGGAATATTGTTTATAGCAAAATTGTAATGATCACTTCGATAATAATACTGATCGGGGTCATCATATTTAAATCTATAGTCTAATCGCAACTTGGTAAATTGCTGATTGGCTTTTTCATTGACCTCTTCGAGTTCTTTGGATAGGATATCACTACCAATTAGATAGACATAATTCGTATCTTTAGCGGATTTATCTAAGCGACCTATCATATCAGTATTCAGATCACATACGGTCTTGTCTAAAGGAAAAATGGGATAATTGACATAATGATCACTGCCATACAAACCTCTTTCTTCTCCAGTCATCCAAAGCAAAAGGACAGAGCGTCTAGGTTTGATATTTTGATTATATGCATATTGATAGGCTCTAGCTATAGAAAGCAAGGCAGAAGAGCCGCTACCATTGTCGTCAGCGCCATAATAGATCTCTTTATCGTTCTTGCCTAAATGATCATAGTGTGCTGAAATTACCACCAACTCTTCTTTTTTGTCACTACCTTCGAAAAAAGCCAGGACATTTTCAGACCAAAAGCTAGAATCCAAAAAAGTGATTGACTGTTTAATTGCAATAGGTTGAATGCCTTCTAATTTTGGAAGTTTAATTTTGGCAGTATCATAGATAAATGTCGTATTATAAAAAGTGTTTCCAAATTGATTTAATAAAGTATCTTTTTTGCCTAAATCGTCTAGGATATATAGAAAAAAATTATCGCGAAACAAACTATTCGTTTCCCAATGCTTAAATGTGGATAATGCAATTTCACTTTGATATAGATAAAATCCTTTGGGTGTTTGATTTGTAAACTTTTGAAATTGAGCGGTATCGCTAATTCTATGCATTTCGTAAATGTTTTTTTCCAAATCCTTAGAAAGCTGATAGCTATGATAAATGATATCTTCGAAATGGACGCTATCTGTCATACTGATATCTGAAATACTCGGTTGTTCGAATTCCCTAAGTTTCCTTGTGTCATGTAAACTTATAGAATATCGATTCGCAAAATCAATATTGAGCCTATATCTATATCTGTTTTTCAACATAATATTTTGATAATATCCATGACAATATCTTTGGATATTTTTTTGAGAAGTGCTATCTATATTTATTTTTTTTAATCCATTGGTTTCTATAGGTTTTACACCGATGTTTCTTAAAGTTCTAGCAATATAGGCAGCAGCTTTTTTCTGACCAATTTCACCTGTTTCCCTCCCTTCTAAGCTATCACTAGCTAAGATATACAAGTCTTTTTTTAGATTGTCTATAGTGATTTTGTCTGCGATTTGTATTGCTGATATAGTACCGGAACTCCTGGGTGGTTTCTGGTCTTTGGGCGCTTTGGAGGCATTTCTTTGAGTCTGCTGAGCTTGAAGACTTACAGAGAAAACTAAAAAACAAATTAGGTAAGTTTTCATGGCTATTTCATTAAGATTAGATTAAAATAACCTAGTTTATCATTTATTTCCCAGTCCTTGCCTTCAGTTATAGGAATTGTAAATCCAGGAGTGGTCATTTTTTTGTCTGAGACGATTATCGTTTTGGTTTTTTTGGTTTTGGTATTAAATATTGATACGGGTAATGAAAATCCTTTAGCCACTTGATTAAAATTCATTAAAAGTCCGATATTCTTGCCTGTCTTTTGTGTAGTAACTTGTAAATGTGGAATTTTACTGTTTTTGAGATAAGTTTCAAAGATAGGCGTAAGGTTGAGCTTTGTTTGCTTATTCCAGTAGTTCAATACGTCCTCATAGCCAATTGTTTTATGAAAGAATTCCGCATTCATATTTTTGAGGATGGCTTTAAACAACGAATCATTCTGGATTTTTTGTCTTAGGGTATTGATAAACAAGGAGCCTTTTGCGTACATATCCGAGCTACCTTCTTTGTTCTCACAATAAGGTCCTACTATTGGTGATTCATTATTGACGCCTTTCTTATGATGATTGATATAATCAATTGCGGCTACTTTGCCATGAAGCGCCTCGACATAAACACTCTCTGAATAAGTCGTGAAGGCTTCGTGAATCCACATGTCAGCAGGGTCTTTTGCAGTGATATTATTGCCAAACCACTCGTGACCGGACTCATGAATAATAATATAATCAAACTCATGTTGGTTTGTATAATTTAAATTTCCAAAATATCCATTTTGATAATTATTGCCGTAAGCAATTGCGCTCTGATGCTCCATGCCGAGATAAGGGGTTTCAACGAGTTTGTAACCATCTTCATAAAAAGGATAACGCCCAAAGGATTTTTCAAAAATTTGTAACATAGGCTTGACTTGCTGAAAATGAGCTTTGGCTTTTTCTAAATTATAAGCCAAAACATAATAATCTAGGTCAAGTACTTCTTGAGTTTCAGCACTATAAAACGTATCAGAGAAGTGTGCCATTTTTCCTATGGTGAAATTCACATTATAGAGATTGATTGGATTTTTTACGCGCCAATGCCATTCTTTTTGTGCGCCATTTTCTTCAACTCCGAGCAAACGACCATTAGCGACAGCGGTATAGCTAGAATCTACCGTGATTTTGAAATCTACCCCATCTTCAGGTTCATCTTGCCATGAGTCAAAGCAAGGCCACCAAATGCTCGCACCATCTCCTTCACAAGCAATTCCAATAAAATGATTACCCTCTTTATCCTTCTTTTGAACTAGACCTCCGTCCCAAGGTGCATTCTTAGCTAGCATCGGAAAACCTTCAAAGCCTATTTTAAGTTCATAGTCTTGATTGGGCAATAACTTTTTCCCAGGCTTTAGGATGATTTTGTGTGCTTCGTGACGATAGTCTAAATCAAAGGCTTTTTTTTCGTCATAATTCAAACTCGTCACTCTAAAATTATTGGATAATGGAATCACTATCGAATCTATAGGCCTCAATACTTGAAATAGAATGTGATTGGTTCCACGAATTTTACCTTCACCAAGAGAATCAAAAAAAACGGATAAATCATAATGTTTGGCGTCATAAGGATATATACAATCAGTTTTCTGACCAAAAAGCAGGGTAGTGTATAAGCTCAGTAACAAAAATAAGGATAAAAATCGCATAAATTAAATAGTTTATAGGTTGCAAAGATACAAATTCTTTAAGAAATAGCCTGCTTTCTCATTTCTAGAGATAAGTCTGCGCCGAGATATCGCTCGATACCTCGGTGAATAAGCATTAGAATGGGAATCATCAATAGGGCTAAGCTAAATTTATAAAAATAATTATTGATAGAAATGGCGATAAATTGACTCAAGCTCCAGCCTTGACCAATGACGAAGGCGATATATATCACCACGAAGCTATCGATAAATTGAGATACTAACGTAGATAACGTAGCTCTGACCCAAATAGGTGCATCGAAATTTCGAACTTTAATCTGACTAAACACGAAAACATCCACCATTTGACCGATGATAAATGCCACCAATGACCCTACGATAATCCAAGAACTCTGCGCAAAAACCAAAGAAAACGCTTGATTCATGCTTTGAACACCTTGCGCAGCGCTCATGCCTTCCCAGAAATCAGCAGGTTGTGTAAAAATAGCTAATTTAAATACAAAAAAACCGTACAAAATCAAAATTGCTGCACTCGTAGATAAGAAAGCCACGCCTTTTTTACCGTAGAAATCATTGATGATATCCGTCATCACGAAGACTACCGGCCATATCAGCACGCCACAGGTATAGTTGAGGGATAGAGAAATGCCTAAAAGCTCATAATTTAAAGGAGAAAAGCCAAAAGTCTTTTCTAAAGAAAAAATCTTAACGCCTATCGTCTCCGCCAGAAAAACCTGCGTGATAAAAATCATGCTCAAAGCAGCAAATAAGGTAGATTTTTTATCTTGTATCATTTTTGTTTAGTTTATAGATAAAGATAGGAAATTCCTATACCACCCAATTTCTCGTCAGCTGCGTGATGTTTGATGATATTTCTATGTTTGTCGAAATAAGGGATTAATTTATGTCTTAGCGCACCACTCCCATGAATTACACGAAGTAAGGATTTATCATGAATTAAACACTTATTGATGATATCATCTAAAATCTCAAGTGATTCTGAAAAATTTTTACCTCTCAGATCAATGGTCTCTTCAAGGGTAAGATTTGTTTTGTTGAGCAAATTGACTTTAGTAGTTTTTTTGGCGGTATTGGTTTGTGTAGGTTCTAATTTAGCTATATCAATATTCATCTTAATCTGGTCTTGAGCGATTAATGCTTTTTTGTCTTTTAAGGATACGATAGTACCAATGACGCTAGTATCAATGATACGCACGGTATCTCCTACCTTTAAATCTTTTGGGTCGTATTGATGAATACTTTGATAAATCTTAAGTTTTTCATCTTCTGTGTGTTTTTTTTCTTCTTCTAGCCTAGAAGCTTTTTCATGAATCTGATTCATCGATTTCTTCTTTTTGAGCTCTGCTTCGAAATTTCTCATTAAATTTAACTGCGCATTTTGACTTTCGAGTTTATGCTCTAAACGCTCAAAACTAAGTTTTTTTCTTAGGTAATCGAGTTCGTTATTGAGTTTGTCCCATCGTTTGATCTCTTTTTTGAGGGCTAAATCCTGACTGAGCATATCATCTTTTATAGATTTGAGTTCTAGTTCTTTTTCATTGAATTTTTCGAGGATTTCTTCATAGTCCAAAGCGTTTTGGTCTATGTAAGCTTTGGCTTGCTCTAATAAAGCTGTAGGAAAACCATTGTTTTTGGCAATTTCAAAAGTATAACTAGCACCAGGCTTGCCAAGGAGAAGTTGATAAAGCGGCTGATAAGTTTGTGTATCGATAAGCATAGCACCCATCTCAAAGGACGGAATACCCTGACATTTTCGCTTAATATCCGAAAAATGAGATGTTCCGATGAAATACGCTTGACTCTTAGCTATTTCTTCTAAAATAACTTGTCCCAAACTAGCCGTGAATTTTGGATCTGAGCCTGAGCCCAATTCGTCTATTAAGACTAAATCATTTTTACCCGCTTTTTGGATGACTTCATTCCAAATTTTAATTTTGGCACTAAAAGTCGATAATTCATCTTCAATGGATTGATGATCATAAATATCCACGTAGAAATTATGAATAAATGCTATTTCACTATGTGCTTCACAAGTTAGCCCTATTCCATATCTAGCCATGAATGCAAACTGACCTAATGTTTTCAAAATTACCGATTTACCTCCAGCATTTGGACCACTAATTAAAACACCCCTTTTTTCAGGAGTTAAACTGAGATTAAAAGGTATAATTTTTTTAGACTCTTGAAGAGCTAAATAAGTCAAAATTGGGTTTTTGCCCAATTTAATGTGAAATTCATCTGAAATGATAGGGTAGTTGCCGCCCAAAAGTTGAATAAATTTTCTTTTGGCTTCTTCTATTTCTAAATCCAAAAAAATTTCATTGATTTGATTGACCACAGAAAACACTTGAAATATATCTTGAGTGAAATCCAAAAGTATTTGATACAGTATTTCTCTGTATTCTAGCTCCCATTCTTCAATTTCCTGTTGCATTTGAGCACATCCTTGCGGCTGAATATAAAAGATACCTGCTTGATCTGAGATATCCACCAAAACTCCTTTTATTTGTCTTTTGAATTCTTTTTTTACGGATAATACTAATCTATTTTGCCTATAAGATTCTTTTGTTTCTGCTAAGAAACCTTTGTTACTTGCATCAGTTACTTCTTTTTCAAAAGATTCCAAAATTTTTTGATGAGTTAGTTCAATCTTTTTTCTCAATTGCGCTAGTCGTATATCAAAATCAACCTTGATTTCCCCACGTTCATCGAAGGCCTTATCCAATTGTCGATGTATGTCATTAGGCGTATCGATTGGCGAGAGAAGCTTAGAAAGAACGGGTGTTTTGTCATCTAATATACCTTCAAGATGAACCCAAGCGTCAAGCATGCGAAATATATGGTATATTTTTTCTTGAGGTGCTACATAATTTTCTAGGTGAATATAACGACTAATTTCTGTTAAATCCACACTGAGATCGAATTGATATGGCAATGCCATATCTCTTAAATAGTTGAGCTCCTGCTGAATAGCATAGGAATGCTTGATTGCTTCTTTGTCGAGTAGTTTAAATTGAGACCATTTTAATTTAGCGCCTGAACTAGAAAGCAAATCATTTATCCAAGCGAAGATAAGGTCTAAATCTAAACTCTTGATCAAAGCATTAGTCAATATCTAATTTTTTTGAGATTACACTTATAAACTATAGTTTTTCACTGCTTATCTCTCTATAGCGAAACTCCAATTCGTCTTGCAAAAACTCTTCGGTAGAAATAATCGTAGGATGCGCTAATTTCTCATATTTCTTACTTAGCTCTATTTGTTCTCTACTTTCTTTGATTTCTTCCATTTCCTCATGACTCGTTCTCATATCTTCGAGTTTATGATAGAGCTCATTTTTGAGCTCCATAGCGATTTGTTTAGAACGCTTGGAAATTATAGCAATTGATTCATAGATATTGCCTGTTTTACTAAAAACTTCATCTAGGTTCTGAGTTACTATATGGGTTTGCTTAGAGCTGTTTAAATAAGTATTAATTTTACTCATAAATTATTTTATTTATATTTTGATTAAATTTAATTTTTCATTGAGTTGTTTGGCCTTCTGTAAATATGATTCACTCTTTATTTTATCAATATTCAAATTGTAATTATAAATAAAGTTTTGATAGGCTTGTTTTTTTATTTGGTCTTCTTTGAAATTATCTACGATGAAAAAATCATCTTCTAGCATATAATAATAGCATTGATCAGGGAAATCTTCAGAAATTTTATTCTTATCTGAGAATTCATAATATTCTTTGAATACTGAAATGGCTTCTAAATAATAACTTGAACGTTCGTGCATAGGAAAATGACTTCTAGCATAGTTTAAAGCAGCATTGATAATTTCCGTATTTGATTTCTGATATAAACTCATAATCTGAGCTTTGTTAGGTGAGTTTGGATATTTGTTGAGATAGTTCAAAGAAGTATTTAGCGCATCTTCATACCTTTCGACTTGTTTAGAAGGTATGGATTTCTTGGCAAATTGAAATTTAGCATCGATGATTTTATAATGTATGGACTCGTATTCTTTGATATTGGGATAAGTATTTAGCAAATTTTCGAAACTTCTGACTGCCGCCCTGTAATTTCTGGTATGATAATACAATTCTGCTGTTTGAAGTGCTTTGAGTTCGATATTTCGATATAGAGATTCTATACGTTCGAAGGCTTCATTTGCTTTCTTACCGCTTGGATATTGCTTCAAATAGGTTTTAAACTGATCAATGGCTTTGTTTGTATAGCTTTGGTCAAGTTCAATTCTAGGTACCTCTTTGAAATAGCATTCCCCTATTTGATAGGTCACATATTCTCCTCGAGTGCCTTTGCCATAGAGTTCGTTGAAATTGTTGTAGTGATATGCAGCTACGAAATATTCTTTTGACTGAAAATAAGATTCTGCAAGATAAAAATAAAGCACTTCGGCAGTATCAGTGCCCTTATAATATGGGATTAAATGCTCAATTAGAGGTAAGGCCGATGAGTATTTCTTCTTTTCAAACCATTCCTTGGCTTTGCTAAATTTATAAGACTTATTATTACTATTGATGACTTTTTGTGTATCGACACAGCCCACAGTCATCAAACTTAGCATAAGAAATAAAAATATATAAACCCTAGTAAAAAAAATAATTTTACACATAAAACGCAAAGATAAATCTAATTTATTAAATTTGTGCATAAAAAAAATAAAATTACATTTTTTAAATGATTGAAATCTTTGATATCGATATAGCTTCAATACCCAATATCTCTTCATCAGACCGCTCGCTATGTCAGTTGATTCAAGATGATTTATGTCAAATCAAGGAGTTAAGGGTTTTTCCTTTTGATTTAAATAAATCGGCTAATAGAACAGTCTTTACCTATATTGGAAAATGGCATAACATAATTGAAGCTACAAAAATTTTATATAAACACGTAGCTGTTCATGTAGATATGACCAAACACCAAGGAATTCATCCTAGAGTTGGTGCTATCGATGTGTGTCCCTTTGTACTTTTACGCAATGAATCCGAGCCTTATCTTACTTTTTATCAGCAGGAAATCAATAGGTTAGCAAAATTTTTAAGTCAAACTTATAATTTGACCATTTTCTTTTATGGCATTATGGCCAAAAATAAAGCGCAATTTGATTTATCCTACATTAGAAAAGGACAATATGAAGCTATGGAGCGAAGACTAAAGCAAGGTATGCTTATACCTGACTATGGTCGGGACCTAAATCACAAGCTAGGTGCTTCTATTCTAGGGATTCGTCAAATTATGCTTGCCTACAATATTAGCCTTAATACCAAAGATGTCGCAATAGCCCAAGAAATTGCAAAAAAAATTAGAGGTTCCGGCTATATAGACGAAGGTGAAAAAAAAACAGGTCTTTTTCCTCATGTCAAAGCCATAGGCTGGTATATGGAAGACTTTGAATCTGCTCAGGTGTCTATGAATCTCATGAATATTTTGACTTATTCCCTTCATGAAGTCTATGAAGCAGTAGAGGCTATGGCTAGTGAATTGAAAGTCAAAGTGCTAGGATCCGAACTAATCGGAGCAATGCCTTATGAGGTTTTATGGCAGAGCGCCTTATATTTTAGTCGAAAATCAAATTTTTCTTCGAACAATGAATTAGAATTAATTAATTTCGCAGTGCACCATTTAAAATTAGATAAAATCAAAGCCTTTGATGTAAAGACGCACACCTATAAACTTAGCGATTATGACTTCTAAAACCATAGGTATCATCCCAGCTAGATATGACTCAAGCCGTTTTCCTGGAAAACCTTTGGTAGAAATTCAGGGACAAACCATGATTTCTCGGGTGTATTACCAAGCCATTCAATCCAAATCTCTTAGTGACGTTTATATAGCTACTGATGACGATAGAATTTTTTCCCATTGTCAAGCGCTTCAAATTCCCGTTTTGAAGACCGTTTTAACTCATTTCAACGGAACAACTCGATGTCATGAAGCCTTAACTCAGCTAGCGAAACGAGGAGCACATTATGATTTTTTAGTCAATATTCAAGGGGATGAGCCCTTGATTCATCCAGAATCTATAGATATTTTGGTAGAGAAGTTATGTCGATATCCCAGAGCTATTGCTTCTTTGTATCATATTAGTCATGATCTTTCGCTGATTCAAAATCCAAACAAGATAAAAGTAGTAACTGATTTCGAAGATAAAGCTTTGTATTTTTCTAGAAGTGCCGTGCCTTATCGCCAAGCATCTATAGATCTACCCTATAAGCTTCACATCGGTATGTATGGCTTTGATGTCAGAGTTCTAAATGAATTAGTAGCCAAACCTGATACGAATTTAGAAAAAATAGAATCTTTGGAGCAGCTTAAATGGCTATATTATGGCTATTCAATTTATATGTCTCAATCAGATTTTCCGGTGTTTTCTGTCGATACTCCAGAAGATATATCTCCAGTTTTAGCATTTTTAAACCGAACTTAACGATATGAAAAACAAACCTAGATTAGTTGCCCCATCTGTATTGTCTGCCAATTTTCTTAGACTTGAAGATGAACTCAATGAGCTCATTTCTGCCAGAGCAGATTTTATTCATTTTGATATCATGGATGGCGTCAATGTGCCTAATATTTCTTTTGGCTTTCCAGTTTTGGAAGCGATAAATGCATTTGGTAAATTTCCGATTGATGTGCATTTCATGATTCAATCTCCGCTCAGTTACTTGGAGCAAGTGATCTCTTATGCTGCAGTAGAAAACGTATCTATTCCGATAGAACATTTTGATTTTCAAGCATGTATGAATTTGGTGACACCTTCGAGGGTAAGTTTCGGAGCTGTACTAAATCCTGAAACGCCTATTTCTTCTTTGTCTCCTTATCTTGAGCAAATCGATAGGGTCTTACTTATGTCGGTGAAGCCCGGTTTTGGTGGTCAAAAATTTATTGAGGACACTTATCAAAAGATAGAAGCGCTTAAATCATTATTGGATTCAATATCCAAAAAAATACATATTCAGATCGATGGAGGCGTAGATACCGCTATAGCTCGAAAACTGTTTGATTTACAGGTGGATAGTGTAGTTTGCGGGTCATCCTTGTTTAAATCCAATAGTTATTATATGTTCATAAGAGAAATGAAAAATCCAGAGTAAATACATATTGAGATAAAATTGATAGAGATATAGGTTTCTTATAGGACTAATCAATTTTATTCTGACCTTCAAATTAAGATTTTTTTCTAAAGAATAGTTTTGCCTTTTTTTATCTTCTGAATGAGGAAGTGACTTACATAGGAACCGCTGTTGGCAGCTGGTGTTCTGTCTTTCGTGTCTGTAAACCATTGTCCACGTTGAGTTTCACTGTCTTTTTTTGTGTCGTGTTGGTCTGTGCGTTTGCGTATTTTTTATTTTCAGAAGGGCAGGAAAATTTTTTTAATTCAATTTTTCTTTGGGTTGGCTTTGCAAGCTCTTTGACAAAGCTTTGCCTTGTGGGTGGGCTTGTGGGGCTTTGGCAATGTGCTTGCAAAATGCGTTGGCTCATACGATTTTGTTTATTGGTTTCTCTCGAGGTTGGAAAGATTTCGATCGATCACGATTTTCTTT
>JALOMB010000129.1 GCA_025455685.1 Chitinophagales bacterium | reverse complement strand
AGCATTTTGTTTTCGATTTTTTCGAAATCATCATGTGAAAGATGTTGACCTTCAGGTAAATCAATATCATAATAAAATCCTCGTTCAATCGCTGGGCCAATACCAAATTTCACACCAGGATAAAGAGCCTCGATAGCTTCTGCGAGCAAATGCGCTGAACTATGCCAGTAGGTTTGACGCCCCAACGTATCGTCGAAAGTGTAAAATTTAATCTCAGCATCACCCGAAATAGGGCGAAGTAAATCATGGAGTTGACCATTGACTTCTGATATCAAAACCTTAGCGGCTAGACTATTACTCAAGTCTTTGGCTACAGACATAGGTGTAGTATCGTCAGGATAAGATTTTACGCGTTGGTCAGGAAAGGTTATTTGTATCATTGATTCATTTAATGGGACAAAATTAGTGAATATTCTTCAATTTGCTTTATTTTTTTTGACGATTATGGCTCAGTCGAAATATAATCCTATTGATTTCAAAGCCTACTAAAACAAGTATTGCATACCAATATATCCATATCAATAAAATTAAAACGATTCCCAAAGAACCATAAATATTATTTTTAAAGGCATAATTGTGGATGTAATGTGAAAAAACAAAGGTCATTAGGACTGAGCCTGCCGTTACGATTATAGCACCAATGTTATGGAAATCCATGGCTAAATTCTTTTTCGAAGGTCCGTAGTAATACAAACAGCTAATTAAGAAATAATTCATGACTATCGTAATGACATAGCGAAAAATATCAATTAAAAATATCAATGCATTTTGCTCATAGTCAAAATAATTAAAAATCATTGCGAGCATTGTTTTCCAAAATACTATTAAAAATACGGTCATCAAAAAAATCAACAAACCTAAAAATGTGATGAATAAAGAAACTATTTGTATTCTTAGGAATTCTGTTTTTGAGGGCTTCTCAAAATGAATATTAAATGATTGAATGGTCGTGACCACACCATTTTTCATAAAAAACATCACAAGCAAAAGCCCTACAGAAAACAAACTCACCTTAGGCTTGGTAATGGTTTCATTGATCAAAGGTATGAAGAAATCTAGCATTTGATTGTCAGGCAGCATATGTTTGAGATAACCTATGATATTATTGGCTAAGTTATCTATAGGTAAAATAGTAATAAATGTAAAGATAAATATTATCGTAGGAAATAGTGCCATAAAGAAGCTAAAAGCTATAGCCTTACTTCGTAAAATGAGCAAAGGTAACTTAACTTCTTTGAAAAAAGTTTGAAGAATTTTAAATATGGAGACTTGTTTGAGACCTGGTAAAGTGAGCTGCTTTAGACTACTGGGCATGAATTACATCTTCTGAATTCTTTTGATATGCTCACCGTAAGGTGTATAATATTTCACTAAGTAAAAACCCGGTGGCATAAGAGACATATCGATATTGGAGGAGTTATCCTGAGAATATACGATATTGCCAAGTAAATTATATAATTCAATTTTATACACTGGAATTTCAGATATAAAATATAAAGTCGTTTTTACTTGAGTAGGGAAGACTTTGACATAACTATCGTCAGGTGTCGGTGACTGAAATGAACTCAAAAAAAACACAATTCCTAACACAAGCGCTAAAAATGCGATGCGCAAAAAAGAAGTGATATGATTGATTTGAGTTAACATATGATAGATATTCTGCGCAAAGATAATAAAATTTTATCTATTTGACAGAAAATTTTGCAAAAGGTTGAAATTTTTGATCAAAAATTTCGTTGTCCCTTATTTGATGGTAAGCCGAAAAGCCTATCATTGCAGCGTTATCTGTACAATACTGAAGTTTGGGAAGGAATAATTTAATTTTTTTAGTTGCTTCTAAACTTTCGCAGGCTTTTCGAAACCCAGAGTTTGCCGCTACACCTCCTGCAATTGATATTTGACTGGGTTTATGAGTTGCTATGGCTTGATTTAGTTTTTTCATCAACATATCGACGATACTCAGCTGAATGCTTGCTGCGAGGTCGTTTTTATGCTTTTCTATGAAGTTTTCATCTTGTTTTATTTCTTTTTGCACACGATACAGGATAGAAGTCTTCAAGCCACTAAAACTAAAATTATAGCCTTCTAAATTCGGTTTGGAAAAAGTAAATGACTCAGGATTGCCATCTTGAGCTAATTTGTCTATAATTGGGCCACCTGGATAGCCTAAGCCTAGCATTTTGGCAGATTTGTCGAAAGCTTCACCAGCTGCATCGTCAATGGTGTGGCCTAGAATTTCGTATTCTAGAAAATTTCTCAAGAGAAATAAAAAAGTATGACCTCCTGAGACGACGAAGCTAATATGTGGAAATTCAATTACTTCTTTTGGAATTCCAATAAAAGGACTGAGTATGTGTCCATGGATATGATTGACAGGTATAATGGGTAAATCTAGGGACAAAGCTAATCCTTTAGCAAAATTAACGCCTACCATTAGCGAACCTATGAGTCCTGGACCTTGAGTGACAGCGATATTCGTGATTTCATTTATTTGAGTATTGGAGGCGTCTAGTGCCATTTCGAGTACTTCAATTATTTTGGCTTCGTGATCTCTGGAGGCGAGTTCCGGGACTACGCCGCGATACGCTTCATGTACTTTTTGGCTATAGACGATACTACTGAGGACTTGGTCTTCTTGAAGTATCGCTATAGAGGTATCATCGCAGGAAGTCTCAATCGAAAGAATTTTCATGTTGTTTGCTTGAGGCCAAGTTTAGAGGAAAATGAATACACAAAGATAAAAAATAAAATCCTAATTGCCAGAAAAAAAATCATACCGCTGCGACTTACGGCTAGGCAAAGTTGTCAGAGGTATTGGTTATTCTTTTTGGACTTTGTAGTCTTTTTCATAATTTTTATTTTTAAGGTCTGCAATTATTATTATAAACTATTTCACATCCGCAAGAATCATTATTTTTTGGCATTAAAAGGCAAATCTCTCCAAACAAAACATTTTCTTCGCTATTTCGAAAATAAATATATTTGTACCAATTTAATTCAACTCTGTAGCCCATATTTCTAAGTTTATTAAATGAATCTGCATATCTAATTGAATCTACATATCCATATAAATATACTTCCATTAACATTTTATCATTCATTTTTATATTTTCTAGAGTATTTTGTGGATAAAAGTTATATGGTTCAAATGAAAACGTGTCATAATCTTTTATAACTCTATATTTTGCAAAATAATTTCTCCAAACTCTTTTACATTCTTTGCTGCAAGAATTTAATAAGCAAAAAAAAACTATAAAAAAAAATATCTTTCTCATACCTCACCAATTTTAATTGGTTTTTCAATAGCTTTGTAATAAGATATAGATACGATTTTAACACTTGTTTTACTCAGTTCCATTACCAAATAAGCATTGACCCAACCCATACCAAACTGCGTAGTATAATATCTAAATGGCATATAAACTTTGCCTTGGGTTTGATGTCCTGTATATTTTTCTTTATTTACTTGAGGATAATACGTTCGCTCAAAGACACCTGCTACACCGTATTCATTTAAACTATCTCTGACTGCCCATTTGAAATTATCTTTGGATACGATTTCATCTACCTTACCCAAATAGACTATCGGAGGAATAGAAGTAGTGAGTTTGCTATCTTAAGCCACATCAAAATTAAATGGATTATTATTAGGTATCGATATACTTAAATTAGTCATAGTATTATCCTCCTCTTCCACTAAATTAAAACTTAATTTGAGGTCATCAATTCCATTTTTATCAAAATCATAAGAAAACTTATCAGTTTTATTTAAAGTTTTATTGACTTCAATATATTGAATATCTTGATTTCTTGTTATAGGTACTTCGGACTTAGTACAAGATAAAATGGTAGATAGAAAAACAAGTAGAGATAATATAATTGTATGATTTTTCATTTGAATAAATTTAATTGGTTTTATAAATTTACATTAATTGCTAGATTTTTTAAGTCATCTAAGTGAAAATCAAAAGTATAGTCTAATGAAGTATAGCCGTTAGGTCGGGTGAAGTAAAATCCAAAAGACTTAAAATCATACACAAAGATAAAAAATAAAATCTTTTTTTCTAAAGGATAGTTTTGCCTTTTTTTATCTTCTGAATGAGGAAGTGACTT
>JALOMB010000128.1 GCA_025455685.1 Chitinophagales bacterium | reverse complement strand
GCAAAATTAGACATTTACGATACTCTTGAAAAGTAATACCGTATAAGAATTAGTAATAGGTCAATTTCATTGACCTAAACTATTCTATCAAGGTATTATACGCAATAGAGTTTGTTTTTTTAAATGTTTGAAAAGTATAAGAATAGTTTACTATTCAATACTTTTCAAAATGCCTAATTTTATTGTATTTTTACCTCTCATTACAATTTCTAACGACTAATTTGGGTTCAATTATTTATAACTCAATTTTCATAAAAATTATGCAGTCATTACAATAAATTTTATCGACCTCAAGTGCTTTTTGTCCGGAATTAAATGAATTAAAAAAAATCCACTATTCCTCCTTCCCATAATACTCCATTATTATCTTATAGATAAACTGCCATTCTATGAGGCTGCGGGCTTTGTTGATTTCGGCGGTTTGGAGTTGGGCGGTTACATTGCTGAGTTCTATGAGCGTAATGAGGCCTGCTTCGTATTTTTGTTGGGCTATTTGGTAGCTATTTTGGGTGGCTTCATATATTTCGGTATTGGCTATGTAGTCGGAGTAGGCATTTTCTATTTGCAAAGACGTGGAGAAATACTCTTCTTTCGATTTCTGAATAGCTTGCTGCCATCGAATTTCAGCGAGCTGTTCGGTGAGCCGAGCGGTCTGGATTTGGGTGTGTTTGTTCATTTTTCCAAATAGATTCCAACTAAAATTAAGCATAACCTGTTCTTGACGATTGCTTTGTAGCTGGGTAAGGATAGGCGTATTGATTTCTGAGGTTAGGACTTGACTACTACTTAGGCTTCTGACAGGCTCAAGTCCATTTTGCGTAAAACCGATTACTGGATTAGCTATCAGCCTATATTCTCTTGTTTTGGCTGCATTGATGAAGTTAGTACCTTGCGCATAGCCTAAGGTAATAGTCGGCAATAAACTACCTTTTTGCATAGCTAAGGCTTTTTGTGCGGCTTCGTATCTGTAGCGAGCAGCTTCTATCAACGAATGCAAATTACCTTGATCCAAGTCCACATCAGCTTTTTTAAGGACAATAGGATGGGGTAATTGTACCAATTGAGTGTCGAGTTCAAAAGGCAAATAGGATTCAATTCGGATATAGTTTTTTAGTTGAAAGAGTTGGCGTTTGAGCTGATTTTGATTTTTGAGGTGATTGGCTTCATCTAAATTTAGCTGAGCGATGAGTTCATATTTATTTGAACTTGGTAATAGGCCAGCGTCGATGAGTTCCAGACTTTTTTCTAAGTTTTGACAACTAAATTCCAATTGATTTTCACTGATTCTCATGACTCTTTCTGCTAATAATGCCTGCAAATAGAGTGTAATCGTTTGGATTTTCACTTGGGTTTCTATTGCTGAGCGTTCGTGGGCAGCGGCTTTAGACAGGAGTTTTTGCTGGGCGATGTTATTGATTTGTTGCAGCCCTTGAAACAAAACTAATTGCGCTGACAAACTAGCTGTACCAGAAAGCGTGTTTTGCTCGATAAAGCTAAAATCAAGTGGAGAAATCGAATAACCTATATTATAATTTGCACCAGAATTGAAAATAATCGAAGGTAGCAGATTAAAATAAGACTGTTGATGATTGAGTTTTGCCAATTTATATTGAATATCCGTTTGGGCTATTTCAAAATTATTTTTGAGCGCCAAAGTGATACAAGTATCCAAGGTATAGATTTGGGCGGAAATCGAAAAATTAAATCCTAAAAAAATAAAATAAATTGCAATTTTTCTCGAAAATAAATTTACAAAGAAGTATAAACTAAAAATGAAAAGTAACGACAATGGATTGATTAATTTTTTAAATGAAATTTAATTTTATATTTTTGCGTTAGGATTATAAAAAATTACCTATGGAAAATTGGAAAGAACGCATCTCGATAAATCCAGAAATTCGCTTTGGAAAGCCCTGTATCAAGGGAACTAGAATATCCATTGAGGATATTCTGAGAATGTTGTCTTCTGACATGAGTTTAGAAGAAATTATTGAAGATTTCCCACAGCTGACTAGAGAAGATATTTTAGCGGCGATTTCTTTTGCAAATAAACGTGAAGAAGTAACTAGATATATTATTTCATAATGAAATTTCTTTTGGATGAAAATATTTCTTGGAGAATTGTCAAGGCCTTTTCCTATGATTTTGCTGAATGTGCTCATGTTACTGAATTTTTTAAAAAAGCAGATGATTTTACAATTTGGAATTTTGCTAAACAAAACGGATGGACAATTATTACCATAGATTATGATTTTAGAATACTTTCCGAATTTTATATGACTCCGCCCAAAGTAATTCATTTGAAAGTAAATAATATATCCAATAAAGAGATTGCAAAAAAACTGATTGATTTCCAAAATGTTATATCTGAATTTTGTATATCCGACGACCATCTTTTGCTTGAAATTACTTAGATTTATTTTTATCTGACTTTGCTTCAGGCATTTCATTATTTTTCTTCATTAGTTTCAAAAACTGCTCAAAGATTCGGTTCAAAAAGCTCTTATCTTTGGTGATGATATCGGCTATGCCTTCCATATTGGGTTGGTATTCTATTTCTTGGTCGTATGAGGTTTTCATTCCCTTGGGCAAGCTCACTTCGGCTAGGTACATTTTTTCTTTGTTTGGTGTATAGGAAATATTCTTGACTTTGCCATCGAGCACCCCAAATTCCTCTTCGGGATAGTGCATCAGCCGAATAATCGCACGCTGACCCACCGCAATTTTCCCTATTCCTGTCATTGGGATCATTACTTGAGCACTTACTTCGGATTTAATTTTTGGAGCTATTGAAAAAAGCTCCATTCCCTGCCCTACAAACATCCCTTGGCTAAGTGGTATCTGATATTCCAATCTACCTACCATCGGGCTGCGAAATACATTCATCCGCTGCCAAAGTTCAATTTTTTCTATCAAAGAAATGCGCTGCTGACGGAGATTCGTCAATTTTTGACTTTCGTTTTGGGTATTGCCTATTCTATAGTCTGCTATTTGCTTTTGGTAGTCTGTATTGCTCTTTTGTATAGAAATTCTTTGACTTTCTAGATTTTTTATCGTTAATTTTAATTCACTACATTGGTTTATAGCATTCTGATAATCTAACTCCGAAATCAAGCCCTTTCGGTACAAGCCCTCATTTTTAGTTTTAGTCTTCATTGCAAGTTGATATTGTTCTTGCTTTATTCTTAATTGTTCATTAATATTACTGATGCTTTTCTGATTTTGTGCGATTTGGCTCTGCCCGCTCGCTATGCCCGCTGCCTCGGGGCGAAGGCTCGAATACGTCCGATAATCCTGCAAATCGATCAAAAACCGACTCCAATCGTTCTGAATAGCTCCGATATGAAACTCTGGAATAGCACTACCACTGATAGAATCTATTTCATAATGCTTCAAGAAATGATAAAAACTATCCATCTCCAGATAGCTTGCATCGCTTTCGATTACCGCAAATACCTCATCTTTCTGCACTTCGCTGTAGTTCCTTTTCAGCAAATTGAGCCTACCCACCTGCTGCGATACCAGTGTAACCGGCGCCACACCCGACCGAATCAACGCCACGCCTGTAAGCGTATCGGGGTATTTCACATAGCTAGCCAGCACCAGCAACCCCACCAATATCACCAATATCCACGTATTCCCCCAACGCACCATGTTTGAGGGCATTTTGGAAAAGATTTCGTTGACTTCATCTGATTTTAAATTGATATCCTTGACCTCCATTATTGTCCTAACTCTAATTGATTTTTAACTAAAGTATAATATACTCCTCGAAGTGAGGTTAAATATTCGTGCGTTCCTTGTTCTACGATTTCTCCTTTTTCTAATACTATGATATTGTCTGCATCCTTTACTGTACTTAATCTATGAGCGACTATGACCGCTGTTCTATTCATTAGAAACGAATTGATATTTTCTACAATTTTCCGTTCATTGGTAGTGTCCAATGAGTTGGTTGCTTCATCAAATAGTAATAGTTTTGGTTCTTTGTAAATAGCTCTTGCAATTAACAATCGCTGTTGCTGACCAGTACTAGTAGAAACCCCATCAATTCCAATTTTAGTATTAAAATTCAAAGGTAGGGACTCTATATACTCTAAAATATTAGAAATTTTAACTGCTTG
>JALOMB010000046.1 GCA_025455685.1 Chitinophagales bacterium | reverse complement strand
AGTCAGGTGCTCTAACCAACTGAGCTAAGAGACCATTGGTTACTTTTTCCTTCTCACCACCTATCCCTATATCTATCGGGACAAGTGTGGTCTAATTAACTATGCTAAGAGCAACTTTTTAATTTGAAGTGCAAATATAACATTTTTTTTTTATTCCTTTTATTATATTTGCAAAATATGATTGAAACACAAATAAATTCTTTCAAAAAAAGACTGCGAGATTTTGAAATCAAAAGTCATGTTCAGCAAATTTCTTTAAATTTTCTATGGTTTGTATTTTTTTTAGTCTTGATTTATCTATTTGTAAATTTTTTAGAATATCATTATTATCTCAATACAACTTGGCGTAGTTTTATTTTTTATGGATTTACCATAGGGTTAGGATTGTTTTTTGTTTTGTTTGTAATTAGACCGATTCACGCTCTCTTGAAGCTGTTAAGAAATTTTAATGCGAAAAATACTTCTTATAAAATAGGCAATCAGCTTTCATCTCATTCGGATGTTTTGGTAAATATTCTCGACCTTAACGATCTTTATCAAAAAAAATCATCTGATTGGACTTTAAAAGCAGTCGAACAAAAACTAGAACAGGTAAGCGGTATATCTATAGAAAGGCTTATTAATTGGCAAAGAAATTTAAAATGGCTCAAATTAACCGCTATTCCAATTATAATCTTTAGTTTAATTTGGTTGATTAAGCCTGAAATCATCAAAGATTCTACCTTTAGACTGTTTCACTATGATCAATATTTCGCACCAAAGGCACCCTTTGAGATTTATTGGGTAAATCAGCACGAGTCCTTCGTGTCAGGACAGGACATTAAACTTCTCGCTAAAACTGAAGATGCCTATAAACCTCAAGTTTTTAAGGTTGTATTATCAGGACATGTCATAAAAATGAATCTCAATGCGCAAGGAATATATGAAGTAGATTTGCCTCCAATAAAAAATTCAACAAAGTTTCAGTTTGAAGTAGATGGCTATTTTTCAGATTTGTTTGATTTAAACCTTAAGCCCAAACCTGAAATTCTTCGGACCAATGTCACTATTTTCAACCCATCTTATACGCAATCAAGTAAGCAAGTTTTGGAAAATCAGTTAGATTTCGAAGTCAAATCAGGTGCTTCAATTCATTGGGAGGTCAAAACTTCACATATTGACACCTTGATCTGGGTTTTCGAGGATCGTGTATATAAAACTTCACAGACAAATCACCATCAAATTACAAGACAGTTTAATCAGAATACAAATTATAAAATTGCCTATAATTCTGGAAAATCCATAGATACTTTGTTTGGAAGTATAGAAGTGGCTGAAGATATGTTCCCTATAATAGAAGTCAAGAGTTTTTCAGAAGAAATCAATCAAGACAATACACATTATTTGATTCATGCCCTAGATGACTATGGCATAGCTAGATTAGAGGTGGTTTTCGAGTCAATAGTCGATGGTAAATCATCAGGTCAACGCAGAATGTCTATTTCTATTAACAAATCAAAGGAAATTAATGTAGAATTTCCTATGTATCAAATTTTTTCTCAAATGAAACAGAATTCTTCTTTTCAGTATTATTTCCAAGTATCGGACAATGATATTCTTGGTTCGAAAACCACAAGGTCACAATTGTATACCAAAGAAAAAAAGAATCAAGAGCAAACAATTCAAGAAATCGCTTCATCCTCTGCTGCCCAAATGAACCAAATGTCCGATTTACTCCAAGAAAAGAAACAACTATTAAATGAATTAGAGCTTTTAAAAGCCAAAACACTTCAGTCCAAATCAATTAGTGATGATGATATGAAGCGATTTGAAGCGCTGAAAAAAACTCATGAAAAACTAAAAGAAAAGTTAGACAAGGTCAAACAAGAGATGTTGAAAAATTTTGAAGATAGAATTAAAATAGACCCTGAAAATAAAGACCTACTCAAAGAACAACAAGATTTACAGAAAATCATGGAAGAATCAAAAAATGATAAATTCGAAGATTTATTAAAAAAAATCATGGAGCTTTTAGAAAATAAAGATAAAGGCGCTACCGCCAAGAAGCTAGATGAACTCAAAGAATCTCAAGAAAGAGACGATAAGGATATGAAACGACTGTTGGATTTATACAAAAAACTAGAACTTGAAAATAATATCAATCAAACCAGCAAAAAATTAGAAGATTTATCTGAAAAACAAAATGAACTCAGCCAAGATATTCCCAAAAACAAAGAAAAAGAAGCCGGTCTTCAAAGAAGCATCATGGAAAAAACCCAGGAAGTAATCAAAGAAATAGAAAAAATTGATTCTATTGCTAAAACAATTAAAAAACCTCTTTCTCTGGATGTTCAAGAGAGTATTCAAGAAGTAAAGTCATCTTTAATTGATCAAAAAGAAGCACTAAGTGACATACAAAATGCACAAGAACAAGAAAAAAATGGAAGGTTACAAGACAAGGATAGACAGGAAAATGAAAACAAATCTCAGAAAAAAGCTTCTGAAAAGTTGAAAAATGCCTCAGAAATGCTCAAAAAAGCAAAAAATAAATCTAAGGCTAAAGAGATTAGGGAAGATTCAAAAAAACTTAGTAGAATGCTACATAACTTAATATACTTAAGTTTCGAACAGGAGCACAATTTAGAACAAACTAGAGATATAGATATCAAATCTCCGGATTATTTCAAATCTGTTTCAAAGCAACAGGATTTATATCAGAGTTTTCGGTCAGTGGACGATTCATTATATGCTATGGCATCTAGACAAAAAGCGATTACCAAGAAAGTACTCGATGAACTATACAGTATCAAAGAACACATGCTCGATGCTACACTACTGCTGAGAAACAGAAATCCGATTCAGTCAATGAATGATCAACAAAGGGCTTTGACCTCAATTAATGAGCTAAATTTGTTGCTTAGTGAGGCCTTGAGAAATATGGAAATGGATATGGATATGGACATGGATGGATCAGGAAGTGGATCAGGAATGCCATCTAAGAAAAATAGCAAGAAAGCTAAACCCAATCCTGAAAAATTACAAGAACTTCAACAACAACTCAATGAACAAATGGAAGAATTGAGTCGCGAAATCAATGAAAAACAAGGTGGCAAAAAACCAAATCAAGGAAAAGAAGGCCAAGAAGGAAAAGAAGGCCAAGAAGGAAAAGAAGGAAAAGAAGGAAAAGAAGGCCAAGAAGGAAAAGAAGGTCAAGAAGGAAAAGATGGGAAGTCTGGTCAGGGCTCAAATGGACAAGGCCAATCAGGTAATTCAAGTAAAAATTCAAATTCTGGAAAAGGAAATCAGCTATCAAAAGAGCAGTTAGAAGAAATTATGAAAATCGCTACTAAACAAATGTCTATAAAAAACGCCTTGAATCAACTAGAAAAATCACTCAATCGAGATGAATCTGGAAATGTAGCCAATAAAAAATTAAAGGAAAATATTCAAGACCTCGCTGAAATGATGAATCATACAGAAAAAGATTTGGTCAATAAAAGAATTACACAAGAAACACTCAAAAGACAAAGGCAAATTGATATTAAGCTCATAGAAGCCAAAGACGCTTTGCTCGAGCAAGAGCAAGAATCTCAGCGAAAAGCTGAAAAGCCTGTTTTTTATAAACCAACTACGCCAACTGAGTTGTTAAAATACAAGCAGATATTGCAAGAAAATAAAGAACTTCAACGTAAAGAAAATATTGAATTGACCCCATACTACGATAAGATATTCAAACAATATTTAAACAAGGTCGATTAGTTTATTAAAAATTTCTTTAATATGAAATGTTTAACTTCCTAAAGCAAAGCTATTAGCATCGAAGAGCTTAAATTGATGCACATCTAGGAGTTGATTGACACTAAAGACGATATATTTTTTATAACGCAACATCCATTTAAGTCTTAGGCTTGGAAATCCTGCTTTAAGGTATGCTTTTAGCATTGGGTTTACTTGTATGATCAGTTTTTTATGATGATTTTGTGTGGAAATTGCCATTTCTAGAAATTGCTCAATGAGATGCCAGGACTCAGGTATTTTGTTGTGAAGGTTATTTGATATTTCTATAGGGGTTTTTTTCTTACTTCTAGTAATCTGCATTAAACAAAATGGACTCAAAGGAAGAACTGTGGTTTGAGCACGGTCTTCTTTAAGTAGTTCTGTCATAGTTTGATAGAGTTCATTTCTATAATTTTGGTCTTTGACATCGATATAATCTATGATGATAATTCCACCGATATTTCTCAATTTCAAAATTTTTGCGATCATATAAGTGGCTTCCATATTGGTGCGATGCTGCCATATGTCTTTGTTTTCAGCTGATTTTGTACTGTTTTTGCCAAGATTTACATCAATGACAAACATCGCTTCAGTTTTTTCGACGATAAGATATCCGCCAGTTTTCAATGGAATAATTCTATTGAAATATTTCTTGAGTTGATGGTTTACTTGATATTTTTCAAATAAGTCTATGGCATTTTTTCCATTGTGATTTTTGAGAATATTTTTCTTTTGAAACTTAATTTCTTTTAAATATTCATTAATAGAATCATATAGCGAAGATGAATCTACTATGATTTCGTCAAAACTATTATTGAGCATATCTCTGAGAACTGAGAACTGAGCGTCTTGCTCTCTATAGAGAATTTCAGAGACTCCAGATTTTGGAATCTTTTCATGAATTGATTTCCATTTGTTCACTAAACTTGTGAGCTCAGATATAATAATATCAGCATCTAGGTTTTCAGCATTGGTGCGAATTATAATACCGAAATTATGAGGGAGTATTTTGGTGAAAATTTCTTTTAGTCGGTTTCTTTCATCTTTATCAATTATTTTTTTAGAGATGTTTACGCCATGTCCAAAAGGAAGGAGTACCATTGTTCGCCCAGCTATAGAGAGTTGCGTAGAGAGCTTATGACCCTTGCTATCAATTTGCTCTTTAGTAATTTGCACTAAGATGCGTTGATGTATAGAGAAGAAATCTTGGATTTTGAATATATCCTGCTCGTTAGCAATATCCATAGTCTCCAGGAGTGCGGTATTTCCATTGAGTCGTTGGTTGAGATATCTGTTTTGAGCAGTCTGATAACTCGACAAATCAGAAAAATTGAGAAATCCATATCGATCACTTCCTATATCCACGAATGCCGAATTCATACTCGGCAAGAATTTGACAATATTTCCTATTATAATATCTTGGCAATGAAATTTATCGCTGAGGTCTTCTTCATTATATAAACTAAGTACACCATCATCGACAAAAGCAATTTTAACCAAATCCTGTTGTTTGGAAATCAGTAATTGTTTACTCATAAATACATAAGATTATACCGAAGAAGTTTAATTAGAAGTTTTCTTCTTCGAAAATAAGCAAAGTTTTATTTTTTCTTCTTATGTCTATTCTTTCTCAATCTTTTTTTTCTTTTGTGCGTTGCAATCTTATGTCTTTTTCTTTTTTTACCACAGGGCATAATCTTAAGGTTTTAAATGATTAAATATTTTTTATATGTTGAATTTCGTCTTTTAGTTTTTGCTTCAATTCTTGAGAAATCGATGCATTTTTAAGTAAATATTCCATGTCTGACAGTGCTTCTTTTGGGCGATTAAGTGCCATTAAGGCATCAATCCTCATCCAGCGAGCATCATGAAGTTTGGGTTTTAATGAAATGATTAAATTTGTTCTTTCTAAGACTTTTTCATTTTGACCTGAAATTAGGCCATATTTAGCCAAAAGCATTTGAGCTGGAATATAAGTAGAGTCTTGTGTCAAAATTTCTTTTAAAATGGCTACACCCTTCATAGGCTCACCTTGAAAATCCATATGAATTTGTGCGATTTTCGCATCAAATTCACGAGCGTGCGTAGGGTCTAAGCTTTTGGCTGTGTTTAATACCTGAATTGCCTTATTTAAGCTCGCTTGAGCAATATCATTTGTATTTGAAGTGTCTTGGCTAAATTGAATCAAATTCATCGCAGCAATGTCCCATGAATTAGGGTGTTGAATGATTTCAGCTTTTTTAACTACGAAAAAATTAGCTAGATAAATTAGCTTTTCTTTTTTGGCGAATTGAATTAACTGAGTATAGCGAATGATTTTGTTGGCGCTATCTAAGCTAGTGAGGTCTTTTTGGTAGCGCTCGATGCTGTCTTTTTGTAAGGAATTGAGATAGGCTAAATGCATCTCATAAAAAGCTTCAAATTCTGCAACATTTTCTGTGTGTTGTATCGTGCTTTCAGGTGTTTTGCCAGCGTTTGATTTAGAGTTTATCGGGATAAGCAAATACATTGCTATCGTTAGCAAGGCAAATACAATATAATAACGATATGTAAAAATAGCTTTGCGCAAAATCTACTTGATTTTAGTAGTGAATTCTTTGGAGGGTTTGAATGCAGGGATTTTTCGAGCCGGAAGCATAATTTCTTTGTTTTCCTTAATTAGTCTGGCTTTTTTTGCTTTTCTTTCTTTGATAATAAAACTTCCAAAACCTCTTAGATAGACATTTTCTCCACCTTCTAGAGATTTCTTGACTTCTTTGATAAAATGCTCAATTGATAACATAACATCTACTTTTGGGATGCCTGTATTTTTTGATATTTTATTGACTAAATCTATTTTCTTCATATAAAAAAATTGAGGAGCAAATTTAACTAAAAAATATTATCTCAAAGCATGTTTTTCTATTTTAGAAGTGAAATTTAACATCAAATGCTTTCTTTTTTATCGAAAAAACTACTTTTTTCTTTATGTTTTTGTATCTTTGTGGTTTTAATTTTTATGAAAAACACGCTCTTATTTCTTTTGATATATCTCACGCCTTACTTAATTATAGCTCAAAAGAAAAATGTACAAGTAGATATTCTCAATGCTCAAGACATACTCATGGAGCCTTTGGATGGCGGCATGGTAAAAAATCTCAGAGGAAAAGTAATCTTAAAACATAAAGGCACAACTATGTATATGGATACGGCCACTGTTTTTCCCAATAATAATATAGAAGCCAAAGGAAATATTTATATCAAAACCTCAAAAGGAGTTACAATTACTGGAAATCGATTGAGTTATATCAGTCAGCTAGATTTGGCTACAGTAAGTGAAAACGTAGTGATGAAACAAAAAAACACAACACTTAAAACAGCTCAAATAGCATATGAGATGTCAAATGAAATAGGTTACTATTATACCTCAGGTGTCATTACACATGATTCAGCTTTGATTACATCCAATTCAGGAAAATTCTTCACACAAGAAAATCGCATTCTTTTTTACCATATGGTGCGTGTCGAACACCCTAAATACAAGTTAACTTCAGATTCGCTGAGTTATTGGACAAGTCAAAAGCAATATCAATTTCATCAAAATACGCATATTTTTCAAGATACCACACATATATATTGTCAAAAAGGTTTTTATGAAGAAGAAAAAGAAATTTTTAGATTCTCTAATCAAACCTTAATTCAGCAGCCTAAGAGTTTTTTGATTGGAGATTCAATCATGTATGATAAAAAAAATCAATTCGCACGCTTCTATAAACATTTTGAGTATCATGATACTATAGAAAAAATCCATTTAATAGCTGATACAGGGGTGTATTTTCAGTCTTTGGATTTATTACTCGCATACCACAGACCAATGTTAGTTTTAGAAAATTTTGATAGTGCCACAATGGTCATGAAGGCTGAACGTTTTCGAATTTCTACCGTAAATCAACGTAAAAGTTTCTTAGCAGAGCAGAAAGTAAGAGCCTATCATAAGAAATTTCAATTTGTTTGTGATTCGTTTTTTTATGAAGAGATTCATCAACGCCTTTCCTTACATAAATCTCCCTTCGTCTATAATGACAGTAGTCAAATGAATGCCAAGCATATAGATATTTTGCTAGAGGACAAACAAATTAGTCATATGAATCTCTACGATACAGCCTCTATGATTCAATTAGAAATCAATAAAAATCTCAATCAAATTTTAAGCGATACTTTATATATTAAATTTGCCAAGGGACAAATCCAAAATATTTTTGGCACATCTAAGTCTCAAACTATATATTTCGCCAAAGATAAAAATCAATATCAAGGCATGAATCGCTCAAAGAGCGACCAAATGAAAATTCTGTTTAAATTGGGTAAAATTGACCAAATTCGATTTTATCAAAAGCCAGAAATGGTCTTTTATCCTATGAATCAAGTAAATGCCACAAACGCCTTCTTAGAAGAAGTTCGCAATAATTTTGACCAAAAGCCAAAAAATGCATTAGATTTGTAACCGTAAATTTATATCTATGAACTTTAAAATTTTGGGGTTAATCATCATTTTAAGCCTCTTTCAGTCTTGTTTTATATTCAAGAAAAAATGCAATTGCCCAAAAGTTAACACTTCTATTTATGACACTCAAAGCATCCGAGTTTAGCAATCAGGTTCAAACTAAATGGTGTCCAGGCTGTGGCGACAATGTTATTCTCAAACAGTTGCAACAAGCCATGGCCGATTCAGGCTCTTTGCCTCATAATTCAGTAGTCGTATCAGGAATAGGATGTTCTGGAAGATTACCTTATTATATGAATACATATGGATTTCATACGATTCATGGAAGAAGTTTTCCTATAGCATGTGGCGTGAAAATAGCTAAACCCGAAACGGAAGTTTGGGTTATTACCGGTGATGGAGATGCTCTATCTATTGGCTCCAATCATTTTATTCATTTTTTTCGTCGCCAGCTCGATATCAATGTAGTCCTAATTAATAATCAAATTTATGGATTAACAAAAGGTCAGAAATCACCTACTTCTGCAAAAGGTCAGCGAACCAAAACTTCTCCACAAGGTAGTCAAGATATGATGCTCAGTGCGGTATCCCTTGCGCTAAGTTCTGGTTCTGGTTTCGTAGCGAGAAGTTTGGATAGATTAGGTCAATTTACAGGAAAAATGATGCGTGAAGCAAAAGACACAAAAGGACCTTCTTTATTAGAAGTATATCAGAATTGTCCTATTTTTTCTTATGGTGTCTTCGATGATGCTTATCAAAATCACGTAATCTTAGAAGACCAAAAACCAATTGTTTATCAAGAAAAAGCATTAGCTTTTCATTTCAATAGAGGTTTTTATTGGACAGATGAAATTGAATCAGATCCAAATGTTTGGATTCACGAAATTCATAAAATTCATAAAGCAATAATGCTAAATCAATACACAGTAGAAAAAAACACTCAGGATCCCGATTTGTTCGGAATTTTTTATAAACAGACGGCATCCAACCAAGAATATCAAATGGAACAACCAAGTAAAATTGGCACAATTTTGGCATTGAATTCTTATAAAATTTAATTTTAATTAAGAATTAAATAAAAAAAACTATATTTGCAAACTCATAAAGATTTATAAATTGTTTTATATGAAAATAAAATGTATTACCTTGTTGCTATTATTATGGAGTGCTAATCAAATAGAAGCTCAAAATAGCCGCAAGTCTAGAGCCTTAGAAGCAGCTTCCCAGAAAGCTTTAGAATCCTCGGAAAATGCGGCAGAAGGTGCAGCCTTACAAGTATCGGAGCCAGTTAAAACTGAAGTAAAAAAGGTAGAAGATACAAAATCTAAAGTGAAACTTTCTTCCGACAAAGCCAAAAAAACTTCAAAAATTGAAATTCCTGCAATGCCCCTTCCTGTAGAGGAAGAGCCCGCAAATGACCCTAGGATAGTAGAAGTGCCCACAGCACCCGCAACTATTAATTCATTAAAAGCTCCAGAAACTCAAGTAACGCCAGCTAAACCAGCATCATCATCTAATTATGCATTAGGTGCTGCATCTGGAATCGCTAAACCTAAGAACCCGCTAGAAATAGGAGCACATTTTGGCTATCAATTATTATATGGCGATGTATCATCTCGATTTGGTTTTGATTTAAACAATATGCATTATGGGTTGCATTTGAGAAAAGCATTATCACATTTGTATTCATTGCGTTTAAACTATTCTTATGGTGAAATGACTATGAGAAATCCAATAGTCCACTATACCGCCGTGCCAAATGGATATGTTTCAAATTCAGGTGGTGGTACAGAGTGGTATCCACATTCAAAATCATATACACACATGATTAATTTGGATAATGTCTTTACCATAGGCAATAATTCAATTTATAGAAGAAATCCAAAATTAAATTTTAATTTTTTCGTAGGACCTACACTTTTGCTTTATCGCACTAAAGTCAATTTAAGAAACGCTAATAATAATCCTTATGATTGGAATTCTATAAACCAAGTGTTTAACAATTTTGTAGGATTAGACCCTGTAAATGGCATACAACGAGCAAAATCAGAAGCTGCAAAAGCTTTAGATCAAATGATGGACAACACCTATGAATCTGAAGGTTCGAACAATGGAAATAAACCAAAAGTTGGCGGTTTTGCTTTAGCTCCAGGTATTTCTGTCGGAGCAGGTATCGCTGTGAAATTGACTGAAAAATTCAACTTAGGCTTGGATCAAAGATTTACTTATATGTTTGATGATTATATTGATGGTGAGCGTTTTGCCAACTTCAATAACAATGTGTCTTATTCTCAAAATAATGATATTTTGTCAAATACGACTTTGAATATTAATTATAATTTAGGTGGTTCCAAAGACGAACCTTTGTATTGGATCAATGGATATAATCCAATCATCGATAAATTGGCTGAAAACAATTCAGATGACTTAATTAAAAACGCATTTGCTGACTTCGATGCAGACGGTGTGCCTAATAATTTAGATCAAGAAGAAAATAGCAGACCTGAATGTCCCGTAGATACTAAAGGGGTAATGCTAGATAGTGATAAGGATGGTATCCTAGATTGTGATGACAAAGAGCCTTATTCACCAACTGGATATCCCATTGATGCAAACGGTGTAGCACAAGTGCCACCTCCAGCTTGCTGTGATGCTATCAAAAATATTCCGCCACCGCAACAAAATCCAAATAACAACGCTTGTAAGGAAACACCACTTCCTTTGGTTATGTTTGAGAAAAATAAATATGGTATTACGCCACCTTTAGAGCCTAATTTAAAAACGGTAGGTGAAAAAATGCTCGCTTGCCCTGAAGTTAAAATTGTCGTGTCAGGTATCAACGATAGAAATACGACAAACGGCAAATACAATGAGCAGTTGTCCTATAATAGAGCTATGGAAGTAGTTGATTTCTTATCAACTCGATATGGCATATCAAGAGATAGATTTATCGTGAAATACAATTTAGATGGTGTAGGCGATACCAATGCTGACAGAGCTGTAATTTTCCGTTATGCACAAAATGGTGAATTTGGTACTTCGAATCCTCCATCTCCACACCCTGGACTAAAAGCAGGAATGAGATAATTTTAAGCTTGCAAAATCATAAATAGCCTGAGATTTTTCTTAGGCTATTTTTTTATATTTTATAACGTATTATTATGAGTGAATTTGCAAAACTTGCCAAAGACTATGATAAACTAGATGATTTATCATCTTTTAGAGACTTATTTCACATTCCGAAAATTAAAGGGCATGAAGCCATATATTTTACAGGAAATTCATTAGGTCTTCAGCCTAAATCTACTAAAGATTTTATATTAGAAGAATTAGACACATGGGCTAAGCTAGGTGTAGAAGGTCATTTTCATGCTACACGCGATTGGTTTGGATATCATAAATTTCTAACCCCGCATTTATGTCCACTTTTAGGAGCACTAGCAGATGAAGTAGTTGCCATGAATACCTTAACGACTAATTTACATTTACTGCTCTTGTCTTTTTATAAACCACAAGGTAATAAAAAGAAAATACTCATAGAATATGATGCTTTTCCAAGTGATGTTTATGCCTGTCAGAGCCAAATCGAATTACACGGACATATTCCTCAAACAGATTTATTATTCCTCAAACCTAAGCCTGGCAACTATACCTTAGAAACCCAAGATATATTTGATTTTATTCAGGAAAATCAGGAAGATATCGCCTTAGTTTTGCTTGGTGGGATCAATTACTATACCGGTCAACGATTTGATATGCCTGAGATTGCCAAATTTTGTCAACAAAAAGATATCGTTTTCGGATTGGATTTAGCGCATGCCATTGGCAATATCGAATTAAATTTACATGATTGGGGAGTTGATTTCGCGACTTGGTGTTCTTATAAATATCTGAATTCAGGTCCCGGTGGAGTCAGTGGAATTTTCGTGCATCAAAAGCATGCTCAAAACTCCAATACATTCAAATTAAAAGGTTGGTGGGGCAATGATCCCAAATCTAGATTTCAAATGAGCAAACAATTTGAACCAATTTTTACCGCTGAAAGCTGGCAACTCAGCAATGCACAAATACTTCCGAAAGCAGCTCATTTAGCATCCCTTGAGATATTTAGTCAAGCTACTTTGCCTAAACTCATTCAAAAAGCCCACAAACTCTCTGATTTCGCATACGAATGTCTCGCATCTATAGATCAAATTCAGATTATCACGCCAAAAGATTATAGCAATAGAGGATGTCAACTCTCAATTGTCGCTCAAGACGGCAAAGCCCTGTTTGATTTTCTCACAAATAATCATATAATTACGGATTGGCGCTCACCTGATGTAATTCGTATCGCCCCTGTCCCTTTGTATAATACTTATCAAGAAGTTTTTACGTTTAGTGAATATATTCGAAGGTTTTATGCACAGCGCTAAATATATTATTTGTTCTTTGTTTCTTTTGCTTCATATTGCTTTGAAGTGTCAACATGGTGCTGCTTTTTTTAATGATGAAAATGGAATTTTTTATTTTTATAGCCGAGGAAATGTATCTTTGATACAGCGAAATCCTGTGACTAAAACTTTTTTGGGTGGAGACTATGGTTTGTACTACTCAGATAATTTTTTGACAAAATTGGTCAAAGATAATTATCAATATACCTTATGTATAGGCAGACCGGATATTCTTCTAACCTCCAATCATCTGCTAGCCTATAAGTTAGGAGGCACTATTCAAGTCATGGATGACAAGAAACTCTTTACCATCGAACGATTTTCAGATGTATCTCCCTTACTCCATGATAGTGTTTTAGTTTATATAGATTTTTTCAAAAGAATTCAAGTCTATTATCATGATTCTATCTATGATTTAGGCTTATATGAAGACCAAGAAATCAAAATCGCTGAAAATATTGTCGCCTTTCCTTATGAGTTTGCTAATTTTAATGTCTTTTATCATGGCAGCTTGCAATCAATTGAAAATTGGCTGCCAAAAGATTACAAAATTGCCAAAGATATTATCGCATATAACGACTATATGTCACGATTCAAAGCTTATATTCAGGGCAAAGTATATGAAGTAGAAGATTTTGAAATTTTAGACTATCAAGTCATAGATGGTGCCGTAATCTATACCAACAGAAGAAATGAGTTAGTATTGTATGATGGGCAGGAAAAACATGTGCTCCTCAATACTAAACCCAAAATGCTATTAGCACGATACAACTATGTTTTATTTAGTGATTTAGCCTCTAGATTGTTTCTTTGGCATGATGGCAAATTAGAACAGATTGAATGGTTTACGCCCGAACGCATTGAAATTAGTAGAGATATGGTCGTTTATCAAAACCAACATTTTGAATTAGTCGGATTTCATAAATCAGAAAAACAAAAATTCTTTGATTTTGTTCCTTTAGGTTGGTCGCTTCAAAATAGAGCCCTACTCGCCTATGAACTCAATAGAAATACCTGGAGTATTTGGGATAATAGGCACACATTTGTTCAGCATGAAATTCTAAAGCCTTTAAAAGATAAAAAATAATATGCATACCAAAATTCTCATTATCGGAGCTGGCGGTCAAATTGGATTAGCACTAACCAGAAAACTTAAAGCAATTTATGAATCAAAAAACGTTCTAGCTACTGACCTAAGAGCTGATGAAGAAAATGAAATTTTACCTTTGGATGTTTTAGATTCCCAAGCACTCTATACTTTCGTAAAAACTTATCAAATTACTGAAATCTATCATTTAGCTGCTATTCTCTCAGCTAGTGGGGAGCTTAATCCTCAAAAAGCATGGAAAATAAATATTGATGGTCTTTTTAATGTACTCGAAGTTTCCCGTGAACTCAAGGTTTCTAAAGTGTTCTTCCCTAGTACCATTGCGGTCTTTGGGGATCATATTGATCAAAGTAATTGTGCCAATTATGTGCCTTTATTACCCAAAACAGTATATGGAATTAGCAAAGTAGCTGGTGAGTTATGGGCAGCCTATTATTTTGATAAATTTGGGTTGGATATCCGCTCTCTAAGATATCCTGGTGTAATTGGCTATCAGAGTCTTCCTGGAGGAGGCACTACCGATTATGCCGTTGATATTTTTTTAGCAGATTTTGCACAAAAGCCTTTTGAATGTTTTCTAGCTGCCGATAGAGCTTTGCCCATGATTTTTATGGATGATGCTATTGATGCCACTATATCGCTCATGCAAGCCGATAAGGCTAAACTAACGGTGAGAACGAGTTATAATATTCATGCCATGAGCTTCACCCCTTCGGAAATAGCAGCGGAGATTCAGCGCCATAATCCTAAGTTCGACATCATTTATAAACCAGATTTCAGAGATGAAATCGCAAAAACCTGGCCTGCTATCATCGATGACAGCCTTGCAAGGCAAGATTGGCAATGGAAACCTAAATACGATTTATCAAAACTCGTCCAAGTAATGCGCGACAATATTCATCAATTAGCTTCCAAGCAACAATAAACACTGTTTGCTTTAGAATAGAATTATGAAAGCTATTGCCCTGCCCAATCAACTTAAAATTATAGTGCATCAAGCCAAAGGGCTAAAAAGTGCCTATCTAGGATTTAGTTTAAAGGTAGGCAGTAGACTAGAAAATTCAAATCACACAGGATTAGCTCATATTCTCGAGCACACCATGTATCTCGGCACAGATAAGCATCCCAATTATGATACCTATTTAGAAGAGCTATGCGCCCAAAACAACGCTTATACTAGTGAAGACCTGACTCATTATTACGTTAAATTTTTTCCAGAGCATTTAACTAAAATTTCTGATTTAGAATTCGATTTGCGTCTGAATTAAAAGTAATTCACGAAGAATTTCAAGAAGAAAAAAATACTACTTTTGGAAATTTCTGGCATCATATCCTCTCAGCCTGCTTCCTAAATCAAGGCTCATGGCCAGTTTTAGGCAAAAGCCCCAGCCATATCACTGAGACGACCTTCGATGATATTAAGGAGTTTTATGAAACCCATTACCTTGCTCAAGCTTCTTGCCTTACCGTAGTAGCAGATTTGGATGAAGATAAACTCATCGATACACTCAGCAAAGATTGGATGAACTTACCCAAAAGATCCGCTCATATCAATTCCCTCGATTTAACCAAGCGCATGAATATTCATCAATCTTATACGCATAAACGTATCGCACAAACGCATATTTTCGTAGCTTTTCATATACCTTATGTCACGCATCAAGATTATTTTTTGGTTCAGATTATACAAGACTTGTGTTTGAGTCAGGATTTTTCAATACTCCACGACTATTTCGTCAAAGAAAATTCCCTATGCCTGCACACCTCTAGCTTTATCACCGACAATATCCACGAAAATTTAATGATATGGGAATTTAAACTTCAAAACAAAATTTCACACAGTGATTTTTTAGAAGCATTAAATAAATTTTTATTGCTTAATTTTGCAGCTTTAGTTTCCAAAAAAAATATAATTGCTCGAATGCCTATCATACAACTTCAATTTGCCCAAAGCTGCCAATATAAATCTTATCTAGGACAGCAAATGGGTCAGTATGGTATTGCTGGCTATGATGATTTTAGGGTGCATTTCCTCGAAAATATTTCTAAAGTTACTCAGAACGAGCTTTTACGAGTCGCTAATCAGTATTTTTCTTTACCTTTTTATAATTCAATTACTTATAATCCAAGTTAATGTTTTCAAATTTTTTTACGGTCTTATTTTTGTTTTTTTCTTCTGCGCTATTTGCTCAAACTACAATATCTGGAAAGGTACTCGATAGTCGAACCGGTAACCCGTTACCTTTTTGTACTGTTTATTTCGAAGATAAAAAAGTAGGCGGCAAATCTGATCGATTTGGTATGTTTACCTTAAAATCACCCAAAGCAGAAGCAGTACTCTATGTCAAACATATCGGCTACGAAACCAAAGTAGTCAATATTCAAGACGGTCAAGAGATTACCATTAAACTCGTAAATCAAAAAGTTACATCCAAAAACAAAGCTATCATAGTAGGTCAAAAACTCAAAAAAGACACCTATGCCCATCGTTTATTTAGACTTGTAGTCAAAAATAAACCGATAAATAGACCTCAATCGTTTGAATCTATTCAATATGATTTATACGAAAAATTCGAAGCCTCTCTTTCCAATGTCGATAGTCAAATTGGAAATGGTTTGCTGACCAAACCCCTAAAATACATCCTAGAATATCAAAACGAAACCCCTGATGGTCAGCGATATACTCCTTTAATCTTCAAAGAAACGTTTTCAGAGAATTTTCAAAAAGGGAAAAAAAAGCTCAAAAAAGTTCTCAAATCTAAAGAAAATAAATTAACAGAAAATCAAAGTATTTTTCAAATTCTCAATTATACCTTTAGTGATTATGATGTATATGACAATTCCATAATTATCGCCAACAATTCCTTTGAATCGCCTATTTCTGATTTTGGGCTTTTATTCTATAAATACTACATCGAAGATAGTTCGGTAGTCGATGGGGTCAAGAATTATAAATTTATGTTTGCCCCTAGAAATAAAGAAGATTTTGGGTTTACAGGTACCTTCGATGTCGAAGAAGGCACTTGGGCGCTAAAATCCCTCGATATGACACTAGACAAAAGAGCCAACGTAAACTTAATCAATCACTTAGCTTATTCCCAAGAGTTTCAAAAAATTGAAGGAAAATGGTTTGTCATCAAAGACGTCAAAGACCTCGCCCTAAGTATCACTAAGAACGCCAAATCCAAGAATAAAGTCAGATTTGTACAATCCGAAGTCAAAGGTAACATTAAAATGAATTTGCCTTTGTCGGATGATATTTTTAGTGATGAAGAAGTGTTTTTCGTCACAGGACATCAAAAAGAAGACGAAAAGTTTTGGCAAGAAAATCGATTAGATACCTTATCTACCTATGAAGCAGGTATTTATGCTCGTACGGATTCCTTCAAAAGAACCTCTCAATACAAAGTACTCAAATACATGGCCGATGTAGCGTCGTCCGCTTTCTTTCCGATACCCGGTACCAATGTCGAGGTAGGTCGTGCCTATCAATTTGTATCGTGGAATGCTTTCGAAGGTACGCGATATCGCTTTGGTCTAAGGACTTCTTTTCAGCAATTCAAACACGTCAATATTTATCCTTATTTCGCTTATGGCTCTTGGGATCAGAAATTCAAATACGGGATAAACATCATGTATAATTTACCTAGAATTAATGGACGCTGGAATCAACTGACTTTTGTGGCTAAGCACGATTATGATAGGATGGGTAACTCTGAGGATTTGATGTTCTTTGATAATGCTGCTTTGACGCTTTTCCGATGGGGTCCAAAAGAAAATAGACTCAAGGATATCATTCTGAGAGACCAAGTGACCCTAAATTACGCCTTCGAAGAGCGAAAAGGCTTAGAATATAATTTTAGCATAGATAGGACGAGATATTTCACGAATTCGACCTATCCTTTTGTCGAGCAACTCAACGACGGCACTACCTTCGAACACGAACATTTGACCTTCCTCAAACTCCGCTCTAGTATCCGTATCACCCGAAAAGAACCCGTCTTCGCCAATAACTTCAATCGGGTTCGATTAAATTCGATTTTCCCGATTTTCACCATAAATACGACTATTGGTATCAAAGGGATTTTGCAAGGACAATATAATTTCTTGAACCTCAACGCAGAAATCAATCATAGATTACCTACCTTTCTGGGTTTGACTTCTTATCGTATCAATGCCGGTAAGGTGTTTGGCAAGGTGCCTTATATCGAGCTTCGAAATTTAGCAGGTAATAATGGCTTCGTCCTAGATAATGACCGATTCTTCAATATGAATGAAGGGGAGTTTACGGCAGATCAATGGGTCGAGTTTTATTTCAGACATAATTTCAAAGGCTTCATCCTCAATAAAATACCTTTGATTAAATTACTTCAACTGCGTGAGCTTGTTTTTTGGCGTGGTGCTATGGGTACAGTCAGTGACCAAAATAGAAACTACTTCAAACTTCCTGCTAATTTCAATGTACCTGACCCTTATTATATGGAGACGGGTGTAGGTTTGTCCAATATCTTCAAGTTCTTTCAAATCGTAGGCTCTTGGCGACTCACACAGCTCGACAATCCTAACGTACAGCGTTTCAAAATAATGGGTAATGTCAGCTTTGAGTTCTAATGCTTTCGAAGTATTTCGAATTTCCAGGATATGAAATAGGCGTAGATGAAGTCGGTCGTGGATGCCTTGCTGGCCCTGTCGTAGCTGCTGCCGTATGGCTTCCTGAAGATTTCGAAGACGAAAAAATCCAAGACTCCAAAAAAATCCCTAAACCTGAGCGAGTTCGTTTGGCTTCGTTGATTCAAGAAAATGCTATAGCTTATGGGATAGGCATATGCTCAGAATTAGAAATTGATGAAATCAATATTCTTCAAGCCTCGATTCTCGCGATGCATCGTGCCATCGACGATTTGTCTCTGTCTTCATCCATCTCTAAAGTTAAGTTAGCCTTAATCGACGGCAATAAATTCAAACCTTATCCAAATTTAGCCCATAAAACCATAATTAAAGGCGATGCTAAATATTTATCTATCGCTGCGGCTTCTATCATCGCAAAAGTCTATCGAGATAAGCTTATGCAGGACTTAGACGCAGAATTTCCTAATTATGGCTGGAAAAAAAATTGTGGCTATGCGACCAAAGCGCATCGGGATGCCATCGAAAAACATGGAATTACACCGCATCACCGCAGGAGTTTCGAACCGATCAAATCACTTCTATCACTTTAGTGGATTTTCTTAGGTCCCACAAATAAAAAATTTATTTTTTGATTATTTTTTGATTATATTTGTGTATCGTTATTTTTTCATTTAAAGTTAATTTAAGGCTAAAGATAAATTTTTAAAAATAAGTGTAAAAATTTCGGATATGCAAGGGAAGTTTGTTTTGATAAAAGAAGAAATTTTACATATAAATCAAATAGAAATTATAACTTCTGCTTTGTCCAATGGAATATATCATGTGCAAGTATTACATGACAAACTTGAGATATTTAATACTAAACTTAAAATTGATAGATAATGAAAAAGTTTAGTTAAATTAGAATCTATTTGACAATTATTATGTCAATAACATATTTATCTATATATTCTCAAATAAAAGAACCCATGGTTTGGTTGAATGGATATCAAAATCCATTCTATGATACAAGTCAAGTAGATACTGGATTTAATCAGTTTTTTGCTGGAAATTATATTGATTTTAGAGGTAATAGTGTATCTGTATCCAAAATTAAGAATAGCCTTAGCACAGATAAATGTGTTATCAATATGTGTGATAGTGCTGGAAATTTTCTATTTTACTCCAATGGCTCTAAAGTCTTTAATTATGAACATCGCCTGATAGAGGGTGGGGACAGTATAAATTATTATCCTAGTAGAAATGAATATGATAGTGGGTATTATGCTTGTTATTATAATGGAAGATTATCAGAACACATGATGGCATTTCCCAATCCAACTAAAAAAAATCAATTTTATTTAGTTTCTACATATATAAATATTGATTCCCCCAATATTGACGGAACTATACCATCTAGCTATGTACATTATACCTTGCTGGATATGAGTTTAAATGGGGGTAAGGGAAAAGTACTAACCAAAAACCAAGTTATCATTAGAGGAAGATTTGCTAGTACAGTATCCGCTTGTAAACATGCGAACGGCAAAGATTGGTGGATATTTGTACCTTATGACAGTAGTGATTGTATGGTTCGTTTAAAATTAGATAGTCTAGGCGTATCGGTAGATGAAGCGAGGATTTGTATGGGCTGGGATAGACCACAGGTGGGGTGGCGAGTATATTCTAGCTTTAGCCCCGATGGCAAAAAATTTGCATTAGGTACTATAAGAGGCGTGGAGTTATATGACTTTGATAGATGTAGTGGTACCTTTAGCAATAGACAATCCGCAGAAAATACTCTAATTGACACAAACTATAATAAAGATGATATTTATAGTGCATCACTATGCTTTTCTCCAAATAGTAAATTGCTATATTGCTATATGTATGTTATAACATTTGGGTTTATCAATTTGAAACGAATTCAAAAGATTTATTAGGCTCTGCCGTGCGAGTAGCTACCTATGATGGATTTATGAACGGATTCCATACTTTTATTGAAAAACCTCAAATAGCTCCCAATGGGAAAATATATATATGTACTGGAAATAGTACTCGCTATCTTCATACCATAGAGAAACCTAATGAAAAAGGTTTGGCATGTGATCTTCGTCAGCATTCTTTTCGGCTCAAGACCTTTAATACTGGAGTGCCACATTTCCCCTTTTATAGCCTCGGTGCGGATACTTGCTATACTACGAGTATATCCTCTCCTCGAAGTGAATATGAGATAAAGATATATCCTAATCCTGCAAATGAGTATCTAACTATAAAAAATGAATCTAAAACTAAAGAAGATTTAGAAATTGAAATAGTTGATTTATTAGGGAAAAAGGTAATGTCTAAAAAATCATTTAATGAAAAAATAGATATACGAAATATTGAAAATGGGGTATATTTTATCATGTTGAAGAACAAAGAGGGTGAAATAATTTATAAAGAAAAATTAAGGATAAGCAAATGATAGACATAGCTTGCTCGCAAGGCTAATTCCTAAATAGAAAGGTAATAAACAAGGTAACATTTGAAACAAAATCCAAAATAAAAAAGTATCTTTGTAGATAAATTTTCATGACAAACATGATAACCTAAATTTACCTTATGCCCTTACTATTTGAAGACAAAAACAACCCCAATATCCAAATCCATCTCGAATGGAGCAAACTCAGACAATATGTCCAAGATACCCTCGGTCATAAGCCTGATATTCAGACTTGTCTCTTTCTCATCGGTATGAATAGATTGGGCGAAGTCCGAGAATTTGAAAAAGAAGAAAAGGTGGATTTGATACACGTCGGTCTTTGTGAAGTCCTACTCGATGAATACTACGCCTTCAGTCATGAGGATAGTGAGTTATGGCCTCACTATAAAGCCATTAAGCCTTTGCCAGCACTCTTCATCAAAGAACAAGAGACATATCTCAAAGAACGAATCATCGATTATTTTCAGAGAAATATATACTAAACTATACATTTCCCACATTTATTCTAGGATTTGTGGGAGTTTTATTGTTTAATCTATTTAGAGTTCCTTATTTTTGTGTAATGAAATTTCGTTTATTTATTATATTTTGGGGTTTTGTCGTATTGATCAAAGCACAGAATCCGTTTGATTTTTCGTCAAAAGACTCCTTGTGGGCTTCTCAAATACTCAGTAAGCTTAATTTAAATGAAAAAATAGGGCAACTCTATATGCCTGAAGTGTATTTTCAGCATGACAAAAAGGAATGGCTCGACAAAGCCAAGAAACTAGTCAAAAAGCAAAAAGTGGGGGGCTTTATCGTTATGAAATCTGACTATGAGTTAGCCAAGAAACACATAGCCGAGTTGCAATCGATGAGTAAGACACCTTTGTGGATTTCTATCGATGGAGAATGGGGTGCTAATATGAGAATCTCCTCTAGGCCTAAATTTCCGTATCAAATTGGATTAGGGGCACTTAGAGATTTATCCCAAATCAATCTAATGGGCAATATGATCGCGAGTGAGCTAAGAGAAATGGGCATACATATCAATTTCGCGCCGGTAGTGGATATCAATAATAATCCTCAAAATCCAGTGATAGGGTTTCGATCCTTTGGAGAAGATAAAAATGCCGTGACTCAATGCGCCCTTGCGTATATCGAAGGCATGCAGGAGTATGGTGTGATGGGCAGTATCAAGCATTTCCCAGGTCATGGTGATACCGACAAGGATTCCCATCATGAGTTACCTTATATTCCCAAAAGCAGAGCGGATTTAGATAGTTTTGAGTTGTATCCTTTTCGAGAAATTCTAAATAAGGCATGGTCGGTCATGGTCGGACATATGAAGATTCCTGATTTAGACCCGATAAATCCTACGTCACTCTCTACAAATGTGGTGAATGGATTGCTAAAAAAAGAGCTAAACTATCAAGGAATTGTCTTTAGTGATGCGCTCAATATGAAAGGCTCTGGGGATAAGTCTCCAGGTGAAATAGAGTTAATGGCTTATAAGGCAGGTGTAGAGGTGCTTTTGATACCTAGAGATATCGAAGTCTCTATGAAAAAAATCGAAGACTACGTTACGAGTAGTGACGAAGCCTATGAAGCCTTAGATCAGCGCGTATTCAAAATTTTGCTGTTTAAATCTAAATTGCTCAATTATAGACAAGCAGACAATATTAGCTTTACTGAAGATGAGATTAAGGCGAGTATAGAATTGCTTTATGAAAATAGCCTTACCTTAGTCAAGCCTAAAGATTTTGATGTAAGTGCATTTAGATTAAACAATACGATAAATTGTATCGAAGTAGGTACTGGAAATAGGATTTTGAGCTCTGGTATCAAATTTGATAAATTGATAACCTTAGGGGATAATCCTACGGAGTCAGAAGTCAATCAAGCAGTAATGTCCGTTAAATCAAGTGCTTATCCTACAGTAGTGGTATGGAAGAATTTATCACAATATGCCAGCAAAAAATTCGGTTTATTAGAGCCACATCAAAGTTTAATTAAAAAATTATCGGAACAACCAAGGGTATTGCATGTTTGGCTTGGCAATCCATTTGGACTAAAAGACTTTCCGAGTCAGCAAAATATTCTGATCGCTTATGAAAACAATACCTTTACGCATGAAGTAGTGAGAAATTGGTTTGCGGGTATAATAGAAGCTGAGGGAAAGCTACCGATATCTATAGCAGGATATGAAAATGGTTATATTAAGAAAAACGACCAATCAATTGACATTAAATTAAGCCAACTAGATATCAAGAAAAAATTAGATCAGTATATCGATGAAATTCCTGAGAAATTCATTGCACCAGGTGGAAGAGTAATGGCTTATCACGGGGATCAATTAATCTATGATAAGAGCTTCGGTCATGTAACTTATAGTAAATATGCGGAGACAGTGAATTCAGAAACGTATTATGATTTAGCATCTCTGACCAAAATACTCTCTACGACAGCTGTAGCGATGAAGCTTTTTGATTTACAAAAATTAGATTTAAGTGCACGAGTTTCAGATTATTTGGCCTTAGATGATTCTACGACGATAGATAATATTCAGATTTTCGAGTTGCTGACACATACGGCTGGATTGACGCCATTTATACCATTTTACAAAGGATTTGACGAAAGTAATTTTTCAGAATATTTTTCTTTTGAGCCTTATCCTAATTTTACCAATCAGGTCGCTCAAAATCTCTATGTAAGAAATGATTTTAAGGACTCCATGTGGCATCTTATGTCGCATTATCCTTTGAAAACTAGAGGAAATTATGTTTATTCTGATTTGAGTATGTATATTTTACAAAAAGTCTTAGAAAAAATAGGTGGTGCTCCTATTGATTCTATGGCTGATAAATTCTTCTATAAACCTTTGAATTTAGGCTTGCGTTATAATCCATATAAATCCTTGCCGCTCAAGCAAATAGCTCCGACTGAAGACGACAAATACTTTAGGCGAACTTTGGTACATGGCTTCGTTCATGATCAAGGTGCTTGTCTCTATGGAGGTGTAGCAGGTCATGCCGGTCTTTTTGGTCGAGCGAGTGATGTAGCTACGATGATGCGTTTATTTCTAAACAAGGGAAAAATACAAAACAAGGTTTTTTTATCACCTAAAACAGTTGATTTATTTACTACTAGATTTTCTAGGATTCATAGAAGGGGTTTGGGGTTTGATATGCATTGGGCAGAGAATCCGGATAAAAGTCCTTGTAGTCCTGTGGTGAGTCATAAAACCTTCGGACATACTGGCTTCACAGGGACAGCTGCTTGGGCAGATCCTGAAAATAATCTAGTTTATATTTTTCTGAGCAATCGAGTCAATCCATCTGCGGAAAATAAAAAATTAATTCGTTCCAATACCCGAACTGAAATTCAGTCAATGGTCTATGAACTTCTAAAAGCAACAAAACAATGAAAATCATTTATAATGTCACAGTCAAACCAGATAAATCCATTCAGGAAGAATTTGTACAATGGATAATCGAAGAACATGCGCAGGAAGTAATAGATACGGGCTGCTTCGATTCTTATGAATTTTATAAAGTACTCGAAGAAGATGAAACCCAGGGTGCAACCTTCGCGATACAATATGCTACGACTAGTATGAGTAGATACTTTGATTATATCAGTAAATACGCAGATGGATTGAGACAAAAAGGAGAAGCGCGATTTCCGAATAAAATTCACGCGTTTAGAACGATTCTAAAACAATTAAAATAATTTTATGAGTGAATTGATTTGTTTGAAATGCCAAAGTCCTCATGTTTATGAGGTAGAAGGTGTGTTTACTTGTCCAGAATGTGCGTATGAATGGACAAATGAAGATTTGATAGCGGATAGCTTAGTAGTCAAAGACGCTAATGGCAATATACTACAAGACGGCGATACGGTCATAGTCATCAAAAACCTACCTGTAAAAGGGAGTGCTCATCCCATTAAAAGTGGCACTAAAGTTAAGAATATTCGGCTTGTGGACTCAGACCACAATATCGATTGTAAAATAGAAGGATTTGGTTCAATGGCACTTAAATCTGAATTTGTCAAAAAAGCATAGATTTATTATTCGAAATCGAGTAAAATTTCATTTTTCTCGACGCTTTGACCTATAGTCACTTGAATAGCTTTTACGACGCCGACACCTGAGGCTTTGATGATGTTTTCCATTTTCATGGCTTCCAAAGTAAGCAAATTATCTCCTACCGATACGTTTTGACCTATTTCAACTGCAATATTCTTGATCAAACCAGGCATAGGCGCTTTGAGTTGATTGAGTTTGATGGTTTTGACTTTATTGAGGCCGTATTTTTCGAGATTTAGCATTAACTCACTTTTATAGCCTATGATGGCTTGTTTGTCGTTGATTAATACTTTTAGTTTCTTTTCTTCTGTGAAGATTTCTAAGATTTTGATGCGATACACTTTATCATTTTGGATGAGGACATAAGTATCTTCATGTTGATGAATTTTTAAGTTTTGGTCAATAGCTTGAATTGCTATATCGTCGAAATCTAGTGTGGTGTCTGAAACGATTACTTGTATCATATTCTTGTCATTAAGGGTTCATTACGGTTCTTTTTTCAATTCTTTTTTGATAATTAATTCCTTGAAAAATGCGATTTACATAAATTCCAGGGGTATGAATTTCGTTTGGGTCTAGCATACCGGGCTCTACGAGCTCTTCTACTTCGGCAATAGTAATTTTGCCAGCCATGGCCATGAGCGGATTAAAATTTCTAGCGGTATGGCGGAAGATAAGATTGCCCATCGTATCGCCTTTCCAAGCTTTGACTAGGGCGAAATCTGCGTCAAAAGCATATTCTAATAAATAATCCTTTCCTTTGAAGTTTCTAATTTCTTTGCCTTCTGCTACTTCTGTGCCAACGCCAGCAGGGGTATATATCGCGGGCATTCCATAGCCTGCTGCCATACATCGGGTAGCTAAGGTGCCTTGAGGGATGAGCTCTACTTCTAGTTCACCTGAGAGCATTTGACGTTCGAATTCATCGTTTTCGCCTACATAGCTCGCTATCATTTTTTTGATTTGCTTTTGCTGAAGCAAAAGCCCCAATCCAAAGTCATCCACACCTGCATTATTGGAGATACAGATTAAATCTTTGATGTTATTTTTGACTAATTCTGCGATGCAGTTTTCCGGAATGCCACAAAGTCCAAATCCACCGACCAATAAAGTCATTTCATCTTGGATGTCTTTGACAGCTTCTGCTGCATTAGCTACTACCTTATTGAATCCCATAATTATTTATTATTTAGTTTAGAGTTGTTTTTTCCATATAAAAAATAAAATAAAAGTCCTAGAGCCAACCATATAAACAACCTTAACCAATTCTCCTTACCTAAACCAAAAATCATCAAACTACAAGTGATGATACCTAAAATTGGTACAAAAGGAACTAAAGGTGTTTTAAAGGTTCTCGGCAAATCAGGGTTGGAGCGTCTGAGCAATATTACGCCTAAGCAAACCAAAATAAAGGCAAACAAAGTACCAATACTCGTCATATGTCCTACTACATCTCCAGGGACGAAGGCTGCAAAGAGACCTACGAGGATTAAAATGACTAAATTTGCTTTGTAAGGCGTTTGAAACTTAGGATGAAGATCGCTCATCGATTTAGGCAAAAGTCCATCTTTACTCATCGAATAAAATACGCGACTCTGACCCATTAACATCACTAAAATCACAGAAGAAAATCCAGCTAAAATCGCTATAGTCACAGAATGTGCCAGCCATTGATATCCAGGCATATATTTCTGAATAGCATAAGCTATTGATGCTTCAGAGCCATTAGTTCTAAAGTCGTTAATCGTCGCTACGCCACTTAATACATGAGCAAAAAGCACATAGAGTAGCGTGCAAACAAATAAACTCCCTAAAATTCCAATAGGCATATCTCTTCCAGGATTCTTAGCTTCCTGTGCAGCTGTTGAGACCGCATCGAAACCTATAAAGGCAAAAAATACTGTGCCAGCAGCACCGAGGATACCCATGATGCCACCAAATTGGTAAGTCATTCCGCTAGAATCTGTATAGATAGTTGCTTCAGGAATATAAACTGCGTGATTTGCAGGATTGATAAATTGATAACCAATCGTGATAATCAAAATAACGATAGCTACTTTGGCAATGACGATAATACCGTTGATAAATGCGGATTCTTTGGTACCTTTGATGAGGATTAGGCTCATCAAACTTACGATAAATAATGCAGGTAAATTGATAATTCCTTTTAAGGTTTTGATATTGCTTTGCAGGTTTTGGGGGATAGTTTTGGCTATTTCATCAGTCAGTACGAGCTCTCCATGCTGCTGAAGGCTCATGAAAAGGTCTTTTGACAAGAATGAAAATTGATTGATATCCATACCTGATAAGACCAAAAGCTTTGTTTGTTGTAATGGTGAGTGGCACCATTCATAGGCTATAGGCTTCCAATGTAGAATGTGAATTAAGAAATTATTGAGGTATTCACTCCAAGCGATTCCTACTGTTGCTGCTCCCACAGCGTATTCTAAAATCAAATCCCAGCCGATTATCCAGCCGATAAGTTCACCCATTGTAGTATAAGTATAGGTATAAGCAGAGCCTGAAATAGGGATAGAAGAACTCAATTCAGCATAGCATAATCCAGCCATACCACAGCCAATTCCTGCGATAATAAAAGCATAGGTTACGGAAGGACCTGCATTCTGTGCTATAGCCGCAGCAGTTCTGACGAAAAGTCCTGCCCCTATGATCGCACCGACACCGAGCATGATGAGTGAGGTAGCCGTCAATGTCCTTTTTAGGCTATTTTCTCCTTGATTGCTTGCGTCTTTTAGTAGGTCTTCAATTTTCTTTTTCCGAAACAAATAGTTCATATTACTTGATTTTTAAAGTCCAAATATATAGGTTTTTTCTTAGTTTTAATCAAAAAATTGTATTTTTGCAAAAAAACAGCTTATGATTACAATCGAAAATGTGTTTTTATCAGTAGGATTGATCGCTCTATGTATTACTATTTATAGGGTCTTTGCTAAGAATAATTCTGGATATTTACTCACATGGTTACAAAATTTTTTAGGCGTATTTTTTATTTTTAGTGGTATGGTCAAAGCGGTAGATCCGCTTGGTACTTCGTTTAAGCTACATGATTATTTCATGGAGTTTTCCAAAGACGGTTTTGCGTCTTTTTGGACTATGCTTGACAATATGAAATTGAGCATTTCCATTTTTCTAATAGGATTAGAGGTTATGGTAGGTGTATGTTTATTGACAGGTTATTGGGTCAAATTTTCTGCTTTTTTGATGTTTGCATTAAATTTGTTTTTCCTCGTACTTACGGGTTATAGTTATTTATCGGGTTTTTGTATTAGTGAGCAGTTAATATTGACGACTATAATTATCGCATTTTTATTGCTCTTGTCTAGTATGATCAAAGAAGACAAGAAAAGGCGTTATGCGCTGTTGTTTTTACTAGTATTGATAGGCGTGGTAGTAGCCTATTGCAAAGCCTCAGGGGTGTGTATGCTTTGTGAATTTACAGAAACTAAAATGAAAGTAAAAGACTGTGGATGTTTTGGAGATTTTCTTAAAATTAAGCCTTGGCAGACTTTTTATAAAGATATCATTTTGACTACTATGTCAATTTATCTCATTTGGTTTATCAATGATTTAAGGTCTTTTAAAACGATAGCTAATCAGAGAATTATAGTTTATTTTTCGTTAGTATTTGTGGCTATATTTATGATATATAATACCTTTATGGATTTGCCAATGTTTGATTTTCGTGCCTATAAAAAAGGAGTCAATATCCGTACCCAAAGCCAAGTTGTCAAACAACCCGTAATTAAAAATGTCTTTTTATATAAGCATAAACAAAGTGGAGAAGTCAAGGAGTTTGAAGTTACAAGCCTGCCAAAAGATATGGAAAACTGGACTTTTGTCGATAGAAAAGACCAAATCATCGATCCAGGAATTCCGGCACCGATTTCTGATTTCAAAGTATATGATTCTCTTGGCGGTGATTTAACACAGGATATTTTGAATCAACCCAACGAAGCTATATGGATTATCAGCTATGATGTCGATGAGATAAATCGAAATTTTATAGAAAATACCTTGCCTAAATTAATGGAAGAATATAGTAAATCTAAAAAAACAGTGTATTTCATTTCAAATAAACCAGATAAAACGATACAAGAGATTTATAAAGAAAAAATGTATTATCTCCAAGCAGACCAAACTGTGCTCAAAACCATAATGCGTGCGAATCCTGGAGTGATGTCCGTAAAAGACGGAGTAATCCTCGATAAAAAACATTTTAGAAAACTATGACACCATACCACCCAGACGAAGAGCGGCTAAACTACCTTAGTCACGGTATCGGATTTGTCATTTTTTTAGGGTTAAGTGTCTTACTATTAATAAAGGCCATGTCTGCCCAACGCTCAATTTTAGATTTGGTGGTTTATTGTATAGGGTTACTCACGGTCTATTTTACTTCAACGTGGTATCATTATGAGCAGAATTTAGAAAAAAAAGTCAAGATACGAGTTTTGGACCATATGGCGATATTTTTGCTCATTGGTGGGACTTACACGCCACTGCTCAGTGAATATTTCAAGCACCCGCTCTATACTCCATTTGTATTGATGTTATGGACTTTGATTGTTGTAAGCATTGTCGCGAAATACAAGTATCCCAATCGTTTCAAAGTTTTTTTTATTATCAATTATGTTCTACTCGGCTCTTTGGTCGTCTTAATCCTCAATCCTTTGCTACAATATATGCCTAGGGAAGTCTTTCTCGATGTGCTATATGGTGGAATTGCTTATATTGTAGGAATATTCTTTTATATCAATAAAAAAGTTAGATATACACATTTTGTATGGCATTGTTTTGTTCTTATTGCCTCATTTTTTCATTATAGAGCTATTTATCATGCCGTGTTGCTACAATTTTAACTTTTAGTATTCGTTTTTATTCTAAATTCTAAATTGAATTATGAGATATTTCTTTCTATTTTTTATAGCTATTAGTGTGTCGCTGCAAGCGCAGCAATCCAAAGCTATAGTAGATCTAGCAGTACCAGAAGCATATACGTTTAAACTTACAGCACTAGAAAAAGAAATGTATCTTCATGCACGTAAAATGATAGATGATACCATAGAAAAATCCAGATTAAATCATTGCTACGAGCTGATTAAGACGCTGAAGACGGCCTTAAAAATTCCTAACTCATTTTACCACGATTTTAGTGATACAATTCCTGGGATGATAGAACTGAGAAGTCCAGACAATCGCTTTAAAATGTTTACGATTCAGCTTGAAGGCAGAAATACGCAATATAGACATTTTGGTGCGATTCAGTTTGCTTCTTCTGAATTGAAGTTTCTTCCATTAATTGACTATAGTGACACTTTTGATTTGACACCGCAAATTCCTTTGAATCAAAAAAACTGGTATGGTAGTCTATATTATAAAGCAATTCCGAAACAAATTGGTAAAAAAACTATTTATTTTTTATTAGGTTATGATAAAAATAATTATTTCTCAAGCAAAAAAATAGTTGAACCATTAGAGATTATATCAGAGAGAGAAGTGCTTTTTGGAGGTTTGTACTTTAATTTAAATACAAATTTAAATCAAGATGAAAAATCTGATTTAACCCCTAAAAATATGATGAAAAATGATAAAGCTAAAGGTACATTTCCCAAAACAAAAGGAGAAACAAAAACAAAAGAAGTGTA
>JALOMB010000045.1 GCA_025455685.1 Chitinophagales bacterium | reverse complement strand
GCTAAAGGCACGGTAAGTCCTATATGGAGCAACTCTCCTTTGGTTTGGGAGGTATTGATTTTTTGACCTTCGATTCGATCATATCCGGCATTAAAATCAATGCCAAACCAAGTTGGGATTTGAAGATTGACTTCTTGCTGGTCATAATAGTGAATTCCATCAATGTTTTTTCGACCTGTCTTAGCATCTAAGTTGGGGTCAAATCCGCCTCGAGCACTATTGACATTGGCTTTGGCTATAGCCATAGTATTCTGATACTGTTTCATAACCGGATGATATGCTTTAACTATAGATAGAAATTCATCAACGCTGAGTGTCAAGCTATCTTGAGCGTGAATTGATGATACATTTAAGGAGAAAAGATAAAAAACGAAAAGCCTTATCATTTTTTATCGGTTTTTTTTAATTTTTCATCAGTTTTATACCCTTTGAAGAAATCTGGCGGAAATCCATTGATTTGTCTCCATATCTCATAAAAAATAGGCACATCATTTAGTAATGCAAAGCCCTTTACTCCTAAACCAATTCTAATTAATCTTGGCCATTTTTTTTGATTTTGTTCTTCGACCAAAATGATGCGATACATACCATTTTCTTCTACATTTGATTCAATAGCAAATACTCTTGATTTGAAGATACCAAAACTCGCCTCAGGCCATCCTGAGAAAACTATTGCAGGAAATCCATCAAATACCAAATTAACGATTTGACCTTCATTTATAAGAGGTAAATCCATCGGTTTTACGAAGAATTCTACGGCATAAGTCACATCAATTGGTACAATCATTCCAATATTTTCTCCTTCTTTGAGCACTTCATTTATTCCTGATTTGTTTATCTGAATCACCTGTCCGTGCTGTGATGCGATTATATGATAAAGCCCTTGTCTCACTTGGTAATTGGTGACTTGATTCTCGAGTTTAGCGATATCGCTATTGGTGCTACCAATATAGCCTAGATTTTGGAACACTTCACCTTGTGTTTTACTTATTTTTTCGTTGAAATCTTGAACTATAGCATTTCGTTCGACTTCGTTATTGAGAATTTCTTGATTGGTTTGGGCAATTTTATTTTCAGAACTGGTTTTTTTGGCAACAGCATTTTGGAATTTAACTGAAGTTTCTTGTAGCTTAGTTAAGGACACCAATCCTTCATCAAAGAGCTTTTTATGTCTATTATATTGATCTTGCAAAAGACTTAACTCATTATTAATGGCTACTAAATCTGCTTGATCTGCTTTTAATTTCTGTTGTAGTTGTTCGGCTTTGATTTTATTTTGCGTTAGCTTTAGTTTTTGACTAGATTCTATGGCTTCTAATTGCCTTTGGGTCATATTTATCTTAAGTTGATAATTTTGTGTTACTTCTTTTTTAGCTTGTAGGGACTGCTGTGCTCTTAGCACTAGATTCGGATCCCAGTAATCTTCTTTGATCTCAGCAAGTTGAAGTATCGTATCTCCTGGTTTTATAAAATCACCATTTTTAACATGCCATTTGAGAATTTTACCTGGAATAGGTGAATTAATCTGCATGGGACGTTCATCTTGTTTTAGGGTTGTTACCGCTCCAATACCTTGTATATTTTGGGTCCATGGTAAGAATAAGCACAACACTAAAAAAAATAATAATCCAATTAAATATTTATTGGTTTTATTTGTTTCTTGAATTTGATAAATATTTTGAAAAGCTTTTGTATCTTTCATTAAATTAATTTTTAGCTAAATCAATTTTAAAATCTATTAACCCATTTTGATATGCTTCATGACCAATAAAAAAAATGATTTTATTGTGTTTAATGTCATTTAAATATTCTGAAAAGGATTGAATGAAATCTTGGGACATAGACTGAAAAGGCATTTCGAAAAGCATGACAGGTGGATTATGGGACAAAATTCTAAGTATTAAGATAGCTTTTTTCATAGAATAACTCACTATGCTCTGATTGTCAAAGACTTGTGTCTCAAGCTGATAAGGCAAATCCTTAAACAAATCATATAATTTTACTTTTCTAGCTATGCTTATCACTACATCTAAGGTTAAATCCAAATTATTCAAAGTAATATTTTCGAGTATAGTTCCTTTAATTAATTTAAAATCACTGAGATACAGTCCGAAATGTGCATAGAGTTTTTCATTTGAAATGAAACTATATCGATGCTCATTTAAATATATATAACCTGAAGTAGGTGGAAGGATACCTGATATCAACTTAGCCAAAGTACTTTTTCCTGAATTAATAGGGCCTGAAATCTCATATATTTTGCCTTTTTCAACTGTAAAACTCAAATTATCTATTATAGTGAAATTATCTGTTTTGTATGATATCTCTTCTAATTTAATGGTCTCTACAACATCGCACATTTCATTTAAAAACCTACTATCTTCGGCTTCTTTTAGGGAGAGTACCTTATCTAATTTGACTAACGAAGTAATAATATCATAAAAATACTCAAGGCTTTTGATAAGTTTCTCTACAGCACCTATCAAAGTCATAATAACTAATTCAACTGCTACAAACGCTCCGATATTGATTTTTTGATTTACCAATAAATAGGTCGACATAATAAGCATTCCTGAAGTTGACAAGATTTTAAAAGCTAAAATTGAATAATACTGTGATTTAAGTGTTTTAAAATGTTTCGTTTTATGCTCTAGGTAATCCAACAAAATAGTATCCGTGCGTTTTACATGTATTTGATGACTCTGATATGGTAATAAGGTGATATTCGCATTAGATAGATTCTCTATCCAATCAGCAAGATTATATTTCGCATCACTTTCGTATAAGCTAGTTTTAATACCTTTATTAGCCGTAAATCTTAAAATCAAGAAGACTATAACTATTACAAACAAACAATATATTAAAAACCAAGAATGATAAAATGAGAGCAAAATTACACCTGCAAGAATTTTAATTGTAGCCTGAGGTAAATCTAATAATACTTTGGATAAGCTTTTTTGAAGCATGACACTATCAAAAATTCTATTGACTAGCTCAGGTAAATTGTAAGTAGCATTTTTACTAATATCTAACTTAAGTAGCTTTTCAGTAAACTCATGACTATACTTAACAAATATTTTTTGCTGCAACCGCTCTACAATGTTCATAACTTTAACATTAAGAAAACCTGAGAAAAAAACGGCTATGACCACTAAACTTATAATTACAATTATTGATGTGCTCATCATCCCACTCATCGCAAAATTCAATATCCCTTGAATACCTAGAGGCAGCGACAAATTGACGATAGCGCTATATATGGAAAATAAATATATCCCTACTAAATCATGTTTGAAACCTAGAAAAAAACTGAATAGTTTCTCATGATAATAGCTTAAATCTGTATTTTTATCGGCCATATTGATCTTTTATTTTCGAAAAGACAAAAATAACATTACTTTTTTAACCTATAGTAGAACTATTGTTAAAAATACAAAAAGTAACCAAATAATCATTTTACTATAAAAAAAATTATGATTACTTTTGCACAGATTTTATGAGTTTTAATATTAGCTTTAATATCAATTCGACTCTCTTTATAAAAGACCCTCAGTCCTCAGAGATTGGCAAGTCTATTTTAATTAGTGCTGTTGATTTATTGCACGAAATTGGATTAGAGCAGTTTACTATAAAAAAGCTAGCCCAACAAATTAATACAACGGAAGCCACTATTTATCGTTATTTTGAAAACAAATTCAAGATTTTCTTGTATTTAATGAATGTTTATTGGCAAATGCTAGATTTTATAATCGAAGTCAAATTGCAGAATCTACAGACTACCGAAGAAAAAATTGATGTTTTCCTCAAAGTTCTATGTTATGAGTATATAGATATCGTAGAGATAGGCGACATCAGTAGAGAAAAGCTCTTAACTATAGCCATGAACGAAAGCAGCAAAACATATTTACTTAGAGCAGTCGATGAGATCAATACGCAAGAAGCATACCATGCATTGAAAATCATGGTTTTGCGGTTTCATGATTTACTCATTACTTATAATCCAAATTATAAATATCCTCATTCGCTTGCTGCATCGGTCTTTGAAATTATAACTAAGCAAATGTATTTTGAAAAACACTTGCCGACACTGACCGACCAAAAATTCAATCAAGAATTCACTGTTTATGACTTCATAAGAGATTTAGTATATAAATCAATTGATCCTAAATAGTCCACATAAAATTATAAAAATGGTCAAAGATTCAATCGATTTGGCTAAAATTAATTACCTTTGCTCAAAATAAGCTTAATTATGAAATATATTTTGTCCCTATTTATTTTGTTAGTTTTCTTAACTTCATCAGCACAAAGCAATCCTACCAAACCCTTGGACAATAGAACTCCTGAAGAAAAAATTACACAAGGCAAGCATCGTGCTATTTCTTTAAAGCGTTCTGTAAGTGATTTTATGGTAAATTTCACCATTGACAATATAATTAGATCTGGAAACGATACGTCTTATCAAGCAGGTTGGTTTAATCCAAATATTGGATTTTATTATATGCACGACGTGTCATTAGGCAAATCGAAATTGAGTATAGCTCCGGGATTGGGTTTCACCTTTTCCAAAATCAATTTAGACAAAAGGGTATTGGTTCAAGATGCTGCAGGGATATTTTTTGAACATGCTAATGTAACCTATAATGCTACTAATCGGATGACGTATACTGGTTCTAGCTTTTATAACTCTTGGATTGAAATTCCACTTGAGCTCAGATATCGCACCAACCCTATAAGTGGTACCAATAGTTTTAAGTTTGCCATAGGAATGAGAGCAGGTTTGCGTTTGGCCTCTAACTCAAAAGTGAGTTATATCGATGCACAACGAGGTGATGAGGTTACGATTACCGCAGTTCCTTTTACCGATGTCAATCCTTTTCGATATGGCGCTACACTCAGAATTGGCTATGGTGCTTTTAATATTTTCGGATATTATGGTTTAAATCAACTATTTAAAGAAAATAGAAATACAGCAAATGCCGACCTAAAACAGTACTCTATAGGGTTAAGCATTTCTGGTATGTAAACTTAAAATCTATGAGACTTCAATCTACAGACAAGATTTTGATGATTAGACCTGCTCGATTTGGTTTCAACGATCAAACAGCTTCATCTAATGCTTTTCAATCTAGAATTCAAGAAGACCATGCTTTGCTCAATAAAAAAGCGCAAAAAGAATTCGATGAGATGGTAGAAGCACTTATCGCTCATCAAATCCAAGTCGAAGTCTATCAAGATACGGATAATCCAATTAAGCCAGATGCTATTTTCCCAAATAATTGGCTTGCGATGATGCCTCAGAATCAAATTGTCACCTTTCCAATGAAGACTCCCAACCGTCAAGCTGAATATAGAGAAGACATTGTACAAGATTTAATTGAGAAATATCCAAATTCGACATACTTAAGCCTTACAGACTTGCAACATCAAGATATCGCTCTAGAAGGAACAGGCTCCATGGTCTTAGATCATATCAATCAACGCGCTTATGCATGTTTGTCTCCTAGGACAGATATAGATGCTTTTATTGATTTTGCTAATCAAATCAATTATACGCCGATTTATTTTCATGCTTTTTTAGAAAATACATTGATTTATCATACTAATGTCATGATGGCTATTGGCACAGGCTATGCCGTAATCAATCTTTCCTGTATTCGAGACCCAAAAGAACAAAATTTTGTACAAGATTATTTACTCAAGGATAAACTTGACCTCATAGAAATTTCTGACACGCAAATGCAACAGTTTGCAGGCAATATGCTCGAGCTCTCTGTAAAAGACAAGCGATATATTGTAATGAGTCGCACCGCCTATCAGAGTCTCAAACCTCATCAAATAGATACAATCACCAAACATGCCTCGATACTTAGCTTTTCTATTGACACGATAGAAAAAATTGGTGGTGGCTCTGTGCGGTGTATGATCGCAGAAAATTTTTTAACCTAAATATTCGACTATGAGCAAGCTAAATTGTAATTCTGAAGTCGCTACTCTCAATAAAGTTATTATTCATTATCCCGATGATGGAATAGAGTTGGTAACGCCAAACAATGCTTTAGAGTTTCTATATGACGACATAGTTCATTTGCCTGTCATGAGAGAAGAGCATCAAATCCTAATTGACATATTATCTGCATTTCTCGGAGAAGAAAACGTATTAGATACAGAAGAAATGCTTTTAGAAGTCCTCAAAAACATTGATGATAACAGCAAAATGAAGTTTCTTCATTATATCTATGATTTAGAAAATATCAAAACAGATGACAAAGTCCTTCTCGAGGCCTTAAATCCTGAAGAACTTGTCTACACTCTATATACAGGAGTATCACCTAAATTAAACAAGACGTTTTTCTCCCCTTTGCCAAATTATATCTTCACTAGAGATATTGGCGTAGTGGTCAAGGATCATTTACTGATTTGCCAACCTTCTAAAAAAGCGCGAACAAGAGAGTCGATCATTACTCGATTTATTTGCTATTTCCATCCAATATTTGCAGAATTCCAAAAAGACAATAATGCCAAAATCATCGACATGACCAAAGAAGGTGATGAAGTCACAATTGAAGGAGGTGACGTCATGGTATTTCAGGAGGATTATCTACTTATCGGATGTAGCGAACGAACGACTCCTGAAGCAGTGGATTTATTGCGAAAAATACTTTTTGAACGAAAAATTGTCTCTAAAGTCGTTCGTATAGTCATTCCAAAAGACCGATCTTGTATGCATATTGATACACTTTTCACGCAGGTTAGTCAAAACGAATTTGTAATTTACAAACAAACTTTGGTGTCTAATATGATCAAAGTAACTGAGTTTTCTATGGATGGTTCACAAAAGGAGTTTTCTACGCTAAAAGATTTCTTTTTATCAGCCAATCCTAAAATGGAATTTATCATCTGTGGTAATGATGAGTATCCATTTGACGAAAGAGAACAATGGACAGACGGCTGTAATTTAGTTGCGATAAGAGATGGGGTTGCAATTGCCTATGACCGAAATAGCAAAACCGCTGAAGCCTTGTATAATGCAGGCTATGAAATAGTATCTGGTCGCGATATTTCTAAAGAATACAATTATGGACGATTTAATGCCCAAAAGTACGAAAAAACAATTATAACGATACCTTCTACAGAACTTTCTAGAGCCCGTGGAGGCCCACACTGTATGACTTTTCCGATCAATAGAATTTAATGCTCAATCAATATATTGGTGTCTTTGATTATATCTTGCTATTCTTATTATGGATTTTTGGAGGATATATCATTTTCTTAATTTCATCCAATATTGCTAAAGATAAAGTAGATAAGCGAGTCCTAAATCTAGGCTTCCACATCAAAGTAATCGGCGCTGTAATTAGCGTTTTGATTTATAATTTTTATTATTCATCCGGTGATACTACCTATTATTTCGTAGATGCCAAAGAACTTGTTCATTTAATGTTTGATGATTTTACTGGCTATCTCAAAGTGATTTTCACACTAAATACGACTAATTTTTATCTCGAAGAACCTCAAATTTTCAATCGATTTATCTATATCCGAGATACTAAGAGCTTTAATGTACCAAAAATCGGCTCAATTTTTTCTTTGATTACTTTTAACTCAATTTATGGCGTTAATTTTTTATGTGCCGTATTTTCATATATAGCTCACTGGAAATTTTATAAAATGATTTCGATGCGATATCCACAAATCAAAGGAAAAATCGGGTTGACAATTTTTGCTATTCCCTCTGTATTTTTCTGGAGCAGCGCCTTATTCAAAGATAATTTTTGCTATAGTGCTATTTTGTTTATTATTGTCTATGCGCATAAATTTTTCGTTTTGCGCAAAATTAGAATTTCTTATATCATAATCATACTCATATCTATCTTTATCATTATTCTGATTCGAAGTTTTAACCTTATGGTCTTGATACCAACCCTTTTCTTTTATATTACCTTGTCACGATTCGAAAACTTCAATAATCTATTGGTCAAAACCTTGATTATTCCTTTGGTGCTTTTCGGAATAATGAGTATTTTGATTTTGTTTTACTCAAAAGTACTGACCGACTCAGAACTCGGATACGGCAATCTAGAGTCTAAACTTCAAGGATTCCAAAATTGGCATACGACTTTAAAAGGTTCAGCTTATAACTTAAAGGGCATGGACAATACATCCTTGGGTTATTTAAAAGTAATCCCATCTGCCTTAATTGTGACTTATTTCCGTCCCTGGCCTTTTGAATTGCAAAATTCCTTGATGTTTTTATCTTCTTTGCAAGGTTTATTCTTCTTGTTTTTCACTTTATATTGGGTAGGGTATAAAATGAAATTTGTTTACTTCATCAAAGCTATATATTTCAATAATTTAGCTTTTTTTTGTTTTGCTTTCAGCATGTTCTATGCATATATCGCAGGGATTACTTCTTATAATTTCGGTGCTCTTGATAGATATAGAGTCCCAGCCCTGTCGATGTATATTCTGTCCATACTTATCGCTTATCAGGAATTTTTAAGTTCCTCAAGCAACACAAATGATGCTTACTAATTTGATTAGAATAGGATAACTTAGCTCAATTAAACTATCTGATACTATTCTCACTCTAAAGAATATCATAAATTTTAAATTAATGCTTTTCAAATGGCCCTCAAAAATTACCAGGTTACCAAATTTGGTTGTTTTAATTTTAATTCGCATGTATCAGAGCGTCATTTCACCTAATATGCCTAATGTCTGTAGATACACGCCTACCTGCTCTCAATATGGCAAAGAAGCCTTCTTAAAGTATAATTTTTTCAAAGCATTTTGGCTAACCGCCAAAAGAATACTTTCTTGTAATCCATGGGGTGGATTTGGATATGACCCCTTGCCTTAAATATTTATTATGAAATTTTCTGTATTAATCATGAGTTTTTTATTTTTTCCAAGTTTCTTTTATGCACAATCCATTCCTGATGCATTATCCGAAGTCAAAAAACTTATCAATCAACAAAAAAACAAAGACGCGCAAGCAGCACTAGATAAACTCCTGGTGAGATGTGAAGCAGAAAAGAACTATACTTACCACCTCAAAGCCCAAATTCTAAAACTTAAAAGTCAAGAATTGACCGATGAAACCTTTCATCAAACCAATATCAAAGAACTCAAGGCTATTTTACCAAATTATTCGCTCGAGTTACAAGCCATCACACATCAAATTATCGCGTTACAATATCTCGCCTTATATCACCAAAATCTCCATAAAATCAAGAATCTAGCTACTAGTGATGTTGTAGAGGAAGACAAGCCCGAAACCTGGAGCAAAGCGACCTATTGGCAAAAAATCAATCAACACTATCTGCTCAGTTTAAAAGAAGTTAAACTCCTAGAAAAAGCTTCGCCACTAGATTACAAAGAATTTTTAATCCAATCACCACCAAAAAATCATCATGTCGATTTAATTTATCCCCATTTATTGGCTGTTTTGAGTCATGAATATGTTAAATTTATCAAAGAAAACCACGAAGCACTCTATAGCCCTTCAGCAAATGAATTCCAGCTAGATGACCCCCAATATTTAAGCCCATCATCTGATTTTATTCGTATCAAGATTAATTCAAACGATAGTTTAAACCCCAAATTTTTACTTTTGACCCAATATCAAAACATCATCAATTCGGTAAAAGATATAAAATTTTCTAAAGCCTATTTTCATCATGAAAGAATTGCTTATGTCGAAAATCAAAGCAAAATTTCTGAAAAAGAAGTCTTGTTTGAACGAAGTTTGATGTCAGAGTATGCTGAAAAAAGCGACGAAAAAGTAGATGCAATGCTACATAGCAAATGGCTTCAATGGATTTATTCCCATAAAAAATCATATCTTCGAGACGATATTCACGAAGAAAATTATAAGGCTTTTTTAGTTCCAGAATTAGAAAAAACGATTAAAAAATGGCCGAATTCAGTCCCAGCCGAAGATTGCCAAAGAATACTCTATGAGATCAAAAAGAAACATATCGCAATAAATATAGAAAACATCATTATTCCTGAGAAGCCGTTTTTGGGAAATTTAACTTATGGAAATATCGACAAAGCACATATTTATGTATTTCCCAAGCCGGAGGATCATATCTTGAATACCTTCCATGACCAAATAACCATGCTCAATTATCTCAAAGGTAAAAAACCTTTGGAAGCTAAAACTATATCGCTTTCTACCCACCCTAATTTCGAAAATCAATCTTTTGAATGTTATCTCAATGGCTTAAAGCCAAACCAATATTTATTTGTAGCGAGTGATGCAGACCTCAATGAATTTGAAGTAGGCAAAGATATCATAGGATATGTATCAAATCCTGTTCACGCAATAGATTACAGTATAATTCAGGATAATAATGGCTATCGTATTCTGCTTAGAAATCGAGAAACAGGTACCAAACTGACGAATTATACTTATAATATCTCAGGCTGGTCCGATAGAAACAATGACATCACCCATTTATCTTTGAACGATGAAATCAACGCCGAAATCAAAATCGGCCATATCCCCGATATCTATGGATTTCAAGTAACCGTGAAACATCGCGGCGTCTCTACAGCATTTCCATTAAATCAAGCATATATGCCCGATAATTCGCGATTTAGCACTGATATTTATACAGATAGAAGTTTATACAGACCAAAAGATACAGTTAAATTTAAAGCCGTAATTTTAATCAAAGAACATGATTCGAAATACAATTTTTATGCGGATAAAGTAATAGGAAACATTCATTTATTTGATGCCAATCACCAAGTGGTGGCTACTTTAAACAATTTGAAAACTAATGAATTTGGGGCTGTTGATGCGCATTTCGTCATACCTGAAGATAGACTCTTTGGCTCTTGGATGATACAAGTAGATGGTATCGTTTCCAAAAAAATTCAAGTCGAACAATATAAGAAACCAACCTTTGAGATTTCTTTGGAGAAACCTAATAAAACCTTCGTAATTGGGGATAGCATCAATTATTCAGGAAAAGTAAAAAACTTTAATGGAATGCCTGTCTCAAATGTGAAAGTTACGGTATATGCGAAATCCAATTTAGAGCGACGCTACTGCTGGTGGTGGTTTCGCGATGAAGCTCCTTTGATTCTAGGAGAATTCTCTGCTTTGACGGATGAAACAGGACAATTTACGGTGAAAATCCCTACTAAAATTCTTAAAAATCAGCATCGGCTTGCTTATCGAATTGATTTAGAATTCAAAGCCATGGACCAAGCAGGGGAAACATCCTATGAATACACCAATTTCTACTTGTCAGACAAACCCGTTTTCTTGATGCTCCATCATTCTGAAACGTTTAATTCGGACAATAAACCTGAATTTAAACTCTCTGCCATCAATAATTTCCAACAAAATATAGAGCAAACACTCGAAATAAACATCGCAAAGCTCCTGAATCCACAAACTAAATTCCTTAAACAACGTTTATGGCCCATTGCAAAACAAAAAGAATTAAGCCCGACTGAGTTTGCAGAAAAATTCCCATTTGACCCCTATGAAGATATATCCCAAAAATCTACTTGGAAAAAAGAAAAATCAGTATATCAGAAGCCCTATCTGACATCATCCGAAGCTACTACCCTCACCTTGCCAAACGCACTATCTCCAGGATATTATCAAATTGAAGCAAGGACTACATCAGGCAAAGATACCATTAGACAAATAGGCTATTTCGAAGTCCTAGATAGGAAATCAAACAAACCAAATCCAGAGAAAATTTTGGAAATTTTATCCCTTGACTTAGATCCCCAAAACGAGCAAAAAGCCCTCCTCAAAATTCATAGCCAAATAGATAATTTATCCGCTTCTTTGAATATATCTCAAATAGGTCAGCACTATAATCTCGGTCAAAACATAAAACTAAAAAAAGGCTTGCAGGAAATTTCAATGGATATTGAGCAGTTTCGAGCGCTTTATCATGCTGTAGATTTAACCTTCGCCTTGAGTGGATTCTATCAAAATAGACTCTTAACAGACAAGAAAACACTTACTATAAAAAGTCTCAAAAAGCCCCTAGATATAAAACTCTCCTCATTTCGAGATAAATCCCAACCTAATGAAAAAGAGCTTTGGACGATTAGTTTATCAAATCATCAAAACATAGAAGTACTTGCTTCCATGTATGATGCAAGCCTAGATGAAATCAAACCGCATTCCTGGCAAGCGCTCCAAATTCAAACCATTAAAAAATCACTTTTAGGTCATTTTCAAAACTACAACGCAGGACTTGCGCATCTCTATGGTCAGCAACGGTTCAGTTATCCTCAAAGTACCTATCAGTTTGGGACCTATGACCTAAATGATGAAGAACTCAGCAATAATCACAATCGCTATAACTTCTTCATAAACAAAAGATTAAAAGGGAATGCTATGCTATTTTCTATGAGTGGAATGAGAAATGAAAACATAGCATTTGAACCAAGTGCCTTAGAAATTAATAACAAAGCTAAAAAAGTAGAAAAAAATGACAAAGATTTAGGTGAACAAGATTCAGAATTCAAGGAACAAAATATTCCAAAACCAACTCCTCGTGACAAAAACTTATCTACTGCATTTTTCTATCCAAGTATTAGCAATGACAAAGACTCCGTACATATTCCTTTCACTATGCCAAATGCCATAGGAAAATGGAAAATGATGCTTTTTGCCCTAGACAAATCTACGCAAAATCAAGTATTGACTCAAGAGATTACTTTGGCTAAGCCGCTTATGATCGTGCCTAATTTTCCAAGATTTCTAAGGCACAAAGACAAAGTCACCTTAAAAGCAAAAGCCCAAAACACTTCTGAACACACCCTAAAGGCGCAAGCAAAAATAGTTTTGACCCAAGTCAGTAGTGGTTTGGCAGTGACAGACAAATTTATCCAAAATCCCCAAAAACAAATTACCCTTCCTGCTTCAGGCCAAGAGACCTTATCTTGGGATATTGATGTGCCATCGGAAATTTTAGGGCCGATTTTCATTACATTTGAAATCGAAGGGAAATCAGGAACCAAAACCTATATGGACGCAGAACAAAACACTTTGATGGTATTAGAAAGTCAGCGTCTCGTGACCGAAACCAGACCCTTTTTTCTCAGAGGAACGCAAACCAAAGAAATTAAAATACCTGCTTTGGAAAAATGGGGTGATTCTGTAAATACGAAGCTATTCAAGATAGAATACACGATAAATCCAGTCTTCTCAGTAGTCAAATCACTCGCCTATATCGAACCAAACGAAGACACCAAAAGCCCAAGCACTGCAGCTAATCGGTTGTTTTCTAATGCGCTCGGTCAATATATTTTAACGCAAAATCCTGAAATCAAATCAAAAATTCAGGAGGAATTACTTCGTGACACGAGCTTTCTTCAGAGTCCGCTCGCGCGAAATCAAGACGTCAAAACCAATGAATTGCTCAATACGCCTTGGATAAGACAGAAAATCGAAGAAGACCATCAAACGCTGAGACTCCATACATTTTTTAATGAAAATCGAATGAATCAATCCATTTCATCTGACAAACTTCTATTGCAGAAATTACAAAAACCTAATGGCTCCTTTGGCTGGTACGAAATGATGGATGGTAATACTTATTCCACGATTTATGTACTTCAAATCATCGGCAAACTTAAAGCTGCCAATCAATCGCTCTATACCGATGATTTAGCCAAAATCTACCAACGAGCCCAAAATTATCTCGAGGATAAACTGTGGCAGTATTATCTGAAAATTTCTCAAAAAAAACCTCTGGAATGGCGAGATTATGTCCCTGTGACGGCTTATATTTATCAGCGTTCGTATTGGGCTGAAAATCAACTGAGCAACCATGAAAAAGAAGCCCTTACTTATTTTATCCGAGATTTCTTCAAAGAAAACGAAAACGGCTCCAATCAAATCACACATTTTAAATTTAGCCAAAAAGCTGAATTAGCAGTCGGCTTACGACGATTAGGCTTCCTAAAAGAAGCTAGCCTACTCGATGACATCTTGCGACAAAACGAAATTACCAAGGAAGAATTCGGCACTTACTGGAAGGAAAGCTATCAAAACAGCTATTTCTGTCATGCGGAGAATGTTTTGACAAATGTAAGACAAATCGAAAACCTCACCAATCTAAAAGCCTCAGCAGAGCAAATCGATTTACTCAAGTTGTTTATCCTAAAAAATAAACAAACCACGCGCTGGCATAATAGCCAAACGAGTCTAGAAGCAGTCTATGCGCTTATGCTAACCGGAAGTGAATGGACCAAGGCCGAAGTTATGACAAAAATCTCGACTAAAAATTCTAACTGGGAAATTTCTACAAAAGACAAAGATTATCAAGTCCAAAAATACTATGAACCTGAGGTAGTTGATTCGAAATTTGGCTCTATTACTGTGGCATCTACATCGACTCAGACACAACCGTCTTGGGGGGGCGTTTATTGGCAGTTTTATCAGGATCTAGACAAAATAGAATCGAATGCTGAACGACAAGAGCTCAAAATCTTCAAGCAACTCTTTAAAGCTACAAAAGGTGAAAAAGGTGAAGTGCTTACGGCCATTTCTGCGCACGAAAAATTATCCCTTGGTGATGAAATCGTGGCTAGACTCGTAATTGAAAGTGATCGAAATTTTAGCTTCGTCCATGTGCAAGACCTCAGTGCTGCGGCCTATGAACCCAAAGACAAGCTCAGTGGATATTATCATCGTAATGGCGTTTGGTATTACACACAAATTCAGGATGATTTACAAGACTATTTCATCGAATATCTTCCTAAAGGGAGATTTGTGCTCGATAGAAAAGTAGTACTTAATAATGCTGGGGTATTTCAAGGCGGCAATGCTACAATTCAGTCTTACTATGCGCCTGAGTTTAGCGCTCATTCATCTAGCGATAAGATTCATGTAAAATAAGGTCTCATAAATGATGAGTAAACGTTCAAATTCGGCTTGCAAGGACTTATGTGACGAATTCTGCGGTGGATAAAATTCGGAGTTCTTTTGATGACTTGTGAAATGGGCTTAATTAAATTTAATTTATAAATTTAACAATTTTTTACCTTTGAAAGCGTATTTTTTGTAAAAATGTACTTATATTTGCGTCTATTAGTTATAGGCTATAATGTCGGAGCGGATACGTCAAAAACCACGGGGAGATGAAAACGAAGCATAAAAGTAGCGTATAAAAAAACCGAATAATATTAAATTTTAAAAACACAAAACAAATTATTATGCAAAAAATTATTTTATTTATTACTATTTCATTAGGATTAGCTGCACTAAACGGATGTAGTAAAACAGAAGAGACTAAAACAACTGTAGAAATTGTCGTTAAAGATGCAAGTGGAAACAAAGCAAATTGGACAGTCTATCAAATAGGCGATACAAAATTCAATCTGTATGGAGCTGACCCATTTTTTAAAGACCAACAAAGTGTGACAGATAATAATGGTTTAGCAACTTTTATTATCGCAGATATTGACTTCGCAACAGGAGGACAAAGAACCTATTATTTCTTCGCAGAATATTCTCAAGGAGGAGTTAATAAGAAAAAAAATGTAGGAATTACATTGTCAAAAGGAGATAAAAAATCAGGTACATTACTATTAAATTAACAACAATGAAAAATATCAAAACACTATTTATATTAACAATTTTTGGACTTACATTTTCTTGTTCAAAAACAGAAACTTCAAGCTCTTCAAGTACAACTACGACTTCTACTTCAACTACCAAAATGACTATATTTTTAAACAGTGTCAACGGAGCAGTGAAAGATATTGATGTATATGCTTATAATCAATCAACATATTCTCAGAATGGAGATAACATAGCAAAAGCAAACGGCAAAGCAACTTCCGATGCAAGTGGAAACGCAGTTTTTTCTAACATAGAATATAGCGGGACATTTGACAACTCAACAACGAACAACTTTACATTTTCTGCTCATTATTTAGCGAACGGATTGGCAAAAACAAAAACTATTTCTAAGTTAGTAACGAAAGGAAGTGTAAGTACTTTAACGATAATTCTTGATTAAACTAAATCATTACAGCCTATAACACGCAGTTTTAAGAAATGCGAGGTGCAGTTTTTTATTGAGGATTCGGAATTTGAATTATCTTTGGTTTTGAATCGAAGTGTCTGCTTTCAAAACTCGCACTTCTTAAAGCTGCCGAAACGTTGTATGCAATTTGCATCGGCGGAAGGTATCGGGAAGGCAATCGGAAGTAATAGAATAAAGCCTTTAGGTATAAACGGAAGTCGAAAAAAGTAAGTCTGAGTAAAATCAGAGTTGAAAAGCAAAAGAGCAGAGAGCTTGTTTGAATTTTATTCTAAATTTAAACCTCTCGCGGTATAGGAAAGCGAAAATTAGTTATGAAACGATTAGCATATTTATCTTTAGTATTTTTTTCTTTTATTGTAGTCTTTTATTCATGTAATAAGGAATCTGATAAATTAGTCCAAAATAATTCTATAAATCAACGTCAGAGCGATTTAAGTTCGCGCGATTCTATAAAATTAGTTGATTCTTCACTATTATATTTGATCAAAGACTTTAAATTTGATGATAAAGTTAAATTACAAGTTTTACATTATAAGGGTTTAGTTTATAAAGGATATCCAAAGATTGATATAGAAAAAAACACATTAAGTTATGATAACCTTCCTGATGGGTTTAAAACATTTGGAGAAAATAATGTTAACAATACAATTACTCATGTATTTATTTATGAAGACAGAGAAGAAATATTCTTGTTTGATGATAGTAGTGAATATAAAGAGGCAATTCAATTTGAAAAAGTTGAACAAAATGAGTTAAAACAAAGAGGATTTGCTCAAGCAATTTGTTATACAACAGAACATGTTAATTCTTGGCCAAATCAACTATTTTCTTATTCTGACAATCGAACCTGGAAAAAATTCAATTACAACAATGTGGGTCCTTGTTATGGAGAGTCTTATGCTTGGGTTGGCCCAAATTATAATGATAAAATGAGTTTAGTTCAAATGAGTTCATCCAACAATGAAAAAGTACAGTTTATGGGTTGTGTTAATTCTAATTGGGGCGATCCATTATTTGGGATGGGAAAGGTATATATTACTTTAATGACTAGCAATTCACATCGATACGGTAGTGGTAATCTTCACACTTATCCTCGAGGTATTGGATGGTTTGGTATCTCACATTGGGGTGACCAAATATCGTCTTTTGAGTTTTATCAAACAAATAATTTAGGTTTTATTGGTCAACAAATATAATATATGAAGAATTTAATTTTTTTATTTCTTTTATTTATCTCATTAGGTTGTAACAAATCTAATGAGATTGATAAAGAGATAGTTCGCTATGATGATAATGGAAATTACATCAGTGGAGATACATCAAAATACGGAGTATCTAGATATTCACATTCTAAAGAAATTGAGCATGTATTCAAAGTTTTTAAAATAGGTTCACTTCCTGAAAAAAATACTTGTTTTGATTCTCCAGTAGTTAGAATATATCCAAATCCTCCCAAAAAAGATGAACCCGTTTATATTAATATTTCTTCTAAATCAAGTAAAGTGGCTCATTGTTACCTTGAATATTATGGAGGGTCTGATTTATATTCATATCCTATACCTTCATACAATATTTTAGAACAGTTTGAACCTGGCATGATGGTAGATGGCAAAGTAAGAAGAGTTTCAGATTTTACAATATACGTTATAACTGAAGATAGTTGCAGTTACAAGACTAACTGGAAAATGATTTATCAATAAACTGCATACAACTTTGCATTGCCGTAAGTCGGGGTGGTGTGATTTTTTTTCTGGCAAAAAGGATTTTATTTTTTATCTTTGTGTATGATTTTAACGCTTTTGGTTATGACTTCACCCGACCTAACGGCAATGCTGAGCGTTGTATGCAATTTGCATCGGCGGAAGGTATCGGGAAGGCATTCGGAAGTAATAAAAT
>JALOMB010000044.1 GCA_025455685.1 Chitinophagales bacterium | reverse complement strand
AATAATAATTTCAAGGTTATTATCTTCAACACTAATTGGATTTTTTTTAAATTCTACGCTAATACTATCTTTAGAATTATTGCAAAAATTTAATGGTATGGAATCATTTTTATACAAATATTGTTTTAAATAATCTTCACCAAACAATTTATAAAACTCAAAACTTGAACTTGATAAATTATTTTCATTTGATAAATTATCTGAAATATAATTTTTTCTATTATTTTTAATAAAGTCTAATTCACTCTTACAACAAGAATTTAACATTAGTAAAAAAATTAAGCAAAATGTAAAGTATACTGTTTTCATAAAGAAAAATTAATGTTATGTAAAATATTTTTTTCATTTTCAAAATCTATAAACTACGCTCAGCATTGCCGTAAGGTCGGGTGAAGTAAAATCCAAATGAGTTGTATACATACACAAAGATAAAAAATAAAATCCTTTTTGCTAAAAAAAATCACACCCTGACTTACTACTTATTACTTGAGCACGAAATTCCTTTTAGAAGTAAAATCTCGCTTCTTGCGCATATCGCTGACAACTTTGTATTGGCGAAATGACGACGGCAGTTTGGAGAGAACGCGTTGGAGTGCTCTCGGGGCAACACGTTGAACATTCTGGCTTAATACTTGCTAAAACCGCCTCTTTGCCTATACAAGTCCGATAAATCTACCTAAAATAATAAGATAATTTGATTTGCATGGTCAGAAAACCATCATTAAATCTAGGACTACCTCTCTGTGAACCAGGCTTATTGACAAAATCTTCGAAACCACTCAATTCACTACTTCTATCGGATAATCTAATAGCTAAATCCGCTGCTTCTGCCGACATTTCCGAACGAAAAGTAAGTGGATCCGTAAAATTCGTAGAGACATCATCTAAATAGTCCGTAAACAAATATCGATATTGAGCTTCGAAGCCCATAGAAAAAGAAGTATTGAGAAAGTATACCTTAGCACCCAAAGTTAATGGGAGATTAAATTGCTGTAGACTATATTGATTAGACTTGCCAGAAGATGTTTTTTGCCCTTCTGTTCCTATACTATGCAGCTTAATTTCTTCATCGCCAAGCATCGTTTTAGGGTCAAAAGCAAAATATCCCAATCCCACACCAATATAAGGTGAAAAAAAGATAATCTTAGGAAGTTTCTTCGTTCGAAAAGGCTCATAATAAAACGATCCACTTACCTCATAAATATCAGAATAAAAACTCAAATTTCTTCGAAATCGAGCTAAACTTTGATTTGAAGCATTTCTATCATTATCCCCATCGCTTCCTCCTAAATGAGCATAAGAAGCTTGAATTCCAAAAGAAAAACGTGTTTTGAAATTATATCGATACCCTAAAGAAGCAGAAACATACATGTTTTTGAGATTTAGGTCAAGAATGGACTTAAGTGGAGAATTGCTATTGGTTGTGTTGAGATCGCCATAATACACCGTATTACCTATGCCTAAATTTATTTCATGATGAGGATTGTTGATAACTTGCTTGGATCGAAAAGGTTTGATTTTTTTATCTTTTTTTTCATTCGGATTAAATTCTTCTTCTTTTTCTACATATATTTCTTGAGAGATAGCGGCGAAACTCTGTAAACACAAAATGAGCAGCAGTAATATTCTACGCATAGATTTAATTTTCCACAAAATTATATATTTTTCCACAAATCACAACAATTTTTTTATGAATGGTAGTGCTTAAAATTTTCATACAAGCGTTAAATTCGCTTAATTTTAACAATATTTTAGCTCCTATCCATAGGATTTGTATTTATTTTGCGTTGAATTTAAAATATTGGATGATATACCGATTCGAACACCCTGAAATGTTTTATCTATTTCTACCTTTTTTAGGTGGATTGGCTCTGATATGGCTGTATCTCAAATGGAGAAATAGAATTGTTCAAAATGTATTTGACCCTGAGCTTTTTAGATCTATTTTTCCTAAGTTTAGTAATTTAAACCCTATAGTTAAGGCATCGACACTTATGGTATCCATATTTTTTCTAATTTTGGGATTGACCAATTACCAATCAGGTGAGAAAGTAGATCAAATAAGGGCTGAAGGCATCGATATTATGATATTACTCGACGTCTCTAATTCGATGCTTTGTGAAGACTTGTCTCCAAATCGTCTCGAAAGAGCTAAATTATTGATTAGAAAACTACTTGATAAATTGTCTGGAGACAGAGTTGGATTGATTACTTTTACGGGAAGCGCATACACTCAGGTTCCCTTGACGATTGATTATGAGTCTTTGAAATTTATGCTAGATATGATAGATCCTAGAGATTATCCAAATCAAGGAACTTCTATCGCATCTGCTATAGATGAATCTTTAAGAGTTCTGGGTGATAAAGATATTAAAAACAAAGCTATTCTCATACTTACGGATGGTGAAGATAATATAGAAGCAGATCAAGAAGCAATCGAAAAAGCCAAAAAGATTGGTATTCAAATAATCGCAATAGGTGTAGGAACACTAGAAGGGGGCAAAATTCCCATGAACAATGGATTTAAAACGGACGAAAATGGTCAGGAAATCATTACAAAATTTAATCAAAACATGCTAGAAAATCTCGCGTCAGTTGGAAATGGCAAGTTTTATCACTTAGGAAAGGTCAATCACCTCGATGATATTTTAGTTCAGGATTTTGAAGCATATGAAAAAAGAGAATATCAAGATGTCAATTATTCAAATCTAAATAGTCATTTTTATTGGTTTATAATTATAAGTCTTTTAGCCTTGGCTACATCTTTTATCTGGAATACCAAAAGATTCTTTTAATATGAAAGCTTTAATGAAATGTTTTGTTTTTTTACTTGGCATTACTTATATGCTGTCGATTAATGCCCAAGAAAATGATAAGAAATCTGAATTCAATGGATTTATTAGAAAAGGAAATATAAATTTTCAAAATAAACAGTTTCAGACTGCTGAACTCTTTTACCGTAAAGCCATAGAAGCTCAACCCAAAAATTTGATAGGCCATTATAATTTAGGAAATTTGCTCTATACCAAAGGCGATTTTGCTTTAGCCCTCAAATCGTATCAATCGGCCTTAGGGTATTCAAATCCACAGGATAAGCTAAGCCTAGCTATGATTCACTATAATCTTGGTAATGCTTTTTATCGATTAAACCAAAATGATTCTGCCATAATCGCTTATGAAAAATCACTCATGAATAAACCAGATGACCAAGATGCTAAATTTAACCTCAGTTTCCTAAAGCAAAAAAACAAAAATAATCAGAACCAACAGAATAAAAATCAAGACCAAAACCAACAAAACCAACAGAATCAGCAGAATCAGCAACAAGACAATAATAAAGACCAAAAAGACCAAGGTCAGACAAAACCGCAATCAGACCAAGGTCAGCAAGAACAAAATAAGGATAATCAGCAACCAAAACCAAAAGACAATCAGGATGCTTTATTAGAATCACTTAAGGGCCAGGAACTCAACACATTACGCAAGCTAAATAAAAAACCAAAATCTACCGAAAATCAAAAAAATAATAAGGATTGGTAATCAATTCTGTCTACTTTTATAAACATTGTGGATTTGACATAATATTTAAACGTCACTTTGGCGCTAAAAAAAGTAGTTTTGTACATTTTTAGAAATATGAAATCAATATTATTCCGTATTATAGGTCAAAGTTTATATCTTAAATTAATGCATATAGGCTTTAATATCGCTTATCATACGGGTATGCTAAAAGGAAATTTTATTTATAAATACCACTATATTTTTCCAAAATTCTTAGAAAAAGGGGATATTGTACTCGATATTGGCGCAAATCTTGGTTATTATACGAAGCTTTTCGCAAATCAGCTCAAATCTACAGGTCATGTATATGCTGTAGAACCCGTAAGTGCCTATCGCAAAGTCTTGGAATGGGCTACTAAGGCCTTTGATAATGTAACAATTCTGCCTTATGCTCTGGGAAGTGAAGAAAAAGAAGTAGAAATGATCATTCCAGGAAATTTTTCACAACATATGGTCGGTCGAACTCAAGTACTAGATAATCGAGAAAAAGAACATCATAAACAAGAATTAGTAACGATGAAGCGACCCTTAAATCTTTTTGGACATTTATCAAAAATAGATTTTATCAAAATTGATATTGAGGGTTATGAGAAATACGTTTTAGCCGATATGTATGACTTGCTCGCTAAACATTTACCAATTATATTAATAGAAGTCGGCAAGGATTTTCCAGAAATTCTATCGAATTTAAAACCCTTGGATTATGTGTTATATGTTTTAGACAACGGTATATTAGCGTCAACCTTTGATAATCAAGTAAGGTCAATTGATAGAATTCTAGTACCTAAACTAAAAGAACATAATTTCCTTAAAAAAGCAAAATCCCTTCATTTATTATGAAAACTAAATACATTGATTTAATTCAGCAAACATACGATTGGCCTCAAGAAGAGTTCAAATTAGATAATGATTTAGAACTTATGTTTCACGACATTTATCTCATGGATATAATTAAGAAATATGGTACGCCCTTGAAAATTTCCTATTTGCCCATAATCTCAAAACAAATCGAGAAAGCTAAAATGTTATTTAAAGTAGCTATGGCTAAGGCAAACTACGAAGGTACTTATACTTATTGCTATTGTACCAAGAGTTCTCATTTTTCTTTTGTGCTTGAGGAAGCGCTCAAGAATGATATACATATTGAGACCTCCTCAGCCTATGATATCAATATTATAGAAAAATTAGAGGAAAAAGGTTTATTTGATAAAGATAAATATATCGTGTGTAATGGCTATAAATTGCCTGCTTATATTGCAAATATAGCTAGACTCATCGAAAACGGATATAAAAACGTCATTCCCGTACTCGATAATGTAAACGAAATTGAAGAACTAAGTCAATCAGTAACCAAAAAAACCAAAATTGGCATCAGGATAGCGAGTGAAGAAGCACCAAAATTTGATTTCTATACCTCTAGGCTCGGTATAGGATATAAGGATATCGTCAGCTTTTATTCCGATAAAGTCAAGAAATATAAGAATTTTGAGTTAAAAATGTTGCATTTCTTTATCAATACAGGGATTACAGATACTGCATATTATTGGAGTGAGTTAGCAAAATGCGTTAGAGTATATTGTGATTTAAAGAAAGTCTGTCCGACCCTAGACACACTAAATATAGGAGGTGGACTACCTATCAAGACTTCTCTGGCATATCAATATGACTATGAATACATGATAGAAGAGATAGTAGCGCAGATCAAGCGTTTTTGTGTCGAAGCAGATGTAAAGGAACCAAATATCGTTACTGAATTTGGTACTTTCACAGTAGGAAGCTCAGGAGCAGCTATCTACAAAGTAATCGACCAAAAGAAACAAAATGACAGAGAAAAGTGGAACATGATTGATTCGTCTTTTATGACGACTCTTCCTGATGCTTGGGCGATAAACAAGCGATTTATCATGTTGGCCATTAATAATTGGGAAGAAGAATACGAAAGAGTTTTTTTGGGTGGATTAACTTGTGATAGTGATGATTTCTATAACTCAGAGCAGAATTCAAATGCTATTTTTCTCCCTAAAATTGAAAAAAACAGACCCCAATACATCGGCTTTTTTCATACAGGAGCTTATCAAGAGACTATTGGCGGCTATGGAGGCATTCAGCATTGTTTGACCCCTGCACCCAAACATGTCATTATCTATAAAAATGAACATGACGAAGTTAAAACCAAGTTGTTTTCCAAAGAACAAGACTATAAATCAATGCTTGATATCTTAGGATATTAAGTCAAAAATTTTTAAATGCCTATGAGACCCCTAATTATTCTGTTTTTGAGTTTACCATTTTTGATGAGCGCACAAGCTCAAAAAACGAAACGCATGACCAAAGAAGAATATATCATCAAATATAACGCTTTGGCTATAAAAGAAATGAATCTGTACGGGATTCCTGCTAGTATTACTTTAGCTCAAGGGTTACTAGAGACGGACAATGGTAATTCCGACTTAGCACAGATTGCCAAAAACCATTTTGGTATTAAATGTAAAACGGAATGGATTGGTCAGAAATATTATAAGGATGATGATGAAAAAGGAGAGTGTTTTCGAGTATATGACAGCGACGATGAATCCTATCGGGATCATAGTTTATTTCTCAAAACTCGCTCAAGATATGCTAAGTTGTTTACATATTCGGTAACCGATTATAAATCATGGGCCTATGGCCTAAAAGAATGCGGCTATGCTACAAATCCTAATTACCCTCAATTGCTCATTAAGTATATCGAATCAAACAAACTTAATATATATGATAGTTATGGCTCATTTGGTCAAGTAGCCTTTACAGAAACTAAAGAAGATACTACCTTGAAGTCTAAATTTATCCCTTATTCAAATCCTGAGGTAGACCCAAAAAAAAAAGTAATCCCAAATTTATCAATAAGTGATTCAGTGGCAAAAGAACTTACCCAAAAAGAAGCATCTGACAAACCTCTTAAGGAAGATAAATTAAAAGCAAATAAGTCCAAAAAAACCAATAAAGAAGGATCAAAAAAACTTATTGACTTAATCGAAGATGCTGCTGAAAACAGTGTAAAAGTATCTGAAAAACCAAAACAAACCGTTTCTGAAACCACCAATAAGATTATAGTTGCCAACGAAAATGCTAAACCTAAATCAGATTCATCTCATAAGCCTAAACTTAGCTATGAAGATAGCTTAATTGCTCAGAATCGCTTAGATAGAAAGGCACTAGCCAATAACCTGAATCTAATTGAAGTAACGGAACAATTTAATATAAATTTGATATCGGATTCTTTTAAAATTCCAGTAGATCAGCTCGCTGCCTTCAATGAATTAGACTTAGGAGAACAAGATTTGAAGATAGGTCAGAATTTTTTCTTGGAATCCAAAAAAAAGAATAGTTTATTTGAGTTTCATATCGTCAAACCGGGTCAGACAATTTATGATATAAGTCAAATTTTTGGGGTTAAGTCTGATCAACTCAGAAAACTCAACAATCTAAAACCTTATGAACAAGTCATGGTAGATGAAGTCCTGAACCTCAGAAAACAACGCATGGATAAACCCAAAACAATTTGGCTTTATGAGATCAAACGCCAAACCTCATCTCAAAATAATAAAACAGCTCTAGTTAAAGAATCTGCAACCAAAGAATTCATTCATAAAGTAAACAAAGGAGAGACTATTTTTAGTATTTCTAAAAAATATAAAGTCGAACCCCATCAAATTTCCTCATGGAATAATCTAGGAGATGCTCCTATTAAAATCGGACAAGATTTATTGATTAAATCAATTGAATAATCATGAGCAAAGGGAAATTAGAAAAGTTCAAAGAGCTAGAATCGATGTCCAATGTCTTTCAAAATCATCGCTTTGATGATGCTGTAGTCGTTCAGGGCTTAGAGGAGGTAGAAGTAAAAGGACGATGGCATGAAATTTTTGGCAATCATAATCCAATTGTTCTTGAGTTAGCTTGTGGCAGAGGAGAGTATAGCGTTCAAATGGCCAAAAACAACTCCGCAAAAAACTTCATCGGCATTGATATCAAAGGAAATCGAATTCATTTAGGAGCTAAAATGGCTTTAGAAGAAAACTTGAACAATGTAGCATTTTTAAGAACGAGGATAGAAAAGATTCAATCTTTTTTTAATTCTAATGAAGTAGATGAGATATGGATTACTTTCCCAGACCCTTTCCCGAGGTTTCCAGACCGAAAGAATCGTTTGATATCACCCAAGTTTCTCGATATTTATCGTCAAGCCTTCTGTGACCGTAGGCGGACTTATCATCTTAAAACAGACAATTATGGTCTTTTTCGATATGCGCTAGGTGTTCTCGATGGACGAGGATATACTATTCAGACATGTTTAGAAGATATTTATCACTATGACAAGAAGATTTCAGATATACTCAAAATTCAAACGTATTATGAAGTGTTGCATCAAAATCAAGGCGCTAAGATTAATTATGTATCTTGGACAATGTAATTTGTAGGGTTTTTACCTTGTTTCCTATTCCTAATCCTTATATTATCTCCAAAAAACCTTAGAAACATAATTAAAACCAAATCCTGTAAAGAAATTAACACATTTTTACAATTGTGTTTCCACAGAAAAATTAACTAAATTTAACCAACATCACCTTAATCATAATTCTTTTAAATTCAACGATTTAGTTAAGTCATATATTCTTGATTAGACTAGAAGCATAGGGTATGATTTGTAATTTAAATGTGGATAAACCAAAATTGTCTCATTCTTTTTGAGTTAGTTTTGCAGACGAAATCAGAATTTCAAATCTGATTAAAAAATTAAAAGCCTATGAAAAAATTAGGAATGTTTTTTTTCTCTATGACCCTTATGGTGCTCTTGAGTTCATTTAATACCTCTTTAGATCCATACCAAGAGTTAGTTCTAGAAACAGGAAATGCTAGTTATTATGATGGTAAGTTTGTCGGACGCAAAACAGCTAACGGAGAGATTTTCTCCAGATACAAATTTACTTGTGCCCATAAATCATTGCCATTTGGCACTAAAATTAAAATCACTAACCTCGAAAATGACTTGTCAATTATCGCCGTAGTCAATGATAGAGGCCCTTTCATTAGAGGAAGAGTAGTGGATTTGTCCCTTCAAGGTGCTATGGCGCTAAATATGGTCAACGATGGCGTAGTTCAGGTAGCGATATCTTTGGTAGATCAGGATTTCTCAGATCTTGGTCTTGTTCAGGAAATGGTATCAATTCCACTTCTTAACTCTGTAGCTTATGTCAAGGTTCAAGATTCTATCAAAATTAACTTACTTACAGAAATCCTAAGTGAGATGAATGTATCTAAAGACTCTATAAATACTCAATTTTAACCGTTTTTAGATTTTTTATACCTTACTTTATTCCTTTCGTTTACTAAAAAAATATTACTTTTGCATTCATTTTACCCAATGGATGTATTGTCAAAGTTTCGAGAATTAATTATATGTTTACTGCTTTTTTCAAGTTTTAGCCTCAGTGCTCAAAAAGAATATGAAGTAGCAGCTATTAGGGTCGAAGGGGTAAAGACTCTGGACAAATCCGTAATAGTTTCTCTGTCAGGAATTCAAATCGGTCAAAAATTCTCTGTACCAGGTGCTCAGCTTTCTAATGCCATTAAAACCTTATGGAGTCAAAATTTATTTAGTGATATCGATATTGATATAGAGCAAACACAAGGCAATAAAGCATTCTTACTTATCAAGGTAGAAGAAAGACCTAGAATTTCTAAATATAAAATAATAGGAATTAAAAAATCAGAAATCGATGAAATACGCGCTAAGATAGATATTAAAGCTGGTAAAGTGTATAATGACAATATAAAATCTGCCATTAAGAATACTATTAGAGATTATTATATAGAAAAAGGCTTTTTGTATCCTACCGTTGATATCTTGGACTATCCTGATACAGCTATTAAATCATATGTCGTCTTAGAGATCAAAATAAACAGGGGTCTAAAAACGAAAATCGATGAAATTAACTTTTTAGATAATCTTCAGGCTACAGACCAAGGCCTCAGATCTTCTTTGCCAAACAATAATGAAGGCGCATATGCTAAAATATTTAAATTAGTCAATCTACCTAATCATATCGATAATCCAACTTGGAATTTTTATGACAAAATTGGACATTTTACCCCAGGAAATTTATGGAATTATCTAAATTTATATATTAATCCTAATGTCTTTAAAGGTAGTAAATATATTCCTTCAGAAATGAAAATTGAGGATAGAGATGCTATTAGAGATCATTATGCGACTTATGGGTATAGAGATGCAGAAGTAGTCTGGGATACAGCCTTCGTCAATCATACAGGGAAAATGGATTTGATCTATCAGATTCAGGAAGGCAAGCGATATTACTTTAGAAATATCAAATGGGTAGGCAATACCAAATATAGTGATTCTTTGCTCAATGACATCTTACGTATCAAAAAAGGAGATATTTATAATGCTACCAAACTCAAAGAAAGATTATTTCAGAGTCAGACTCAGGATGATATTTCTTCTTTATATATGGATGATGGATATTTATTTTTTCGAATTGACCCAGTGGAAACTGCTATTATAGGAGACTCTGTAGATGTAGAACTCAGAATGTATGAAGGCAATCAAGCCGTAATCAATAAAGTCAATATTTTTGGAAATGAAAAGACCAATGAAAAAGTAATAAGAAGAGAGCTTAGACTTCTTCCTGGAGATAAATTTGACCGCTCTAAACTTATCAGAACACAGCGAGAACTCATGGCCCTGAATTATTTTAATCCAGAAAAAATTCAACCCATACCAAAACCGACAGCGGATGGAAATGTCGATATTGATTTGATTTTAGAAGAAAAGCCATCGGATCAGTTCTCTATTTCATTAGGTTATGCGAATATGTTTTTCGGTACGGTAGGTCTCAATTTTACTAATTTTTCATTGAGAAATGTACTGAAACCTAAAACTTGGAGCCCGCTACCTTCAGGAGATGGACAGACCTTATCCCTCAATATTCAATCCTCTGGTTTAGCCAATCAGATTTTTAATGTTTCCTTCACAGAACCTTGGCTAGGAGGTAGAAAACCTAATTCATTAATGGTTAATTTTACACACAGTAGATTTAATCAATTAGCAAATGCCAATACGATTATAGGTTCATTTATCAGAACTTCAGGTACCGTAGAGTTTGGTACGAGACTGAGATGGCCTGATGATTATTTCGTGGCACAATTTGGTCTGACGCTGGAAAATTCTACTTTAAATAATTATACTTTGTTTCAGGGTATTAACGATGGATCTATCAATAATTTTTATGGTAGGTTTACGCTATTGAGAAATTCACTTCAAGGGCCAGTTGGACCACAGATTTTTCCTACTTCAGGAAGTAATTTCTCCTTTTCTATTCAAGCGACACTTCCCTATTCCAAAATCTTCGGCAGTAGAAATTTAGATTATGCTAATCAAAATATGGATAGAGCTTTGAGATGGAATTGGATAGAGTACCATAAATGGAAATTTAATATGGACTTATATACCCCAATTGTAGGGAATTTAGTAGTTCGTTTTTCAAGTAAATTTGGTACTTTGGGTTTTTATAACTCGACCTATGGCATTTCTCCTTTTGAGAAATTCAGATTAGGAGGAGATGGTTTGATGGCCTTCAATCAGTTTGGTCAGGAGACTTATGCATTAAGAGGCTATAATGATGATGAAGTGACGCTCGATAGAAATGGTCAATGGGTTCAAGGTAATACTGCTTTCGTCAAATACACTATGGAGCTTCGGTACCCTTTGACGCTTAATCCTCAATCGACCATATATGCGCTTTTGTTTGGAGAAGCGGGAAATGGATGGGAGAGTATTCGCTATGTCAATCCTTTTGAAGTCAAGCGGTCGTTTGGAGTAGGCGTGAGATTTTTCTTGCCTATGTTTGGTTTACTCGGTTTTGATTATGGATTTGGTGTAGATAAAAACATTTTAGAATCTAGAGCAAATTCTAGCTTTATAGAGAAATATGGTAAATTTAGATTTATACTAGGCTTCGAACCACAATAATCAATATATGAAGATAATCGATAAATTTCTCAAAAATCCTAATAAAACCCTTTTTTCTATTGAGGTCTTACCACCACTAAAAGGAAAAAAAATTACAGATTTATTTGAGGTCATTGAGCCGTTAATCGAATTTAGTCCAGCCTTCATCGATGTGACCTATCATCCCGAAGAAGTTCTTTATAAACGCAGAGAAGATGGTCTCATAGAAGAAATTCCTTTGCGTAAACGTCCTGGAACCGTAGGTATTTGTGCCGCTATATCCTACAAATTTAATGTAGAGACAGTGCCACATTTAGTCTGTGTAGGGTTTAGCAAAGAAGAAACAGAAGACGCTTTATTTTCCCTATATTACCAAGGAATAGAGAATATACTCCTGCTCCAAGGGGACAAAAAAAACAATTTAGTTGTCAAATCCAATGAACATACTTATGCTAGTGATTTGGTGAAACAAGTAAATGAAATGAATTCAGGGAGATTTCTACATGAAGAAACAGAAAATGAATTACAAACAGACTTTTGTATCGGTGTGGCAGGTTATCCTGAAAAACACTTTGAGGCACCAAATTTCAATACAGATCTAAAACATCTAAAACAAAAAGTAGAAAATGGTGCAGATTACATTGTGACTCAGATGTTTTTTGAAAACAAAAAATACTTTGATTTTGTCCAAAAATGTCGAGACATTGGTATTCAAGTGCCTATTATACCTGGACTTAAACCTATTGATTCTAAGCGCCAGTTGACTTTATTGCCATCAAAATTCCATGTCGATATACCAGATGAACTCACCAATGCTTTGGAAAAAGCCAAAAACAAATCTCAAGTCGAACAAATTGGAATGGAATGGTGTATCCAACAATCAATTGAACTAAAGAAAGCAGGTGTACCTTGCCTACATTATTATACCATGAGCAAATCGAAAATTGTCGCACAAATTGCAAAATCCGTTTTTTAGATTAAACCTTTTTACACATTTTATAATCAAAAAGATATAAAACAACTAAGTTATGAGAAAACTTTTAATTTTTACGATACTTTTTTCAAGTGTTCATTTAGCCATAGCTCAATATGACATCTATGATGAGCCTAGAAAACCTGAAGTCTTCGTACCTAGGGTAAATGTACAAAGCGATCTCCAAAATACGCAAAGACAATATCCGGGTCAGCAATTTAATAATCCATCGAGAAGCTTTGATCAGTTTGATGAATATGATAGAGATTTTTCGAATAATATGCATAGACTCAATAGAATTCAAATGCTTTATGGTATGAATAGTTTCAATTCATTTCGCTCGTTCAATGGTTTTTATGACCCATTTTTCATGGATCCGTTTATGAATCCTTACGGTTTTGCAAATACAGGATTTAATATGTTTGCCTTTGGCAGAATGGTCGCACCAGGTGTGCACATTAGCATGGGTCATAATCCATTTATGATGAATCCTTGGGGTTGGAATTCATGGAATATGTGGAGTCCTATGAATATGTGTATGGGCAATCCTTTTCAGCGTATGTTTATGCCAGTAATGGTTTATCAGAATCCCGTGTTTGTCACAAACTCAGTAAATCCATTTTTCGTCAGACCACAAGCAAATCCATCCCATATTCCTCAGCGTCCGCGCTCTGTAATCTCTGGAAGTGGTCGATATAATGGCATGTTTCAGTCAAACACGACTAACGTAAACCAAGGTTCAAATTCTAGTGGAAATGTATCTGTACCTTCTTCTAGTGGAAATAACTCAGGTGCTTTTCGAGGAAGCAGCAACGTAAATGTTTCGCCAAGCCCTAATATAAACACTCGTAGTATTGGCTCAGGCTCAAACTCTGGTGCAGGAGGTTTATCTAGTCCTTCTCAAGGCAGTAGTCCAGGAAGAGGATCTTTTAGAATGGGTAGATTTTAGTATAAATTAGATGTTGTTATGATGAAAAAGTGGACAATTATTACAATTGCCTTGAGTTTATTTTGCGAAGTTTCGGCACAAATAGATAGAATGGCTTATGATATTGCTACCCCAACGCTAAATGGTACGGCAAGATTTGTAGGTACCGGGGGTACACTCAATGTAGTAGGTGGAGACATAGGATCAGCTAATGTAAATCCTGCGGGTATCGGCGTAATGACCAAATCAGAGTTTACCTTTACACCTCATCTTCAGTTTAACTCTACTAATGGCTCACTAGGTTATTTAGATGGAAGAGACAATAGGTTTAAAAATGAAATCGCCTCTGTCAATGAAAAACTAATTTTTGGTTTAGAAAACCTCGGCATAGCTGTAGTAAACCGAAGGAAAATGGGCGCGTTACATTCCTCTAACTTCGCGATAACCATTAATCGAACACATGATTTTAATAGAGAATATGACTTCGCCGTACTCAATGATCGTTATACTCTTTTTGACTATATGGGAGATACTTTGACACGTATATTTCGTAGAAATCCGTCTTTGTTCGGAGGATTTCAGAGAATTCCTTTACAAAATATTAGTCAAGTAATGCTTGATTCAATTGGGTTAAGAGAAACGATGATTTTAGGAAATGGCGGTTTGTTTATTGATTTATCAGATAGTACGGTTTTTTCCCCGAACAGAGTTAATAGCACCACACTTCAGCAAGGCTATAGCTATACACGGGGTAATACTACAGAACTTGGAATTTCATGGGCAGGTAGCATCAAAGACCAAACTTATGTTGGGGTTTCTTTAGGAATTCCTTTTGTAAGTCATACCACTACGAAATTTTATAAGGATCAATTCCAATCAGGTGAGCGCTATAATGACTCTATTTATGGCAATCATGTCTCTACAGATTTTATTGAGCGTGATGAATACACAGGTGCTGGAATTAATTTAAAATTAGGCATAATTCAAAAAATAGCTAAGATAATACGTTTAAGCGCATATTTCCATACGCCTACTTATGTTTCTTTGACCAATAATTATTCGCTAAACGTTCTGACACATTACAATAGAAATGGTACTAGCATTTATCCTTCGGGTAATAATGGCTCCTTGTATGAAGATGTAGATTTGAAATTTATAGCTACTACGCCCCTTCGAGTTGGCGGTGGTGCGGCAGTATTTTTAGGGAAGTTTGGATTTCTCTCTGCTGAATATGAGTTTAATCCCACCAATAATACAAGAATCAGAGATGAAGATTTTGTAGCGTTTCAAGCGATTACAAATGTGCTAAATAGAGGTTATGTGCCTACTACTACGCTAAGGATAGGTGGGGAGTTTGCCTATGATATGCTTAGACTTAGATTAGGGGCAAATATAATGTCCTCACCATACTCCCAAAATAATATCATTATCGCAGGAGCTGATATGTCTCAGCGAATTTACACCGCTTCTTTAGGATTTAGAGCCAAGAAAGTGTCTATAGATGCTACTTATGTTCGTAGAGAATTTACAGATTATAATTTTCTTTATCCAGATTTATTGACCAATAACGGCAGTGAATATGCGTTTAAACCTGTATATACTAATTCTAGAGTCTTACTGACTTTTGCGTTTAGGTTTTAATTTATTTTTAGTATCTTTGTTTTAATTCACTTTTTTAACTCCAAATTCTTATGCGCCAATTTAAAATAACGAGTTCAATTACCAAAAGAGACAGTCAGAGTATTGAGAAATTTCTAGCTGATATAGCCAAAGAGCCTTTACTTTCTGCTGAAGAAGAAGTAGAACTAGCCAAGAGAATTCGAAAAGGAGACCAAGAAGCCCTCAATAAACTAGTCAATGGTAATTTGAGATTTGTCGTATCTGTGGCCAAACAATACCAAAGCCAAGGACTT
>JALOMB010000127.1 GCA_025455685.1 Chitinophagales bacterium | reverse complement strand
ATAATAAATATATGATTATAAATATCGCTTTTTTTATATTATTTGTTAGATTCTTGTGAAATACAAACACTATCGCTACACCAAATAACCAAAACGTCTAAGCCATTCTTCATTGGTGCGCCAGCCTTCTATAACCTTGACCTGAAGATATAAATGAACCGGCACATCGACATATTCAGAGATTTTTTTTCGAGCATTTACAGAAATGTTTTTAATCTTACTTCCTTGATGACCTATGATAATTTGCTTTTGCGTTTCACGCTCTACGATAATGTCTGCTTCAATAAAATGTCCTTTGGAAGATTCCTGATAACGCTTAATTACTACCTCTGAAGCATAAGGAATTTCCTGTTGATAATGCGTCAATATCTCTTGGCGAATGAGCTCTGATACGATAAATCGCATATTTCTATCTGTATAGTTTTCTTTGTCGAAATAGGGCGGATGCTCTGGCAAATATTCCAAAATCTTATCAATAATCTCAGACTTACCAATGTTCAATTGACTTGAGATAGGTATTGCATGCTTAAAGTCAAATAAAGATTGATAATAAGATGCTGCAGCTTGAAAATCGGATTGTTTGAATAAATCCATTTTACTAACCAATAAAATCTTAGGGATATCTATCTTTTTGATCATTTCCACCAAATCACTATCAGGCTTCAAAGGATTGGCGATATCCACCAAAATTAAAAAAAGGTCAGAATCCTTGAAAACTTCCAAAACTTTGTCTTTCATGGTATTTTGCAACAAATAATTCGACGCTTCTATCCAACCCGGCGTATCGACGAAGATAATTTGGTAATTTTCCTCATTGACGAAGCCTCGAATATTTTGTCTCGTAGTTTGTGCTTTGGGGTTGATAATACTAAGAGGTTCATCGAGCAAGTAATTCATTAAGGTTGATTTACCTGAGTTGGGAAGACCCACGATAGAGACGAATCCAGATTGATGTGATTTCAAAATAAATATTTCTCCAAAAATAATAAAAAAAAATTAGTAATTTTGCCTTGGTTTTAGGAGAACAATCGAAAATCTTCGAGAAGTCTTTGAAAATGGGAATGTGGTGAGAATCCACAGCAGTGACAGCTACTGTAAGTTCATTCGCGAACAAGAGCTCATTTAAGCCACTGGAGCAATCTGGGAAGGCGAGCTTTTGGAGAATAAGTCAGGAAACCTACCTAAAACAGTTACTTTAGGATTGCTTCTGATCAAAGAAACCCTAAATGCCTATTTTTATTATTTTTAAATTCAAATTATTATGAAACGAATGATATGGTCGTTTGGACTGATGCTATGCTTCATACAAATGCTTGAAGCACAAATTAAATCAACGATAGATACTTTTACCTTAACCGCTAAAGGTCTCAATCAAAACAGAGGTTTTAAAACACTCGCTCAACTCAAACAAGAAACCGATGCCAAAGTCTATATCCTAGACAATGGCAATTTATCTCTATCTACGCTAAGATACAAGGGCTTATCTCCCGAAAATAGCCAAATCTTATGGAACGGATTTACCTTAAATTCATTTCAAAATGGGGTTTTTGATTTAAATCAATTACTCACGAACTCAAAACTTTTGCTATCTAGTCACGATAATATATGGGGTAATGGCTTAACTATGAACCAAATAGACAATGACGCTTCGTCCAACTTCATAGATTTATCTTGGAGTACTTTTCAAGTATTTCAGATTCGATCAAACTATCAATTTGATATTAATGAAAAATGGCACTTAAAACTCACCTATCAAAGCATCAATGGTGATAACAATTATAGATTTTTTGATGAAAAGACAAACAAGGAACAAATAGAAAATCACGCCAAAATCACCTCTTTTAACCCCGCTTTGCATTCATTTTGGACATTAAACCCTAAAGCAAAACTGCATACGGGTGCTTGGTATCAGCACCACAGCTATAATATTCCTTTGGGAAATGGACAATTTGCGCAAAAAAGCAATATATCCAACAATAATGTCCGCACCTTTGTTAATCTATATTTAGGGAAAAATCAAAACACGACAATAGGTTTAGCCTATTTCAATGAATTTCAAAACTATTTTAGTGAATTTGGAAATAGCCAACACCACAATCACACCATTCAGCAAAACCTATCACACCAAAGCAACACTTACAAAATTGATAAAGAAAACAGCATTTCATGGCATTATCAACATAATATTGCCGTATTTAAGACGATATCAACGGATTTAAATGATTCAAATTTTAATACACAGTATTTTAATCGCTTCGGATTAAAAATTCAAACCAATTCACCCCTTTCTGTAAATTTAGCTTTAAAAAATTCCGGTCAAAATCAAAACATACACTTCTTAATGCCTGACCTATCTGCTCAATACCAATGGAATCAATCAATTACTACTTCAATCAACTACAATCAAAATAGACGCTTCGCGACAAACAACGACAGGCACTATACTTTTGGAGGCAATACAAATATAAATCCAGAATTCAGCCACAACTTTTCACTATACAACAAAGCTTCATTTAATTCAATAATCATAGAAAATGAGCTTTACTATATTTCTAGCGAAAATCTCATTCGTTGGGCTCCAACAGCCTCAGGAATTTGGCGGCCTCAGAATCTATCAGAGACCAAAAACTGGGGCGCTAATCTAAAAGTAATCTACAAGCATAACTTTAGCAAATTATTAGATTTGGAGTTAATGACAGATTACAACTACAATCAGCATATCTTCGATGGAAAAGATTTGAATTACAATCCAAATAGCAAGTGGATTAATGCGGTTTCGCTTCATCATCAAAAAGCTGGCGATTTGAAATTTGAATTACTCTATGTCTCATCGAGACAAACTAATAGCGAGCCACTTCCCGCCTATACGCTATGTCATGTAAACTATTTGAAATCATTTTTAGCGAATAAATTGACACTAGGACTTGAAGTTAGAAATGTTTTTGATGCCAACTATAGAGAATTTGAAGGATTTCCGCTTCCGTTGAGACAGTTTATGATACTTGGAAGATTTAATTTCTAATTGGAGCTAAAAAAAAAGTATTATCTTTGTCTTTATAAAATAAACAATTATGAGTGCAATATTTTTATTGAGTTTGCCTACTGGTGGAGAGTGGTTTTTGCCATTGCTTTTGCTTTTGGTGTTTTTCGGAGGTAAAAAAATACCTGAATTGATGCGTGGACTAGGCTCGGGAATTCGTGAGTTTCAAGATGCCAAAAACAATATTAAAAAAGAAATCGAAGAAGGTATAAAAGAAATCGAAGAGGAAAAAGACTACGAAAAAAAATAACATTCATGAATCTTTTTCAGGAGGATTTATCTAAAATCATTTTAATAGGAGATAAAGTTTTGATCAGACCCAAAACCTCTGAAGTATCTACTAAATCTGGTTTAATTTTACCAGCTAATATCATAGACCAAGAGCCTATCGCGAGTGGCTATATCATCAAAGTAGGTCCTGGATATCCCCTGCCCCATATAGACGAGCACGAATCCTGGAAGCCCGAACAAGGGCCTAAATATTTACCCTTACAAGTAGAGGCTGGAGATTTGGCGGTTTATATGCAGAAGCATGGCTATGAGATTGAATTTAATGATACCAAATATGTATTAGTTTCTCATTCCGCCGTACTTATGGTGATTAGAGATGAGTTGATTTAAGGCAATTTAAATTCTATTGGCAAAGTAAAATAAACAGCTATAGGTTTTCCATTTTGTTTTCCGGGCTTCCATTTCGGCATGTTTTCTACAAGTCTTATACCTTCTTCATCACAGCCACTTCCGATACTTTCTAAAACTTTTACTCCAGAAACTTCTCCAGTAGATTTAATTCTAAATTCTACGACTACCGTACCTTCTATCTTTTTTTCTTTGGCTACTTGAGGGTAAATCAAATTTTCTTTTAAATAATGAATAAGTGCCTGCTCACCTCCTGGAAATACAGGCATCTCATCAGCCCAAGTTATAGGTTCTTCTTTTTCTTTAGGCAATTCAAACTCAATAGGTATAGTAAAATAAACAGCTACAGGTATTCCATTTTGCATTCCGGGCTTCCATTTAGGCATGCTATTGACTACCCGAAGGGCTTCTTCACTGCATCCGCCTTTTACATCTTGCAAAACTTCAGCATTAGAAATACTACCATCTGTCTTTACAATAAATTCGATTATTACTGTACCTTCAATTTTATTTTCTACAGCATATAGAGGATATTTTATATGTTTTGAGAGAAAATTCAAGAGCGCTTTTTCTCCACCAGGGAACTCAGGCATTATATCCACAAAAGTAAATGGTTTATCTTCTTTTTCTTTAGGTAA
>JALOMB010000043.1:3717-19197 GCA_025455685.1 Chitinophagales bacterium | reverse complement strand
CAGAAGTGAGACCAGTAATGGCTAGGGTATTGGTAGCATCGGTGGTGATCGTGGTCGGTTTGATGAGCACTCCACCTAATTCCAGGGTGTTTCCGTTGGCGGTGAGCCCGTTATTGGCGGTATTGATGCTCGAAGTGCCTGGAGGGCCTTGTGGACCTGTAGCTACGAGAAGGTTTTGACCGGGATAGCCATAGTTGAGGTATCCACCTGCTGGAGCGGTGGTATTGACTCGGAAGCTTGACCCAGGCGTTCTATCGTCTATGGATACGCCGTATATTTTGCCTGTAGAGTCTTCATAGCTCGCTAAGATAGGGATATCATTAGCAGGAGTATTGGGGTCTGTGATGATGTGGTTGTTTACGTTATTGAGTTTGACACGCTTCATGATGATGCCATTGACGCTTCTACGTTTGAGTTGACCTGTGGTAGGATCTACGGTGACGAAGCTATCGTTTACGGAGCCGCTTTGAAGTCCTGTGATGGTGAGGGTGTTGGCAGCGGTGGTGGCTATGGTAGTCGGCTTCACTAAGGGGCCGCCTAGCTGTACTACGGTATTGCCTGCTCCTCCAAGGGATATGGCGTTATTGGTTTTGGCGAGAGTCTGAGGACCTGGAGGGCCTTGTGGGCCATTGGCGACTACTAAATTGCTATTATAGGCATAGCTGAGGTATCCGCTACCTACACCGTGGCTGGTGCTGATTCGGAAGCTAGTGCCGGGTATTCTATCGGAGATGATTACGGTGATGACCTTGCCGAGGGTGTCTTCGTAGCTCGCTAAGATAGGTACGCTATCCGCAGGGGTATTGGGGTCTAGGATGATTTGGTTGGTAGAATTACTCAGTGGGACACGCTTCACGACCATACCTCTGAGGCTAATTCGCTTAACTTGACCTGTGTTAGGATCTACGGTGAGAAGGCTATCTGAGGTAGTGCCTGTAGTGAGGCCTGTGATTTTGAGTTTGTGGCCATTGGTGGCGAAGGTAAGGCTGTCTTTGGCTGCCGTTTGCGTGATGGTAGTGGCTTTGATGAGGTTGCCACCGAGTAGGATAGAGTCACCACTTCTTGTCAGGCCATTGGATACAATAGGTGTAGCAGAGACACGTACCCAGTTTAGACCGTTATTGTAGTATAGTCCTGGCGATACTGCGGTAGCTCCTGTGCCTGCGGTAGCAGTATTATAGACGGTCATACCGGCTACATGGGCTTTTAGGGGTGTCGCAAGCGCCGTAGAGGTGAGTGGTAGTCTCGGTAGGAGCATCCCGGAGGTATCAGATTCCATTTCGAAAATGGCGTTTGGATTGATATTTTTGGGGTTCTTGCCTACTTTGAGCTGAGCCGTCATCACCGACGTAGCGAGGGTGAGTAGGGCGAGTAGCGTAAGTTTTGCTGTTCTCATATTATTTACTTTTTTAGTTTGCGTTAGGGGATTATGGTATATTGAATTTTGCCTACGGCTTGATTGACGCTTCCTGATAGGTTTACGGTAAATCCAGAGCCAGCCACTCTACTTCGAATAGAAGGATATACCATTTCAGAGCCGTTGTTTTCGTAGTGTACGAGAATTGTGGCATTGTTGGTTACGTTGGTATTAGGGATAAAAAGCGTATTGGCTCCTGTGTAGTTTATGCTTCCAGAAATTTTGTATGGAGAGGCAATTAAAGTACCAGAGGTGTCGAAGGCGAGATATTTATTACTTTCTATAGTACCTAGCGCTGGCGTGAGGGAGGTGCTTGTACCATTTACAGCCCAGTTGAGGCTATTCCCGCTGCTTGTAAGAGTATTGGTCACACTTCCCGGAGAGCCTTGAGGGCCAGCTACGATGGCGGTATTGGTAGGGACTAGGAGACAGTAGTTGAGATAGCCGCCAGCCATAGTATAGGAGGAATTAATCGTAAAGCTTACGCCAGGATTTCGCTCTAGTACATTGACCATGAGCGATGTACCTGAAGGCGTTTCATAAGTAGCAATGAGGGGCTCGCTTAGGGTAGGCGCGTTGGCATCTAAGATAGTGAAGGTACTTCCTACTCCGAGCTTAACTCTTTTGCAAGTGACTTTTCGCTCAAAACTTCTTTTTTCGAATACTCCTGTGGTGTCATTTTGAGCTAAGACATCATCAGTAGGATTTCCAGATTGTAGTCCTTGAATGGCAAAATTATTATTAAATGATGCTTGAATAGAAGTTGGCTTGATAAGGTTGCCGTCTAAAGCGTAGTTGACGCCAGTGAGTTCGATTCCGTTGGTGGCTACTATAGGATTATCGATACCTTTAGGTCCTACGGGGCCAGTTGGGTCTATAATGGTAGCAGGTGGGAAGGCATAATTTAGAAATCCACCGGCTAGGTTAGCGGCATTGCCTATAGATACTTGGAAGGATACACCAGGCGTTCTTCTTAGGATTTGTACCGGAGTCATTTTGCCGGTAGAGTCTTCGTAGGTTACGATGATAGGGATATTGCCCGCAGGGGTTTGTGCATCGTTGATGGCTTGGGTAGAGAGGTTATTGAGTAATTTTACTTTTCTAAATCTTAAATTATACATCGGTACGCTAGCACGCTTGAGCGGCCCTGAGCCTGCATAATCAATCACCAAAAAGCTATCGTTTGCGTTATTGGCATTTTGTAAGCCTGTGATATTGAGTGCAGCGGTATCATAGGTATTTATCGTCGTAGGCTGTATCAAGCTGCCTCCGAGTTCTACTTCTTGAGCAGCATTGAAGGTAAGTCCGTTTTCGGCAGCGGTGACACTAGGAGCACCTTGTGGCCCAGATGGCCCTGTAGGGATGGCATAGCCTAAGGCTCTCCATCCGTAGTTGAGGTATCCTGATGCGGTGTTTGAGCTTGCGTTTACTTTGAAGCTCACGCCGGGAGTACGTGTCTCTACGGTGACTTCTAAGACTCGGAAGGTACTGTCTTCGTAGGTAGCGAAAATAGGTACGTTAGCCCCGGGCGTATTTGGGTCGAGTATGGTTTGATTATTGGCATTAGCCATTTTAATCCGTCTCATATAGAGCCCATTTTGTTGTCTTATCTTGAGTTGTCCTGTATTTGGGTCGATCACTAAGGCGCTGTCATAGCTAGCATTCGCAGAGACTAAGCCTGTGATTTTTAGTTTGTTGCTATCTGTAGCGAAGGTCATACTGTCTTTAGTTGCCGTTTGCGTTATAGTCGTAGGACGTACTAGATTTCCTCCAAGTAAAATACTATCTCCAGCTTGGCTGATACCATTGAGGTAGCTTGGCTGCTGATCGAGTCTGACCCATTTAGTACCATCATTATAGTACACGCCTGGAGTGACATTATTGGGTGCTATACCTGCAGTAGCTGTATTATATACTTTCATTCCGGCTACATGTGCCTTGAGAGGATTAAACGCCAAGGTAGAGAAGAGCGCTACTCTAGGAAGTAAAATACCTGAGGTATCACTTTCCATTTCGAATATCGCATTTGGATTGATATTCTTAGGGTTTTTGCCTACTTTGAGCTGCGCTTGAGCAGTCATCGAGAGGAGGCATAAGCCTATTAAGGTTAAAAAATATTTATTCATAAATCTATTTATTTTGATTTGGGTAAATGTGGCGTACTATTCTAAAATGATAAATTTTATGGGAGTAGTATGCTATGCGTTAGGTGGGCCTCTATGGTTTATAGTGCTGAGTCTATACTCATATAAAGCTATAATAGGACTAAGGCTATGTGAAGGGATAAGACATAAGCTATATCGAGCCTCTAGAACATTGAATTCTTTAGGTTGAATTGCAGAAGTGTATTTTTTTTGGACATTAGGGAAATTATCTGATAGATAATTTAAAATCATCGCCTTATCATCGGATAGTGGCATGTTTTGGTATTTGTGACTTGCGCTTTTGAGTTCAGCGGTTTGATTGAGATGAGCGGATGACTGTGTTATTTTCTGGGCAGTTTTGGCTGCATCAAGTATGTTTGGAGATTTAGTGGTGTGCTCTGTGATGAATTCAGAAGGCACTTCTTTTTGATCTTCTTGGATGGCAGCGATGGTTTGAGCGACTTCAGAGGCTCTGACGCTCGTGGTTTTTTCATTGGAATGCGCGATGAGAATTTCTTGTGGGCTTTCTATGGAGGCTTCATCGGCGATATAGACAGAGGAAGCCTCCGCGATATAGACGCTAGCATTTTCGACTACTGTGCTATCATTAGCCTGTAGCGATAAGCTAGAAGCTAAAAGTACAAAGTAAAACAAAAATACCAAAGGTTTCATCATAAATTGTGATTCGAGATTATAATTCCAAAAACCGTGCCAAAGATAATAAGTTCTGCGTCATTCAAGGATAAATCATCATTTTAGCTATCCACATACTTTGTGTTTTGTGAATTAAAATAGACGAAATACTTAAAAATAAGTTAATAGTTTTTGGAATAAAAGGACAGATATTGTCCCCAAGCCTTGGTAGCTCGTAGCATATCGAAGTTGCTATTGGATATCATTAGAAAATTATCTCCTTTGAAGGTTTCTTTTGCTACTGGGTTTCGACTTAGATTGTCGAGATAGGATTTGGCACTACTGAGGTCATCGAAGATTTCAATAGACAAGACAGTACTTCCTCTAAATTTGTGTTCTTTGACTTTTATGCTGGTATTCATAAATGCGGTGAGATTTAGAGAATCCAAGACAAAAAGTTTGTCTTTGATTTTTTCGGTATTGGTTACTTGAAGTAAGACAGCGTGTTTTGCTTTTTCGTTGATATAGTAATTTACTTTGGGTTCAGGGGCTTCAGGCGTTTTGATAAGCTCTTCATTGGGGAGGTTTTGTATTACGAGTCGTTGAATTCCCTCGTCTTCTATTGGGGTTTTTAGTTTTGATTTTTTCTTGCCGCTTAGGATATCGAGTAGCTCTTGGGCGTAGATACCTTGCTCTGTGGCTTTATGGTTTTGCGTTAAATTCTCTAGTATAGTCACGAAGGAATCTTGCGCCCTAGTATAGGAATAACACAGGCCGAGAAGCAGCTTAAATCTAGGGAATGTTTCGTTGCTATCGGCGTATGCGAGGTAATTTCTGGTGATATCTCGTGCGGTAGTATAATTTTTTTGTTTATAGTGATAGAATGCCTTGGCGTATTCTTTGATTGAATTTTCGAGATATTCTTGGTCTTGATTTCTGTTTTTTGGATTTAGGATATATTTGGCGTATTTGCTAAGTGGATAGAGGCTTAGAAGTTTATTTTTATAAATATCGCTTGAGTCGATTTGCCCTTCCCATTTATGGATTTGATATAAATTAAACAAAGCTAGATCATCAAACTCTGGGATTGAGTTGGCTAGGGCGTCGATTTGGTTGTAGGTGAGTCTAGTGGCTACGGTATCGAGGATGTCGTATCGGTAAATCTCTGCTATATTGACCAAGGGTTCTATGAGTTTTTGTTTGATTTTATCTTTATTTTCTTCGGAGAAATCTAAATTGCCGAGCATGACTTTAGCGACTTCTTCTTCTGCGAGGAATTTGGCTTCTTCGGTTTTCTTTTCTTCTTCAGTTAGTTCTTTTGGAGTTGCGGATTCGTTAAATGAGCTAGGTTTGGCTCGATACCAGAAGTCTTGACGTTTGATTTTGCCGTATTTCTGAATGAAGTCTTTTTTTCCTTGGGTTATGCGTAGCTCATCATCGAAATAAAATCTCGCTATAGCGCTTGTGCTGCTTACCGCAAGGGTAGGGCGTGAGATAAGGGCGCTAGAGTCTTTGGTTTTTAGTTTTTTCTTTTCGGCTTTGATTTCTTTGGCTATTTTGATAATAGCTTTTTCGCGACCCATTGAGATGAGCTGATAGATAGAGTCTTGTTTGAGATAAATGAAATGATAGTGAAGAAGGGAGTCGTAGGCTTGACTTTTTTTGGTGTATTGAGCGCGGAGTTTGTCATCGAAGTTGATTTGTCGCTTCGCAGAATCAATATAATAAGCAGCAGTGATATGATTACGCTCTTGGATGAAATAAGAGGCGAATAAATCATAGCCTTGAAATTTGAAATAATTTGTAATATTAGGTTGTGCTAAGGCTAGAGCGAGATGTTCTTTTGCTAAGGGCAATTTTCTTTCTTTGAGATAGAATTTGGCCAAAGATAGATGTATTTTGTGTTTTCGGTCACTGTATTTTCCTTTGCTGAGCATTGATTTGAGCAGTTTGTATGATTTCTTGGGGTCGTTGGCGCTTTGTAAGTCTGCGATTAGAATGGCGTTTTCAAAATCAATTTGTTGCGAGAGTTTGAAGTCATTAGCCTTGAGGTGATGTATCAAAGCGAGTTCGGGTTTGTCTATTAAGGCGTTGATTTGTCCTAAGATAAAGTGAATACGTCCTTTTTTGGCTCTTGTAGATAAGGTGTCGGCCATTTTAGTGAGCAATGGCAGGGCATTTTGGTATTCTTTTTTATGAATATATACATTAGCTAAGGCTAGATTGAGGTCTTCTCGATATTGTACCGGGTAGCTCATATCGCTTAGGTTGTTATTGATCAGAGATAGTGCCTTAGTGTATTCTTCTTGAAGAGTGTAGGTTCGTGCGAGCCATATTACGGCTTCATAGCGAGCAAATCGATGACCAAAGGCAGGGAGTTTGACCGGTTGATTTTTTCTTCGGGCTTCTTTGACTTTGTCGTCTAGCTTGGTGCTGTATCGCGCGTAGAGGGTTCTAAATCCTTTTGGATAGTGCTGTAAGATGTATTCTAAGTTCATAGCTGCCGAATCGTATCGCCCGAGATGATAGTGTTTCTTAGCATTATAGAGGATGGCGTCATCAACCCAGCGGCTTTTCTTGTATTTAGTGAAAATTTTGGCGGTTTTAGCAGATATTGGTGCAAAAGTAGTAGCAGCGGGCTTGAAGAGCTCAGGGTCTTCGTCATAAGGAAAGACAGACAGAACGTTGATATACTTTTCGTCTTTTTCTTTGGTAGCTAGTTTATAGCCTGTTTTATATTTGTCTTTGATGTTAAAATACGTATTGTAATAACTGACAAAATTAATGATAGATTGATTTAGGCCTTTGTTTCGGGATGTCGAGCAGCTACTAAGCCAAAGAAAGGCGAGAAGTCCTATTAGAACATTAAAAGTAAGAAATCTAGAGATCAAAATTGCATATTTAGCCTTATAAGTAACGCTTTTGGGTATGTCTTTATTGCTTTGGCGAATAAATTCATCAGACAAAGATACGATTTTTTCATTAGTTTTGATACGAAATCTTGTAGAATCACTTCATAAATTTGGATAAAATCTACTATAAAACTTGAAGGTATTTTAGGAAAATATAAATTCTTCTCTAGAAATAAAAAAATGCTTTAATGCCATTTAGATTCCGAAAATATACTTGAATATGATTTTTTGATTTGTTTTTTGTTTTTTTAATTTCTTAAAAATAAATTATTAAATACACGGTAAGGGCGTTTTGGTTGTCCTTTTATCTTTTTTATAAAGTTTAGAATTAAAAATCGCATTCAATCAATACGTAATTCTATGTAAGGGCATTTTCAAAATGCCCAAAAGATATCCGTCTATATTAAATCTAGTCTATGCTATGGTCTCATAAACTATCACTAGGCCTTATCTGAATTTTTGTTTTTTCTATATCGTCTGAATAGATAAAATCCGATATAGGACAAGAGTAAAAAAGGCCAAATACTGATAATCCATAGAATAAAACTCACAAAAAAAGCCCAGCCGTTGGATAGTGAAGCTTTTATTCTCTCCAAGAAATTGAATTGAGAGTGCGATTTATAGATATAGGCTATTTCTTTGGTCAATTCAATATCTATAGTGCTAATGGCAACTTGGTCGATAAGATATTTTAGTCGTCCTTCCGTGCTTTCGATTTCTTCTTGAAGTGACCTAATTTTTTCTTCTATGTCTAAAATATCTTTTATTGAGGTGGTTTTAGCAAGCAACTCTATGTATCGTTTTAGATAGGCACGTTTATTTGCTAGTCGGGTTTCTATATCTACAAACTCTTCTGTAACGTCACGAGCTTGAATACTTTTATTTTCTATTTCTCCGTATCCACCTTCTATATTCGAAATTAAGTCTTCAAAGCTCTTCGCAGGCACTCTAACTTTTAAGTTATAAGAAATTTGCTGATCGCTTTTATCGAGTTCTTCTTTTTCGTAGTAGGCGTTAAATTTTCTAAGAAGGGTATCAATATGCGTTTTACTTTTATTGATATCATTAGTTTTTACAGTAATAGAACCGTCTTTAATAATTTTCTTTTTACTTTCAGATACTTGGTTGTTATTGTTTTTTTCTTGAGCGTTATTGATTTCTTCTGTATGGTCAGTAGAAGACAGAGCAGAAGCATCGACATCTCTCGATGAAGGTGGCGCAGATAAGGCTGAAGCTTCCATTTTTTGCTTTGACTCACAAGATGATAAAGCAGTAAATGATGCTAAAAAGAGTGCGGATATGATAAATGTAATTTTCATTGTACAATAATGTCTTTTTTTGGGGTAAATGATTTTAGGACAAATCTATGCAATAATCGCTAATTCATTTGAAAAAACACTAAGCATAGCTCATCTCACTAATTATCAAAGCTAGAAATCATCTAAATGGTTTATTCCTTCATCTAGCGAGATTCCTTCGACATCATTTAGATTTAATTTAGTAATTTTAATTCCATTTTCGTCGATAAGAACTTTTGAGCCATTTCCGAAGGTATATAAGAAAAAATACATGCCAAAATTTAATTCCAGATTTTTCAAAAAAACTAAAAATTTAAGACAAGGAGTAGTCAAATGCGCATTTTTTTTGTTTAGATAGTCTTTGAATTCATTGTAAAAATTTAAGGATAAATCCTTATAATCGAAATTAATATTTTTAAGTTTAAGGTATGCTTTGAATTCTGGATTGTCTCCTCCATATACATCAAAACTTATATCAGAACTCAATTCTTCAGTAGGGTCATAGACAAAATTAAAATTAATATCACTATTTATATTCAAGCACTCATTTACCTCAAAACAGGCTAATTCAAAATGAATATAATTATCATTGTAATTATTGGATTGCATCCAGCTAATAGATTTGAAATCAGGATGATGAGATCGAATATACAGAAAAACTTGATGCAGAAATTTCATTTCTAATTCAGGCGTACCATACCCCTTGAAGTGAATTCCCGAATTTTGTTCTTGAATGAATTTAGTGAGATTCTCGGGTGGGTGATTGAGTTTATCTAAGTATTCCTTTAAAAATTCTGTCCACATAAATTTTAATGTTTGAAAGTATATATTTGAGTGTTTTCAATTTGCGTTTTAGTATACTTAGATTGAGGTATGCCTTGCCCATTGAGCCATGAATCCATAGGCATTAGGACTAAATAATCTTGAGCAGAAGGCAGGAAATTGTGATTGAAATCCTCTAAAATATGTAACTCTGCGATATCTATGACGCTTATTCTTTTTCCATCACTATTGGTAAGGGTATCCCCAAATATTTTGGGCAAAATATAGTTGACAAACCAGCTATTGTGCGTAAGTGCTCTGTGTCTATTGTCCGAAAAAGCCATTTTGCTGCTATCGAGCAATACATGAATTTCGAGATAATCTTGCATTTTTCCCCCAAATTTTTTGGCACTGCTTTCTGCGTGATCAAGTGGTTTTCCCATTTTTTTTGATTTGATTCGAAAGGATATTTTTTAAGTGATCTAATACTAAATTTCCAAACCTTCAATTTCCCTTTGGTCCTTGATAGAGAGATGATGACGCATCAGATAAAAGCCAAATAGCGAAGGAATCACGATATTTAATAAATAAATCAAATAATTCGTAGCATAGAGTTGGAGTATATTCTGCTTGTAATCATGAAAAATAAACATAATCAAAAGCGGTCGAATGCCTAGGTCTAGAAATCCAAAAGATGGAATCACAAACTGAGTCAGGAAATACACCCCGATTAATATAAAAAACTTCATCTCATCAAACTGCTCAAAAAACACAAAGGTCAAGAGCCAATACTGCACCACAAAAATCAAAAACCGAAAAGCGCCAATGCCAAATAATTTAATCTTATGGAGCAAGGAAAATTTAAGTATTTCAGGAATTTTGCTGAGAATAGGCTGGAGTTTATCGATTTTGCTGACTAAAACGACTATTTTCTCAGGTTTCCAAAAAAACAAAAACCAAAACAAAAAGTCAAAAATACTAATCGCGACCACCATAAGTCCTATCGGCACTAATCTGCCAAAAATAGCGATTTGCATGTTTTCATCTAAAAAGCTTAATCGATGCGCGACATAAAAGAAAATCAATCCCATAAGTGGAGAAGCGAGTTTCTGAGCGATAGAGACGAAATAAGCGATAGCCGAGCCTTGGAGTCTATTCTGGGATTGGAGTACGAGTGGGCGACCGGTGAGTTCGCCGATAGAGGCCGGTAAAATCAAATTGAGCGCATTACCAAATAAAATCCCACGATAACTCCGAAAAAAGGAAATAGGTTCTAGCTTCTGTACACTGAGATAGTATTTTAGGGTTTCAAATCCCCAATTGAAGAATATAAGTGTGACTGCAGCGAAAAAATACGGAAATTTTTTCCAAGAAAATTCTTTTTGAAATAGCTTTAGGGAAGTCGAAAACTCTTCGCTCGATATATTGGCATATAAGGTATAAAGCAGCAAAAAGAAAAGCAACACCTTGACAAGGGTAGTGATTTGCTTTTGATATTGCTTCCAGAAACTCACAGAAACGATTTATACATTAAATCTAAAATGCATGACATCGCCGTCAGAGACGATATATTCTTTGCCTTCTACGCGAAGTTTTCCGACTTCTTTGCATTTTGCTTCTCCACCATAAGCCACATAGTCATCATAGCTGATTACTTCTGCACGAATGAAGCCTTTTTCGAAATCTGTATGGATTACGGACGCTGCTTTAGGCGCTGTATCTCCTCGGTGAATCGTCCAAGCGCGGACTTCCTTGACACCAGCTGTGAAATACGTAATGAGGTCAAGAAGTTTGTAGGATTTGGTGATGAGTTGCTCTACACCGGACTGATCGAGACCTAAATCTTCCAGGAAAGCTTTCTTATCTTCATAGTCGTCTAAAGTAGCAATTTCTGCTTCTATAGCGGCAGAAATAATAAGAATTTCGGCATTTTCGTCTTTGATATTATCCTTGACTAGATCTACGAAATTATTTCCATTTTTTGCAGAAGCCTCATCTACGTTACAGACATAAAGCACGGGTTTATTTGTCAGTAAATTAAGCGAGGCAGAAAGGTTTCTTTCTTCGTCGCTGAGTTCGACACTTCGAGCGGATTTACCTGCTTCAAGGGCGGCTTTGAATTTTTTAAGTATTTCGACCAAGATTTTGGCTTGGACATCGCCACCTGTTTTAGCTTGTTTTTCTAATTTTGGGAGTTGCTTTTCTACGGTATCTAGGTCTTTGAGTTGAAGCTCGATATCGATTATTTCTTTGTCTCTTACAGGATTGACGCTTCCATCTACATGGATTACGTTTTCGTCTTCGAAGCATCTCAGTACGTGAAGGATAGCATCTGTTTCTCTAATGTTGGCGAGAAATTGATTGCCTAAGCCATCGCCTTTGCTAGCGCCTTTGACTAAGCCAGCGATATCGACTATTTCTACGGTAGTGGGTACTACATTTTCTGGGTTTACGATTTGCTCAATGGCTAATAGTCTTTTGTCAGGTACGGTGATGACCCCTAGATTGGGCTCAATAGTACAAAATGGAAAGTTTGCAGCCTGAGCTTTTGCATTGGTTAAGGCATTGAAAATAGTTGATTTTCCTACATTTGGCAATCCTACGATACCGCATTTAAGTCCCATGATTTAATCGTTGAGTTTTATTTGTTCTATAATTTGAAGATGATGATTGGTGTGAATTTCGGCAATTCTTAAGGCTTGTTTTTTGTTTAAATGTCCGAAGAAAGGGTGATTGACAAAAGAATTCTTGGGTAGAATATTAATCTTATCAGAATATAAATTTGTCTTGGTTTCTAGTAGCAATAAATCGAAATCTATTTTTGACCCGTTAAATTTCGTTTCGGGCAAAGATGCTTTAGGGGCTTTGGCTTTTTTTGTAGGCATGTGACCTGTAAGCAAGATGAGCCATTTCCAGAGGCTAAATCTAGGTTTGAATTCCATAGGGTTGGATTGCTCGAGACTATGGAAAATTAAATTTAGGGTAATCAAACTATGTGCGATATGCCATCCAATATTCGCAGATGAAATGCCTTTTGCTACTTTGAGGCTATAGGGGATTTGGGTTTCTAATCTGTTGGAGAGCTCAGAAAGCATCATTATTCGGCTTTTGTGACGATGTACTGTCCAGACTCTTGATTTTTGTCCTCATAATTATCGCCACGCCAAGGAAGAGATTTTTGATATTGAATATAATGAACACGAACCGTTTTGCCTGTTTTGGATTCAAGGATACTCGCTACTTTTGGGTCTTCGACAGAGAAATAAAAATAGTTTCCGCTGATTTGTTGATTGTTTGCAGAGATGCCTGGTAGCAGTAATTCTCCTTCATAGGTTTTAAAGGCAGATCCTTTTTTGCTAAACTTCATTAAAATTCCTTCTCGGTCACCTTCACTATATACGAAAGCAAACTTCCAGTACCCAAAACCAAAGACAGCCAAAATAATAAATAAGAATATAAATAAAAAATACTTCATCATGTTACATTTTAAATGGTTCGTTTAATAGAAATTTCTTCATAAGCCTCAATAACATCGCCAACTTGAATATCATCGTAATTCTTGATGCTTACGCCACAATCTTGTCCTGCCACGACTTCTTTGACATCGTCTTTAAATCGTTTTAAGGAAGATAACTCTCCTGAGAATATGACGATACCGTCTCTAATCAATCTAACTTTGGAGGCTTTGAAAATTTTTCCTTCATTACAGAAGCTACCTGCGATATTTCCAATTTTAGGAATTTTGAAAATTTCTCTAACTTCTAAGACGCCTGTGTTTTTCTCTTCCATGCTAGGCTCGAGCATACCTTCGATAGCAGATTTGATTTCTTCGATAGCTTGATAAATGATAGAGTATTGTCGGATATCAATCGTTTCTTTTTCAGCTAAGGCTTTTGCTTGTGTCGAAGGTCTAACGTTGAAACCGATGACGATAGCATCAGAAGCAGAAGCGAGCATGATATCAGATTCAGATATCGCGCCTACTGCGGTGTGAATAATATTTACTTGGACTTCTTCATTAGATAATTTATCAAGAGAGTCAGAAAGAGCCTGAATAGAACCATCTACGTCACCTTTGATGATGATGTTGAGTTCTTTGAAGGTACCTAGTGCCAATCGTCTTCCGATTTCTTCTAGCGTAATATGTTTCTTGGTTCTAATGCCTTGTTCTCTTAAAATTTGAGCGCGTTTATTAGCGACAGATTTTGCTTCTGATTCATTGGTAAACTGCTTAAACTGCTCTCCTGCAGAAGGTGCACCATTGAGACCTATTATTTGTACTGGCTCGCCGGGCTTCACTTCATCTAATTTCTGACCTAAATAGTTGGACATTGCTTTGACTTTTCCGAAATGACTTCCACAAACGATAAAATCGCCAACTTTTAAGGTGCCTGCAGTCACAAGTAAGGTAGCTATATAGCCACGTCCCTTGTCCAATGAGGCTTCTATAAGCACTCCTGTAGCAAGTTTTTTGGGATTTGCTTTTAGTTCGAGTAAATCTGCTTCAAGTAGAATTTTTTCGAGTAATTCCTCAATTCCGATGCCTTTTTTGGCTGAAATTTCCTGCTCTTGATGCTTGCCACCCCATGACTCTACTAGGATATTCATTTCAGAGAGCTGGGTTCTAACGCCATCAGGATTAGCGCCATCTTTGTCTATTTTGTTCAACGCAAAGACCATAGGTACACTTGCGGATTGCGCGTGGTTAATGGCTTCTTTTGTTTGAGGCATTACTTTGTCATCTGCTGCGATGACGATCACAGCTATATCTGTGAGCTTGGCTCCACGAGCTCGCATAGCGGTAAAGGCTTCGTGACCTGGCGTATCTATAAAGGTGATTTTTCTGTCTTGTGATGGTACATAAACATCATAAGCACCAATATGCTGCGTGATTCCTCCCGCTTCTTTGTTGACTACATTAGTATTTCTGATATAATCCAATAAGGAGGTTTTACCATGATCGACGTGACCCATTATTGTGACAATAGGAGCTCTTTTTTCATAGTCTTCTTGATTGTCTTCATCATCTTCGAAATGACTATTGTCTTCTATCGCTATGAATTCTAACTCATAATCAAATTCTGATGCAATGAGTTCGATAATTTCAGCGTCAAGTCTTTGATTAATCGTAGTGATGATACCCATGCTAAAGCAATATGCGATGATTTGATTGGCAGGCATATTCATCAAGCTAGCTAAATCATTTAACGTAATGAATTCAGAAATCTTAAGTATTTTTTCGTTTTCATCTAATTCATTTGCTTTGATTTTTTCATGAATTTCCTCTCTTTTTTGCTTGCGAATTTTCTGACGTTTGCTGACTGATATAGCAGAATTCAATTTGGCTTGCGTGTTTTTGATCGTTTCTTCGATTACTTTGGCACTCACGCCTTGTTCTATCTCTTGTTTGGTTTTTTCTTTAGCGTCTTTAGGGTCTTTTTTCTTCTTTTCTACAATCTTCTTTTGGTCTTGATTATTAAATTTGAAGACCTGTTTGCTAGCGTCTTTGGTTTCTTTTCCTTTTTGAATTCGGGTACGTTTGCTTTGTTTTAAATTTTCCTGTACTTTTTTCTCTCTTTGGTTTATAGCGTCTATATCAATAGTTCCTAATACTTTATTGCCTTCGAGTTTTACAAATTTAGTTTCTACGTGTTCTATTTGATCTACAGAGTTTTCCGAAGCTGCTACATTGAGCTCTTCTGAAGGTAGAGAGGGCTCAGGTGTGGTTTCTGCTTCTATGAGCAAATCTTCTGTCTGAGGATTTTCCTCTGTTTTTACTTCAACGGGCGCTTCAATGATGATATCATTTGAAGGTGAAGATTTCTTGGTTTCTTTGCTTTTTGATTTAGGATTTACTTTGTCTAAGTCTAGTTTTCCTTTTATTACAGGTGTTTCGATTTTATAGCTACTAGAAATTTTTTCAGGTTCTTCTTTTTTGGGTTCTTGTAGGTTTTCTTCGGTTTTATCGACTACTATTGGCTCAGGTTCTTTAGGTTCCTTTGTAGGAGGTGCTTCTTTGATCTCTATAGTAGGCTCTAATGTATCTTTGGTTTCAGAGTTTACATTCAAATTAGCTAGATCCTTATCTTCTAAGAAGCCAGAAAATTTGAGATACAAAGCATCAAGCATTTCTTTGGATAGTACCAAATTTACATTTGAGCCATCAATGTCAAATCCACTTGCTTTTAGCGCTTGGGAAATTTCATCTTGACCCACATTGAAATGTAGCATCGCTTGGCTTAGTCTTTTGATTTTTACCTGATTTGACATTCGGTACGTTTCTTTTTTTTAATAATTTGTAAAATTAAGAATTA
>JALOMB010000043.1:0-3709 GCA_025455685.1 Chitinophagales bacterium | reverse complement strand
TTAAGAATTATTTTTCAAATTCCTTTTTAATTATGTGCATTACTTCTCTAATAGTCTCTTCTTCTAAATCTGATCTTTTGGCTAATTCCTCTACAGTGAGTGAGAGTACTGATTTGGCTGTGTCACATCCGACATTTATGATTTCTCTTAGGACCCAATCTTCGATTTCGTCTTGGAATTCCATTAAGTCAATGTCTTCATCATCTAAGTCTTCATTATTAATATCGCGATACACATCAATCTTGAAGCCGACTAATTTAGAAGCTAATTTTATATTAACTCCGTTTTTTCCTATTGCTAGAGAAATTTGCTCAGGCTCAAGCCAAACCTTGACTCTTTTATTTTCTTCGTCAATTTCTAGTGAATTGATCATAGCCGGTGCTAAGGCTCTCTGAATAAGAAGCGCGGTATTGGTCGTAAATGGAATCACATCTATATTTTCACGATTAAGTTCATTGACAATACCATTTATTCTTACTCCTTTTACGCCTACGCAAGCGCCCACAGGGTCAATTCTATCATTATAACTCTCTACTGCTATTTTAGCTTTTTCACCGGGTTCACGCACTATTTTTTTGATCGCGATAGTTCCATCTTGAATCTCCTCTACTTCTGTCTCTAGAAGAGCATACAAGAATTTATTGTCAGTTCGGGAGAGAATTATTTTAGGATTATTATTGTTGAAATCTACAGCTTTGATGACGGCTTTGATACTGTCGCCTTTTCTGAAGAAGTCACCTCTAATTAACTCGGATTTAGGTAAATTAAGCTCAGTGCCTTCTACATCTTGAATTAAAATGTCGTTTTTCCATACTTGGTAAACTTCGCCATAAACAATTTCTCCGACTCTATCGACATATTTTCGATAAACCTCTTCTTTTTCTTTGTCTATAATTCTAGAAAACAAAGTCTGTTTAGCTGCTTGTATGGATCGTGCAGATAGCGTGTGCAAAGGAATGGGCTCAGAAAGCATTTCGTCGATTTCAAATGAATCGTCTATTTTTAAAGCTTCGCTGAGTTTGATTTCCATATTTTGGTCTTGGATATTTTCATCAGCGACTATAAGTCTATTTCTGAGGATTTCTACAGTTCCTTTGTCTAAATTGATAATTACGTTGAAATTTTCAGATTGGCCATATTTTTTTTTGATGGCAGTGCGGATGGCATCCTCGATGATTTTCATCATTTGGGTTTTGTCAATTCCTTTGATTTCTTTGATTTCTGCGAATGCGTCAATGATTAAATCATTCATAAGATTAAAATTTAATTGGTATTAAAGCTTTTGAAATTTGGTCATATAAAAAATCTTGGCTGCGAAATTCTTCGGGTGTTTTTGTTTTTTTATTAGCAGGTATGGTCCAAGAAAGCGTGAATTTTTGATCATCGACATAAGTGATTTTTCCAAAAAAATCTTTGCCTTCTTTATCCCAGATTTGCAAATCTTTTTGAAGTCTTTTTTTATATTGAAAGGGTTTCTTGAGCGAGTTAGACATGCCAGGAGAGGATACCTCTAGATTGTAGTTGGGAGATATATTGGGGCTTTCATCTAGGAATGGCTCTAAGAATCTACTTGTCTCAGCGAGTTGGCTAATTGTGACATTATCCATAGTGTCTACCATGACACTTATAGTATTGAGGTGAATCTCAATATCGACCAAAAACATATCGCGCTCCACTAGATAGGTTTCTAGCTTCTCTTCAATAAATAATTTGACCCAGTTCGCTTGCATATTTTAATAAAAATGGGAAACCGTTAGGTTTCCCGTGTATATTGTTTAAGTTAGGTTACACGTCATCTGTCTTTCATCTTTTCTATTCTTTGCTTACGTCTTTTCTATCTTATATTGCCTAAAGTGGTGCAAAGATAAGATAAAAATTCTAAATCAAAGGCTTTATTTCTAGATGTGAATTTGACGTGGATTACCAAGTATGAATTAAACAAGTTTTTCGAAGACAACGGCAGTTGCACCGCCACCTCCATTGCAAATTCCTGCTACTCCATATTTTTTGTTTTGGTGATTTAAAGCAGTAATAAGGGTACAAGCAATTCTAGCTCCGGAAGCACCAATAGGATGACCTAGGGATACTGCGCCACCGAATATATTTACTTTAGCTGCGTCGAGATTGAGTTCTTTGTTGTTGGCCATAGCTACTACAGAAAAAGCTTCATTTATTTCATATAAATCTATTTGATCCGCAGTAAGCTTAGCGTGTTTGATAGCTTTTGGGATGGCGATAGAAGGTGTGGTGGTAAACCAATCAGGCTCTTGCTCTGCGTCAGCATAGCCGATAACTTTAGCAATTGGCTTGAGGCCTAAGGCGTTCATTTTTTCTTCGCTCATTAGCACCATCATAGCTGCACCATCATTTATTTTGGAGGCATTGATAGCGGTTATGGTTCCTTCTTTTTCGAAAGCTGGATTTACTGCTGCGACTTTTTCCAATTTGAAATTTTTATATTCTTCGTCTTCTGAAATGATAATAGGCGTTCCTTTTCTCTGGGGAATTTCCGCAGGGATTATTTCTGAGTCAAACACTTTTTCTGAATAGGCTTTTTGAGCCCTTTGGTAGGATTCTATCGCATAGGCGTCTTGGTCTTCTCGTGAATAATTGTATTTTTTTGCACAGATTTCAGCTACATTGCCCATCATGTATTTTTTAAATGGATCTTGAAGACCGTCTCTCACTATGGCGTCTATGATTTCGCTATTGCCATATCTATAGCCATTTCTAGCTTTTGGAATATAATAAGGGGCTTGAGACATAGACTCGAAGCCACCAACGAGAACAGCGTCATTTAAACCAAGTTGAATAGATTGTGTACCGAGGGCGATAGATTTCAAGCCAGAAGCGCATACTTTATTAATAGTTATACAGCTAGCATTTGGGCTTAAGCCTGAACCTAAGGCTACTTGACGTGCTGGAGCCTGACCATTATTAGCTTGTAATACGTTTCCTAGTATCACTTCTTGAATGATTTCTGGTTTGATTTGGTATTTTCCCAAAAGCCCTTTTACGTTTTGAATTCCAAGCTCAATAGCGGATAAATCAGATAAACTTCCATTGAAACTACCAATAGGTAATCGGCCATAAGCTACAATATAAACTTCTTTCATGTTAAATTTGATTTTATGGTTATGATGCAAAAGTATGTTTTATATTTTTAAATTTCTTCATTAAATTTTCATTTTGCTAAAAAAACTAAATTTTCTAAACGAACTGATCGATTTAAAGTCATAAAGATATAAAATTATAAAATTATGAAATCAACTATACTTCTTTTAATTATGAGCTTTTGGACTTATCAAGCAAATGCCCAATTTGATGTTTATGACGGATATCCTAATTCTTATCCTAATTCTTATCCTAATTCTTATCCTAGTAATCAAGAGAATTCTTACTATCCTAATCAAGCTCCTAATCCACAAGGTTATCCAGGATATTATCAAAACTCGCCCAATTATTATGCTGAGCCTCAGAGTTATTATCCTGCTCAAACAAGATATATACCTGTCCCAGTTCCGATACCTGTCTCAAGGCCAGTGAATTATTGTGCTACGCCAGTTTATTACCCTGCGGCACCTATAGCCTATGTGATGCCGAGAAGGGTTATAGATCCTAGATTTAATAGGTTTTGGGGGAGTCGCGGGAGATGGAGATAGATTCTAGAAAAAATGTTCACAGAGATGTGAACATTTTTTATTTGCAT
>JALOMB010000126.1 GCA_025455685.1 Chitinophagales bacterium | reverse complement strand
ATATCCTCGAGGAATACCTTACTCCAAGCACCTTCTCCATTAAAACAAGGATTAAGACCCACCAATGTTACATATTAAGTCTGCTTTATTTACCTCCAAGCACCTTCTCCATTAAAACAAGGATTAAGACTCAAAGAGTCCAAAATAAAGGAAAAATTAGAAAATACATTATCAACTAGAAGCAGTTCGTTATTACAAACCTCCCACTCTCCCAACCTTCTCTTCCAAAAGAAAATCATTCACTGAGAACCTTCAGTTACCTGCAGTTTAAATTAATTTAATTCAATAATCAAAATACACGCAATTTCTGCAGTGTATCTAGCAACCTATTCAATTGCTTTTCTAAATCCAATTCAGTTAAATTGGAAGCTATATTTCTCCGTCTATATTGATAAGAAAATTCATTGGAATAGCAAGAATCATAAATGTTTTAGCTAAAATACCCTCGAAACCTACAGTATCTATGCCTTGAACCCAAGATATCTTATCCTTGCTTAAGTCTTCCCGCCAATCTTCTTTGTTTTCGTCTAGGGAAATACCTATGATTTCAAAGGTTTAGCGCTATATTTTTGATAAATTTCTTTGAGCTTAGGAAACTGAGCCCGACAGGGACTACACCAGCTAGCACAAAAGTCGAGCAATACGATTTTTCCCTAAGCAATATTGATCTACACATTGATATGAAGATTTCCTTTGCGGTCGCAGCTGAAGAAAATTAAAACAAATATACAAAAGAAAAAGACTTCATAAATCATTAAGGACACTGCTCGACACATCGGCCAGAGATGTCTATGATGAATGATTTATCCTTCTTAGCTACATAGGCTTTGCCATTAGAGAAATCCATGGCAAAACTATATTCACAAGGAATAATAACTTGACCGGCTTTATCGATGAAGCCCCAACCTTTTTCAGAATTTACACGAAACAGCTTTTCATGAAGATTTCCAATAAAAAGATATTTTCCAGATATGATGACCTCATTTTGTATCGACACCAAACCCCATTTATCCCCAAACAAAGCAGGGCATACGCCTTCTCTCGGCTCACCTAAATCATCATACAAATAGGAAATCACCACACGGCCAGCAGTATCTATATAGCCAAATTTATCGTATTTTTTGACCTTTGCATAGCCATTTCGAAAGGAATAGGCCATTTGATAGGTTCTAGGAATTTTGAAATTTCCAAATTTATCGACAAACCCCCAAAGGCTATCAATTCTAACTGCTGACAAGGATTCAGAGAAATCTCTTACCTCATCATACACAGAATAAAGCACTTGATTAGCTTGTGCGTCTAAGGCACTGTATTTATTACCGGATTTCACCCAAATTCTATCTTCGGTAAGACTAAGTATCGAATCAAATTGCGGCTCGACGATGTATTCCCCTTGAAAATCAATAACGCCCCATCCTTTAGCGGTTTTTATTTTATATCTATTTTCTAGGAGATAGGCAATTGCATCGTATTGAAATGGAACCAAAACCTTATTTTCTTTGTTGATTACACCCCATTTCCCTTTTTTTACCAAAGCTACCTCAAACTTCATGATTTGAGCACTGTCATATTGTGTCGGGATGACTAATCGACCCATTCTATCCTCAAATCCAAATTTATCATTGAGTTTATAGAGAAGGAGCTCAGAGGAGTCGTCATAAAAATAAACCTTATCTTTTTGACCAAAAAGGCCTAATGCTAATACAAGAAATAAAATAAATACAAATGATTTAAGCATTTTTTGGTCAATACTATAATCCGTTTAAAGAGACTTTGATCGCTTCTAAACTCCATGCTGTAGGACTAATCGCATAGGTTTTATTCGCTTCTACGATATGTGATGTCGATGAATAGAAGTATTGATTGTTTCTTCTACCAATGAAGATAATATTGATAGCGAAATTTATGGGGATTTTATAGTGACTTCCTGTGCTATATTCTTGGGATGTCTTGTCAAAATCATACAGGCTGGATACAGATTTAATGTCTTTTAGGTGGATAAAGACATAAGAATTGGTATCGGTAAATGTACTTGGAATTTTTACTTTGATAGACGTGAGATTGGCAGCACTATAGTTTGCGAAAATATCTAAATTGACAAACTTAAGCGAATCCAAATTAAATAAATAGCGCGATGATTGAGTTGAAGAATCGTTGACAAGATTGACGGTTTGTTGATTTTGCGTCCAGTTAATCGTAGAATCTGCACTAAGAGAGCCAATAGGCGTGCGCTGTCCATAAAAGAGGTTCATGGTAGAATTATCCTCAGAAGGCATACTGACTAAAGGGCGGTTAGCAGGATTTACTCTGAGACTTTTGCCATTTTGGGAGGCTTGAATGTAAAATTGCCCTTGAGAAATCAAAGGTTGATTTCGATAAATAGTCGTTGCATTATTCGCTATCATATCTCCGGGCTTGAGCATATCGATGATATCGATGCGAACGCTGCCACTTCGCACGACACTTCCCGCTTCATCGATAAAGCAACCTGAGGGAAAAGAAATTTGGATATCGTTTTTAGTAGAAATTTTAGAAGTGTTCGACGCACTGATATCAAAAGTTTCTTGTTTCTTAAGCAAGTTAAAAATATTGTTGATGGTTTTACGATTCGAAGCGTTCGGGTCTATAATGCCGGGAAAGGGCGGCAAATCAGGCCTTGTACATCCAGAAAAAAACAAAATTAAAAGTAAACCTAGAATATTAAAATTTTTCATTATAAATTATTTTTATGGTGAATTTATCAGATTGACTTAGCTTGATGAGTTCCTCAAAAGCATTTGTATTGCGGTATGTGGCGAAAGACCAAAAATTCCATACCCTTTCTATAAGTTGATGATTCATAAAAAAATGATTAGCCACTTTTTGTAACGCGATATTCTTTTCGTTATTGTGCCTGCGCACATTTCTTAGAAGTTTCTTTTCGTAGCGTTTTCTTAGCTTTTCGAAGCTCGAAGCATAACCTCTCATTGAATCTCTAAGGTTCATTTCATCGATTGAGTCTAGTCCCATAAACGCCTCAATATTACTTTTTAACCCTTCGGTATGTTGGTAGTAAGCAGAGATGAGTTCAGGAAAGTATTCGTTTGCTACCTCTTGTTCATAGGCTTTATAGTCTAATAAAATTCTAGGCAATTCAAAACCAAATCTTCTAAAACTAGAGGCTTTTGCCATACTAAGCGGCAAAAATATATCTCTAACTCTCAGTCTAGGCATCTTGAGGTCGAACTGTTTAAAAACTTCTAGTAAATTTAACCAATACGTCGTCTCCGCCAAACCGCCAACCTGAAGTACAGATGGAATCATGATTTGCTGCAAGATAGGACGAAGCAATACATTAGGGCTGATTTCTATAGGATTGCTCCATAAAGAGTCTAGCTCACTCAAATCGTCTTCTACTCTCGTGCGTGCATCGTGAGTTAAGCGAAACAGATTGATTTTTCTAGTATCGATCTGAGTCTTGTATTGAGGATATTGATTTTTTTGGTGGTGAAATGCGCTTTGGCTCGTGAACTCCGCACATTCTTTTTGGGCATAGGGCAAGAATTTTTCTTTGGCGATTTTATGGTCTAAGTCAGCGACCAAAAGCCCATGATCCACGAAAAGTTCATAGATTAAGGTCATCGTGGCTTGGCTCAAGGTTTTGTCTACTTGATAGGCTTGGCGAAAGGCCTGCTCATAGTCAAATAGTCCGATACTTCGGATAAATTTCTCCATCAAAAGTAGAAAATCCTCATCTATTTTCATTCGTCCACAAGCGCCATTTTGATTAGGATTCCAGACATAGCTCTCTTCGAAAAGCATCGTAGAGAGTATTTCTTCTCGATCATGGTCTTCTGAGCCGATGATGAAGACAGGTTGGAAAGTAAATTCAGGAAATTTCTCTTGATATTGTTTTGCTAAAGCTATAGCGGAGACAATTTTATATATTACATAGGCTGGGCCGAGGAATATAATTGGCTGATGTGCTGTGGTGACACAAATCGTTTTGTTTTTTCTGAAATTTTGGATTTGAGCAGAGATTTTGGTTTTTACTTCGGAGGTTACATTTAGATTATGGAGCTGAGAATCGAAGATTTGGCTCATCGCGTCTCTGTTTTGATAATTTCCTAAAACTTCTGTAATTTTTTCGAGGTTTAATTCGTAGGGAAAAGATTCCCCTAAGTGGAGATTTCCTGAGATATAATCGTCTAAAAGTGCGTGGCTCATGGAAGTTTTGTGCAACTTCATCTCATCGAGCTGATGAAATCTGTGTTCCAAAGGGTCTTCGTGAACTAAAGGCGCATGTATTTTGGTCGTCAAGGATAATTTTTTTGACTGGTTTTAGAAATTATCTACAAATATAGTAATTTTTTGTTTT
>JALOMB010000125.1 GCA_025455685.1 Chitinophagales bacterium | reverse complement strand
AGAAATGGAACGCACCAAAGAAGTCATCCGTATGAATGGGCATTTTAAAAATTTAGACCCTTTGAAGTTCTAATCTATTACAAATCTTTGTAAATTAGGCACATACTGCTTAGTTCTTTTGAGTTCGTACTCATAAACTATTCTCCCCAAATTAGCTAAAAAAGGGAGACCTATGCTTTCATACTCGTAAATCCCATCATTAAAAATCTGATTCTCATTGACATGAATTACCGCAGATAACATAAACTCTACTTTGTTTTCAAAATCTACGATATAGGCATTGTCTATCAAGAATCCATACGCCATCCCTATTTTATTATAAATACGTATATGAGCAGGAATAGGAGTTTTGCCATCTCCGTACATCAAAAATTTAGCGAAATGGTCTGTATAAGTTGTATCTTGCTTATAATTAGGATAATCACATTCCTTGGGGAGTATGCCCATGTATTTATACAGAAACTTATAATCACTCTCTGTGAGCTTAAATCTTTGATTTTCAGAGATGGACTCAGGGAACAGGAGATTTCGGAGGATATGATGCAAGTCTTCTAATGAAATATAATTATTCGTAGAGAAATTCATGGGTTCTTTGACCAAAGTTTTTTGGCGAATAAAACCTTTTCCCATCATTAGATTTTTCAGCTTGTAGGAATTATATGTCTTTTCATTATAGGTAAGTGGCTGATTATAAACTATTTTCCCCTCATTATAAAAAGACATTGGGTTCGTATATCTTGTTTTTTCCCCACTATCCCCCACCGACAGACGATGAACAATTTTAGTATTTGCAAATCCCTTTTCTTTTAATTTGTCATTCAAGTACTTCTGCCCCAAAAATTCATACAATCTATTGTAAGCGTCATTATCGCTGACTACCAATAATTTTTTGATATAATGAGCAATCGAAGGATAAAGCGATTTAGAAGTCGAGTCATAAAGCACTTTGGTTTGACCTATATAACCGCTATCTATTTGCATACGTGCGTCCTTAGTGAATCCATTGATATTCAGTTCATTTATCTTTTCCAAAGCAAGAATAGCTGCTGGAAATTTGATAGTGCTTGCGGGGTAGAAATAAAAGGACTTGTCCACTCGATAATGAAATTCTCTAAAGGTAGGCACATTATTTTGGTCTCTATTGATTTGAGTATAAATAACTTGTACCTGAAATTTATTGGGATTTTGTAAGATTTTACCAAATAAGTCCTTGCGCTCTTGCAAAAGCTGATGTATAAACTGCTTGTTTGGAGTATTTTCTTGGCAGATAGCAACAACAATATTGAACATCAAGCAAATGATAAGTAAAACTTTTTTCATAAAAAAAGATAAGTTCAAAAGTTAGATAATAGACTATTTATGATTGTAAATCAAATAGTTGTAAGTTTGATGTATTTGTTTAGTCTTAAAATTATGCAAAGATAAAAAATATTTCAAGAATGAGCTTGTATATACAATAACATAAAATCATAAAAAAAATTTTTACATCTTGTATCTTTTCTTGTAACACTTCCATTATGGATTCAAAATAGCAAAAAATGTATTTGAGCATATCTTTTCTTTTAGAGAATTGACTATTTTATTTAAAATATTCTAAAATTTCAGAATTTATTAAATTTATTTAAAAAATTATAATTTTAACAATACATTGACAACCAGCTATTTAATATACGCAATTAATTATTTAACATCTAAATCTTTTAAAAATCATGACTGATTATTTCAAAAAAAGCACTTGGAGCAAAGGCTGGGGGCTTCGCTTCAACTTAGGATTGACCATTAGTTTGGCACTTACTTTAGTCGCATTTGAGTGGAAAAGCTATGGCGAAGAACCAATAGCCTTGTTTGAGCCATTGGCAACTTCAGAAGAGCTAATTATAGAAATCCCTAATACGACTCAAACGCCACCACCACCCAAACTAATCCAACCTGTGGTCGTAGAGGTTCCTGATGATACTGAAGACATAGAGGAGATAGAAGTGGACTTGACGGTAGATATCAAACCACAAGATGCGATTTCTGCACCTGTGTTTGTGAAAAAACCTACTGAAGAGCCTGAAGAGGTAGCAGACGATGCCCCATTTACAGTGGTAGAAGACAGTGCAGAGCCTGAAGGTGGCATGGAAGCTTTCTATAAATTCTTAGGTAAGAACCTCAAATACCCCGCTCAGGCAAGGCGTATGGGCGTAGAAGGCAAGGTATTCGTACAGTTCGTAGTAGAAAGAGATGGTAGTCTGACAGACATCAAAGCAGTAAAAGGAATAGGCGCGGGATGCGACGAGGAGGCTGAAAGAGTAGTCAAAGAAGCCAAAAAATGGAAGCCGGGCAAACAGAGAGGTCGCCCTGTACGCCAAAAAATGGTGATTCCTATTACATTTACTTTGGGCTAACCATCATTGGAGCATGGATAAATCTAAGAAAGTAAGATTTCTTGTATCCATGCTTTTTTTTAACTTCTTAATCATATAAACTATTATTGACATGATAAATATATTGTTATTTACAGGCTATACAATCCTCATTATGAGCATCATATCTTCTTTTGTTTTTGAGATTATTTCCTTATTTAGACAAAGAAAAAATGATTTAGTTAAACTCTTTCTTTCAATTGGCTTTATATCTATCATATTCTTGACCAGTTATATTCTATCCAGTGATGAAATCTTTTACTCTTTAAAATCATCAATCTTGCATGATGGAGAGCGTATTAATAGTAAACTTATCGGTGGTGGTCTTATCACTACCTATTGCTTAATCCTACTTGCGTTTTTAGTAATTGTTTATACAGAAATACGAAGAGTAATATTATGCAAGTTATTATAATTCAACACTTTAAATTTCAAATAACTATGATATTCACAAAAAAAGTAAATCGCAAAGGGAGCGCGGAAGTCAATGCCAGTTCTATGGCTGACATCGCCTTTTTACTACTTATTTTTTTCTTAGTAACTACCACCATTGCCTCAGACAAGGGACTTTCTATGCGCCTTCCGCCTTATCTGCCAGACCAGCCTACGGCTCCAGTAAAGGATAGGAATGTACTTAATATCTTAGTAAATTCTCAAAATCAATTATTAGCTGATGAGCAACTCATTGACTTACAAAGTTTAAAAAACAAAATCAAGGAGTTTATCGTCAATGCTTCACAAAGTGAAAAACTATCAGAGAATCCACAAAAAGCAATCGTTTCTGTCAAAACGGATAGAGGAACTAACTATGCTATTTATGTCAATGTATTAGACGAGGTAAAACGTAGCTATCACGAATTAAGGGCTGTTTTTTTAGGCATCTCTTTGGAAGAATACTTAGACATGGTAAATACTACCCCAGAAAATCTATCAAAAGAGCAGAAAAATAAGTTAGAACAAGCACAACAAGCCTATCCTATGCAGATTTCTGAAGCCGAGCCAAGCAGTGTAGAGAAGTAAAAACATTTTTACTGATTTTGGTAGGATATATTCCTAATATTTTCAGCGTTTATCCTGTCTTTGATAAGTCAATTTGCTGAGGAAAACTATCCCTTGTCGCGTATCGCTATAATTAACTTTCATTTCCGTACTATTCAAGTCTGTAATTCGATAAGCACGAGGGGTAATTTTAGCTTCTGCCTGATAGGTAAGCACAAAAGTAGCCGCATCTTGTCTAAAAACATAAGTCCCTGACCATAAATTATTTACAATATCCTTGTAACAATTGCTCGTTTCCAAAAACTGATTATTCGCTCGCAATTCTAAAATAGCGTTTTGAGAGCAGAAGCCTGTCGTATCTGCCTGCAAGAGTCCATTTGTCCTATCAAAAATATTAGGAATCACAATAGCTCCTCCGCCTATATCCGCCGAACCTGCCACTAATTTCCATTTCCCTACCAATTCTTCTGCATTAAAGATTGGGATAGGCGGAGCTGGGTCTTTGGGAGTGTTACACGAAAGTAATTCCAAAAAGCATATAAAAATAAAATAAATACTGTTTTTCTTACTCATATTAATATTTTGAATAGTTTTTGCTAAGATAATAAAAAAAAATCATTTAATTGCTAAATCAAAAACACGATTTACCCTCTCTTACATACTACAAGCAAAAATAAAGCTAAAAGTAAATCATACAGAAACATTAAAAAAACTAAAAAAATAGATGAAGTCAGTATTTTCAAAAATAAAATTACATCTGTATCATATTACTTGTCTATGTAGAAAGGCAAATTTATCTTTATTACTTTTTTTTTATGTAATTTTTTCACCTTCTGTTATTTTTGCTCAGATAGATTCTACCAAAGTTGTAAACTTTTATAAATCCAATATAGACGAAATCACCAATCTGCCGCGCCTCAACAAATCCGAACCAAGTGTTTCTGTGGCTGGTTTTACGCAAACTACAC
>JALOMB010000124.1 GCA_025455685.1 Chitinophagales bacterium | reverse complement strand
AATGGAATTCTTAAAATTTCTGGAATCAAGGCTCAAATTGGATACAATTCATACAATTACCTAGGTTTAGGCTTTAATCCAAGCAATCCAAGTACAAGTCAAAGCCAATGGGGTATTGAACATTGGGACGGAGGTTTAAATTTTTTTAAACCTTTCCCTTCATATAATCAACCCGGGACAGATCCAAATTTCAAATTTTTTATTCATGATATGGGCTTTATAGGAATAAATGGAAAACCTAATCCAGGTAGAGTTAGAAGTTGTGGTTTTTTAGGGCTGTCAACTTGTAATAATTTTAGATTGCAAATTTTTGGAAATGCAATTGCTAACGATTGGTATACTTTTTCAGATTCTGCAATTAAGGAAAATGTAATAAACATTCAAACTGTTTTGCCTAATTTGCTAAAAATGAAACCGATAGAATACAATTATAAACCAGTTAAATTAAGCGACAAAACTTCTTCAGAAGTTACTATAAAAGAAGAATTAGATTCTACAGATAAACCAACAACAGACCCCAAAAGAAGATATGGATTTACTGCTCAAGAGGTTTCAAGAATTTTTCCAAACTTGGCCGAAGAGTTTAATGATAGTATAGGTGTAGTTAATTATATGGGTTTTATTCCACTACTAGTAAGAGGATTACAAGAACAACAAGTAATAATAGAGCAACTAAAACAAGAAGTTCAAGAATTAAAGGGAAAAACCGTTTATACCGATGTAGATAAAACAAAACTATTTCAAAACAATCCAAATCCATTTAGAGGCACTACTACTTTTACTTATTACATAGATGAATCTACAAATGTATCTGGTGCTGTAATTGAGATAAGAAATATAATGGGTACCCTTCAAAACTCCATTACTTTAGGAGACAAAAGTGGATTGGGTAAAATAGAATTTAATGCAGAAAATTTAGCTGAAGGTTATTATGTTTACGCCTTAAAAGTAAATGGAAACCTAAAAGATAGCAAAATGCTATTAATAGGAGAGTAAAATTTTCAAACCTAAATTTCAAAATTATGAAACATTTATTTTTATTGCTAAATCTAGCTTTCTTTAATATCATTTTTTCTCAAAATGAGGTTACACAAAATTCTTTTGATTCAATTAAATCTATGAGATACTGGAATGATATTAATTATAATATTTATTTAGTAAAGCTGCCTAATATTGTATCAGAACTATACAATAAAGAGAATTTATCATTGCAATATTCAAGCGAAGTTTTCCAAAGAAAAATTAAATCTGTAGATTATGTAGAAAGAAATTATAGAGGATATCAAACTGACGAACTTAAAAAATACATATTGTTCTTTGTACATAAAGATACAATTATAGACTCAATGTTTTTTAAAGAGATGGGACTAAGTTTGATTCCTTATTGGAGAGGAATACCAGCAGCGGTATATCCCAATGATTATTTTTATTATCCATATTCTAATGATACAGCTAGTCTGCGCTTGATTGGGTCTAAAGCTCTTTATGAACACTTAAGCTACATTAGAGCTCCAGAAGCTTGGGAAATTACAAAGGGTAAAAGAGTAACTTTAGGAATTCTTGATAATTATTTTAATCCAAATTTCTATAGAGCATACATGTATAAATCAGGAATTTTTGATTTTATTCCTAATCCAATAATTCGAGGTACACAAATATCAAATCAAATATTCAACTCAACTGATGACCATGGTACAAGAGTGGCATCTATGTTGTTTTTGAGAAATGATAACGGTATTGGTGGCTCATCTCTTTTGGGATTCGTTAATAAAAATGGAAAATCACTTGTAAATCAACATTTTTGGGGAACGGGAGCTGGAGTAAATTTAACTCAACTTAAAACATTTGCATTAAATACTAAAGCAAAAGTTATCAATAATAGCTGGGTTTCAAGCAATCCCTGTTTTTTCAATCAACCCGATCAACTTGCAATAAATGAAATTGTAAATATTGATAAGAAAATTTTAGTGTTTGCTGCTGGAAATGGAGATAGTTGTGGAAAAACAAGTTATGTATATCCTGCTTCTTATGATAATGTGATATCAGTTAGTTCAATTGGACATCTAGATACAATTGGACATCTTAGTTATCCTTTAGCCAATATAAGTTGGAAAAACACACATAGATCATTCAATATCAATCAAAATAATCCATTAAGAAATTATACTCATCAAAGTAATGATAAAGTTGATATTGTTGCTCCTGGTTACAGAATTCCTACCTATTTTCCAATTTTTTATCCACAAATCAATCAGTTTGATAGATATAGAATAGAAACAACTGAAAGTTATGGTACATCTTTTGCGGCTCCTCTTGTATCTGGGACTATTGCCTTAATGTTATCTTTAAACCCTTGTCTTGAATATACAGAAGTTGAGAATATTCTAAAAGCCTCAGCAAATAAGGATATTTATAATAATTCATTAAATTCAAGTTACATTGGAAAGCTAGGAGGTGGAAGATTAGATGTCTATCAAGCATTAATTGAAACTATAAAAAGAGGTACAGTAATTATACAAAAAGAAATATATTTGAGCAATAGGAATTTAGTGGCAGCAACAGATATGAAAATTTGTAAATCATGTGATAATACAAAGCCTCACGGGAATGTACTTGTAAATTCAAACATTAAATTTATTTCAAACAATTCAATTGAAATATTCGATGGTTTTGAAGTGATGGGAGGTAGTACCACGGAGCTTATTGTCAGAGATTCACCATGTTATAATGACTAAGCCTATGAAAACGCTTGTTTTATCCTATATTTTATTCATTCCATTCATTTCTGAGGCTCAGTTGCGCATTGAGTTAGGTAATGAAATCGTGGCTTGTAATTTCTATCAAGAACCAACCTCAGGAGTTAATATTAGGAAATTTAACTCCAAGCTCGGGGATAGCTTGAAGATATTTGGCGGTGTACCTCCTTATTCGTATAGCTGGCGAAATGATACATTGCCTGATTATGGGTATTTCCTCTATATGAAAGATGTATTAGACGACTCTACGATAGCTAATCCCTCACTTGATATTACGAAGTATTATAATACAGAGATTAAATTTGTCTTAACCGTCACGGATGCGCTTGGAGCTATAGCTATGGACACTGTTCTGATTAAAAAATATCAAAGACCGTATTCTAGGTATCAACCGTTTGGTAGTATAGAGGAAATAGGTAAAATTATTTCTTTTAAATTCGAAGGCGTTTCGCATTGGCGATACTCGGTGGATTTCATCCCAAAAGAAATGATCATATCTCAAAACAGTCAAAATAAATCCGCAATTATTAAAGTGCTCCCAGGTCCGAACTCAGTCTATGTAGCTATTTTAGATGAAAATTTTTGTGTTGACACGTTACCCTTTGTTAACATATTTGGCAATAAAAGCAGTGCCCTCATAAATCCAGTAGCAGAAGAAGAAGAAGAAGAAGAAATCTTCTTAAACAAGTCAAATCCGATAGAAGCGCAAACAAATTGGACTTTTGTCGATAAATCCAAGGATTTTTTGGTATTGATTTCTGATGTGAGTGGGAGAAGGGTTTTAGAAAAAAAATATAGCGGATTTATCCCAATTTCAGATTTGCTCAGTGAAAAAGGCATTTATTTCCTTACCATTCTTGATGATAAGCGCACATTGAAATTACATCAAAGAATCATGAAAAATTAAATAAAACTAAATTTAAAAATTACAATTATGAAAAATCTAATCATCATTTTTACTTTATCAATCTTTATGGGTTGCGATAAAAACGATTCCACAAATACTGCTACACAAACTATGACCCCTTGTACTATAGAAAACAAAGGAATTTATGTGAGTAGTCAACCTAAACCCAATGGAGCAATTAATAAAATCAATACCTTCAAGATTGATTCAGTCGTTTTGAAAGAAAATAAATTTACACTTTGGTTTACGGAAGATGGGAGTAAAGAAAAATTTCGGGCGACTTTGAGAAGATATGATAAATCTAAGTTTCAATCGGGTTTGTATTATTTTCTTGATAGTGCTAATCAAAGTTTTCAGCCTCCTTATGTTTCAATGTCTTATCCTGTGGTGTATTTTGCGATTAAATCCTTAAACAAATCAGAAGATGCTTATTTTTTATATGACAGTTATGAAGTATGTGTAAGTAATGAAAATGGAAAGTTTGGTATTTTAATAGATGGAATAAAAGTAGCAGATACTCGAAGTGGTGAACCCTCTGTATTTTTAACTTTTAGTTTGGATAACACAGAATTTATAAATAGATAACCAATACCTCTGACAACTTTGCATTGCCGTAAGTCAGGGTGGTGTGATTTTTTTCTGGCAAAAAGGATTTTATTTTTTATCTTTGTGTATGATTTTAACGCTTTTGGATTTTACTTCACCCGACCTAACGGCAAT
>JALOMB010000123.1 GCA_025455685.1 Chitinophagales bacterium | reverse complement strand
ATAAAAACCTTTTCCAGATTTTCGTCCGAGATTTCCTGAGGCGACCATATTTGAGAGTAAAGGACATGGTGCGTATTTTGGATTGCCAAAACCATCATGCATTACTTTAAGAATAAAATAACATACATCTAATCCTATAAAATCAGCTAATTGAAGTGGCCCCATAGGATGTGCCATTCCTAATTTCATTACGGTATCTATCTCAACAACTCCTGCCACTTGTTCATATAAGGTATAAATTGCTTCATTGATCATAGGCATAAGAATTCTATTGGCTACAAATCCAGGGTAGTCATTGACTTCCACGGGAGATTTCTGGAGATTTCTACTGAGCTCCATGATTGTTTGAGTAGTTTCTTTTGAGGTATTATATCCGTTGATGACTTCTACGAGCTTCATTACTGGCACAGGATTCATGAAATGCATGCCAATAACCTTATCTGATTTTTGAGTCACCGCAGCAATTTGTGTAATTGAAATAGACGAAGTATTGGTAGCTAAAATAGTATGATTAGCTGTGTTTTGGTCTATGGTTTTGAAGATTTCGAGTTTGAGTTCCAGCCTTTCGGTAGCAGCCTCTACGACCAAATCGACTTCTTTGACTCCTTGAGCTATATCGTTGAATGTATGGATACGCTCGAGCGTAGCTTTTTTGTCTGCATCAGTTATGATTTCTTTAGCGACTTGTCTATCTAAATTGATGGCGATAGTATCCATTGCTTTTTGGATTTGAGCAGGATTTACATCGACTAAATGAGTTCGATAACCGTTTTGTGCGAAAGTATGCGCGATACCATTACCCATTGTCCCCGCACCTATGATACAAATTTTTTTCATAAAATCTAATTTTTAAGCATCGAAATCTATATAAATTTGTTTACTTCTTGGATAAGTTTGACAAGTCAAAACGTATCCAGCATTGATTTCTCTCTGTGTCAAAGCATCTTTATCTGCCATATGAATGCTTCCTTGAGTAAGTTTGGCTTTGCAAGTGCTACAAGCAGCTACAAGACACGAGTAGGGTATATCAATATTCTTGTCTAAAGCGACATCTAGAATTTTTTGGTCGTATCCACAGGTCAGATCAAACTTTCTACCATCAATTTTAAGGGTAATTTGCGCAATATCTCCTTTAGCAAGGGGTAAATCACTATCATTGCCAACAGTTTGTGCTACTTTTTGGTCTTCAGATTTTTCGGTGAAATACTCTCGAATAATATGTTTGTTTGGATTGAGCTCTGTATTGGCTTGCGTTGCGAATTCTATAATTTCATTTGGACCACAGACATAAACTTGACTCTGAGTCAAAATATTCGCCTTCAAATAATTTTTTATAAAGTCAAGGGTAATTCTACCTGCTTGTATTGAATAGAAATATTGAATACTTATGTTAGATTTTATCGACAATTCCTTAATTTCATCAGCATACATGGTAGTTTCAGGGCTTGTATTGATATAAAGAAGCTGCGCACTTTGGTTTATATTTTTTGATATATGAGTCAACATAGAAAGAATAGGCGTAATGCCGGAACCTGCTGCGATAAAAATATGATGAGACGTTTCTGTAAGTGTAAATGTACCCATTGGCTCTGAGATATCTATGAGCATATCTTCTTGTAGCTCATTTAAAGCATAATTGCTAAAGACACCATTTTCAATTGCTTTTATACCTATATGAACACTATTATCTGGGTTAAATTTAGAGATTGAATAAGAACGAATTAACTCACGACCAGAAACTACCTGTTTGATGTTGAGATATTGACCAGGCTTAAATACAGAGAAATTTAAATGCGCTATACTCAATTCAAGGTCTACTGCATTTGAAGTTAATAAAGTTTTTTTGAGTAATTTACTTTTTTGATACATAAGGTAATTTTTTTTGTAAAGCTTTTTGGGTGAAATTAACAAAATTATCAAAGTATATTATCGAGTGCTGATAACACTCTTCACTATAAAATCTTTTTGAAATAGCGATACTAATCAATTCTTTAAGCTTTTGTTTATTGATAAGTTTGATTACCGGTAAAGTATTTCTTTTCTTAAGGTGGGCTACAAATTCATTGTAAAACAAATCTTTTTTATGGATTGACTCATTCAAAGCCACACAACCTTGAACACTAGCAATTTTACTTTGGATAAAATCTTTATTTTCTGTAATGAAATCATCAAGTTCACTTCTAATTTCTTGAATATTTTGAAAACTATTGGTAGTATCCAAAGGAATAAAATAATCTGGTGTTATGCCTCCTGAAGCTTTGACAATACGTTTATTTTTGGTGTAATAGACTTTTGTTTCGCCAGTATCTGGCTTTTGAATGCTATCACTTAACTGATGTGCAGAAAAAAACTCTCCTTTCTTAAAACGCTCATATACCTCAGCATTATAATCTACGTTTTTATAAGGCTTTTGGATATTTCTACCTGAAGGAGTAAAATATTTAGCTACAGTTAACCTTAGTGCAGAGCCATCGGAGAGTTGGATTTGATTTTGTACGAGTCCTTTTCCAAAGCTTCTACGACCGATTACTAAACCTCTATCTAAATCTTGTACTGCGCCAGCGAGGATTTCAGAAGCAGAAGCAGATCCCTCATCTATAAGTACCGCTATTTTTCCTTGTTCAAATATGCCTTTTTTTCTCGCATGGTATTGCTCATCGGTATATTTACGTCCTTTAGTATATACTAGTAGGTCTTCGCCAGCTATGATTTCATCCAAAATTGATACAGCAGTTTCTAAAAACCCACCAAAATTTTGACGTAAATCCAAAATAAGGGCGTTTATAGGATAATTGCTTTGTAAATGCTTGAGCTGAGATATGAATTCGTTATATGTATTATCTCCGAAAGAGTTTATCTTGCTTTGCGGAGAATAGAGACTTTGACCTTTGTGTTCTTACCTCCTTTGAGTTTCTTCAAAACATCGAGATTTGTAATTGGTTTACCTGAGAAAAGACTATCATCAATTTTTATAATTTTATCTCCGGATTGCAAACCTGCTTGCTCGCTTGGGCCGTTCTTGATAATAGAGACTACTTTTAGGGTGTCTTTTTGAATCATGAACTCAATGCCGATACCATAGAATTTTCCTAATAAATCTTCGTTTGAATTACTGAGCTCTTCCTTAGGAATATAAACAGAATGTGGGTCTAGATAGGAGAGTAAATGATCTAATGCATTCTTTTCTATTTCTTTGAGCCCAACAGTATCTATATAGTTTTGATGAATGATAGAAAGGATTTCATCAAATTTTGATGATTGTGTATTTTCTTTTGCGGTAATTGGCTTATAGATATATATTCCTATTACGATACCAAGTGAAAGCACTAAGAAAAACTGTAAGAATTGTAAGGTTTCTTTTAAAACTTTAGACTTTTGGTATTTATTTATATCTTCCATGGATTTGCAAAAATAATTAATTTATAGAAAAACTGTTTTTTATTTTTTAAACAATGAAAAAAGCACCTCATGTAGAGATGCTTTCTTTTAAAATTATTTATCCGATATTCTTAAAATACAATATCTGCAGAGGTCACTTTGGCTGGTTCGATATTATTCTTGAAGGTTTCAGGGTTCAATAATCGCTTGACAGGTTTATGAATTAAAAAACGCTCTTTGACTAAAGTTTTGATATCATTGTCTTCTTTGAAACCTTGAAACTCTTTGCCAATTTTATAAACTGTTTCGCTTATAGACTTGACATTCATTGGATTTGCATAGAACTGTTCTCTTAGTTTGATATCTCTAGGGTCGTATTTGACTCCTTTGCCACTTGGGTCTTCTATTTCCCCTAATTTCGGTACGTTTTTTTCTAACTCTCTTAAAACCAAATCATATTGTTGTAGATTAGTCAAAGTAGAGATATTATTATCGATAGAACTCACTAAATCATCTCGTCCCATATCTTGAAATACTTTTCTCGCTTCTACAATTTCCATTTTCATTAATTGGCTATAAGCATAATATTTTTTTGATAAATCTTGGTCATCGAGTTTATTATATAGTAAAGAAGCAAGTTCATAGTTTTTTTCACGCTCAGCCTCTACGGCTACATCTCTCATATCTTCAATTTTTCCTCTTGATTTTAGTGTGTCAGATATGATATTATATACAATATTTGCTTGAGGAATTTTTCCTGCTTTTTTAAGTTCGCTGGCATATTTCATATAACCTTCAATTACGCCACCTTGTCTATAAAACTCCATTGCCTTAATATATTGTCCTCTATCATAATACATATTTCCAGCTTTTTCGAAAGCTTCTCTAGTACCTGCAACACCATAGACTTCTGCAGCTTTATCTAAATTTCCAGAAGATTTATATTTATCAGCTATTAGCATAATGCCTTCTTTATATCCAGCAACTTGAAAATAACTAATGGCTTGTGGATATCCACTTTCACCCATGTCAAAATACTTATTTCCGACAATTCTATTTGCTTCAGGTGCGCCGTGCTTTTTTGATAAAAACTTCAAAGCATTTTTGATTTCCTTTTCTTTTTCCTTGCCTTCCTCCATCTCTAATGCATTTTCTAAGTAGGTTTCACCTATTTTCTCTAAATTGTCAAGCTTGTCTGCTTTGTCGCCTTTTGAATACCACTTTACTGCGTTCTTCATATCTCCATTGGCATAAAATGCATCACCAATTATGGTAGCACCTTCCTTTGACATTTTCATTTCTCTAAAAAGTTCAGTAGCTTTCCTGAGCATATCATTCTTTTTTTCAGAGGATTTTTCAGATATTGCTTTAGATATCAATGTATTTGCTTCAGCCATTTTTTTAGGATCTATCACAGGCTCAGCTCCTTTTTTCTGACTGAATGATAGTATTGAAATTGACAAAACAAATATGGAAAGAATTAATTTTATATGTTTCATGTTTATTAATTTGATTGTTTATTAAACTATAATTGTTTTTGTTTATTGTTTAGAATCCAAAAAATATCTTAGGTTTAATTTAGAAAAATTTGACCCGATTATCTTTTATCTTAAATCTTTTTTGAACTGCTTCTACGATAGACTTGGAATCAGCAAATTTGCTCGCTATATCTTGCTTCATTCCTAGCTCTTGTCCTGGATCTAAAGGCGTAATCGTTTTAGAATTTAATTTTACTAAAATTACAGAAGCTAATCCTTTTAGCGGCTTAGAAATAGTGTTTTCTTTTAACCCACTAATTGCATAGCTTATAACTGGTTCGTTTAAACTATAGGCTTTCATGAGCGTCATATCAGGATGATTTTCAATTCGCACACTAGAATCCATAGAAGACAAAGCACTTAAATCTTTTGTGTTTTTTAACTTTTGAGCCAATACTTCATATGTTTCATCTTTAATATACATGGATTTAACTTCATTTTTTACAATATTCAAGTCAATATGTTCTTCATCGATGTAACCATACTTATAAGCGACTACTTGATTTTCAGCAATTCTGAAAATTTTCTTATTTTCTTTATTTTCCTCATCAAATGCCCACTTAACAATTTCTCTAGCATTTCCCATCAAACCATTTATTTGATTGTCATTCTTGGTTACAAATGCATCAAAGCTCATTTGGTCAGCAGTAGAGTTGATTTTTGATAAACTATTTATATCTACCATTTTAGCTAAAACATCATTTGCTATTGAATTTATATTAACCTCTGTATTTGGAGAAGCAATATAAGGGATAGATACACTACCTAGCTGAATCGCTGGGATATTACTAGGAGAAGATACGACTTGTATAATTCTCATTGAGCCATCTCGATCTGAAGACACTTGAAAATTCTTTTTTTCACCATCGAAGACCTCACTTGGAAATTCATTGGATGCTCTATAAATCCATAACTCTGGAACATCAGGACTTTGATTGACGAAGCGCGCTACTTGATCGAAGTTTTGATTTAGCGTATCAACCAATTTGAACACAGAGTCCACAAATTTACGTCTTTGTTTGATTAATTCTTGATTTTGAGCTTTTAGCGCTTCCTGAAAGCTGACGGACATCATTTTAACCCGAACAGAATCAGAAATATTTCTTTTGTTTATAATTTTATGAAATAACACTTTGTTTCCTTCTATATGTGGTCCTACGATTGATCCTTTTGAAGCACTGAGAAGTTCTTCTGCTTTAGATAAACTAGAAAGTTGTTCCTTCCTTAGGAATGTAGTGTTAAAACCACTGCTACCATACTTCGTGAAATATGTAGTATCATTATTGCTGCTTTTTAAGGCTTCTAACTTTTCATTTACACTTTGAAAAATTTCAACTGAATCAGCAGAAGTAGGCTTTAAGGGTATATTGACTAATTTTAATTTTGCATAAGTTTGATTTGGTAAATAAAATGATTTTTTATTTTTTTCAAAATATGCTTCAAGTTTGGTATCTGAAGTATCTATTTTAGATTTATCAGCCAAAGAATAAGGAATCATTGCGACATCGACGTTGGCAGTTTGTTTAAATGGTTTCATTTCATATTCCATAAACCATTTAGGCATATACATACCTTGAGATACTAAATTACCGAACTTGACTATTTTTTGAGTGTTTTTAATGTTCTGCTCAAATTCTAGCCACTGTTTTCTTTTAGTTCCTGGTTTAGTCCCAGGATTATCCATGTCAAGCGTTTTTACAAATTGAATAAGTTTATTTGGGTCAAATGCACCATTTGTTTGAAAATCAGGAATTTGTCGAATATCTTCTGATACAAATTTTCCAATAGTAAGTTCTTTTAATTCTTCATCAGATACTTTAATTCCAAGGTTTTCAATTTCTTTGATCAAAGTGTTTTTTTGAAGAAATTCATCCCAAATTTGTTTTCTAATCATGTCTTCCATTTCAGGAGTTAGGTTCAATTGAGGATTGTATTCTTTTATTTCTTGTACTTTCTTGTTAAATGTCTTATTAAAATCATCCATATTCAAATTTTGACCATTAACAGCTAATACATCGTCATCATATGACAATATATTCATATTTGGAAGTACTAGCTCTACTAAGAAAAGTATAAGAGCTATTGAAATTAAAGTGACTAATAAAAAAGAAAATCTCTGAATAGTTGATATGATGGCCATAAAAATAGAATAAAATTTTGATTCAAAACGCAAAGATATAATTTTTAAATTTTTTTTGTCTAAAAAAAAAATCGAATAGGTTTAAAAAAAATAAATTATCTTTGCATTTCAAATTCTAAGACTTGGTAGCTCAGCTGGATAGAGCAACTGCCTTCTAAGCAGTAGGTCACAGGTTCGAATCCTGTCCAGGTCAC
>JALOMB010000122.1 GCA_025455685.1 Chitinophagales bacterium | reverse complement strand
AGACAGCTTTGTGGTTACAGAAACTACAGTTCTCTACATCAACATTTGTACTAAAAAGCCCGCCCTTCGCAAATCCGACAAACTTTGCTAGAGTATAGGTTTGATTTTTTAACTAGCATTTTGGTAAATCTGATTTCCTTATTTATATAATGAGAATATATGAAAAATCAATGCGCTTCAAACCAATTTTCTGCTACGCCAAACTCGGCCACGATAGGCACAGATAGCGGAAGATAAGAGTTTTGCATTTTATCGAGAATCAAGGAATTAACTTCTTCTAACTCAGACTTAACCACTTCAAATACTAACTCATCATGAACTTGCATGATTAATTTCGAGTGAAGGGCTCTTAAATCTAGTTCACGTTGAATCTCAATCATAGCTACTTTGATCATATCTGCCGCACTACCTTGCACTGGCGCGTTGATAGCGATACGCTCTGCAAATCCTCTGAGATTAAAATTGCTAGAATTAATGTCTTTTGTATAACGCCGTCTCCCAGAAAGCGTCTCTACGAAGCCATTATTTTTTGCGAAATCGATTTGTGCATCCATAAAGGATTTGATACTCGGATAAGTCGCGAAGTAATTCTGTATCAATTCTTTACTTTCTTTTTGGGATAAATTCGTTTGCTGACTAAGTCCGAAAGCGGAAACCCCATATATAATGCCGAAATTTACGGTTTTGGCATGACTTCTTTGTTCTTTAGTAACTTCTTCAAATGGAATTCCGAAGACTTTGGATGCGGTAAGTCTGTGGATATCGATGTTTTGATGAAAGGCTTCTATCATGGTCTTATCGCCACTCATAGCTGCCATGAGTCTAAGTTCGATTTGGCTGTAGTCCGCACTGAGTATGACATGGCTCGAGTCGGAGGCGCAAAAGGCTTTGCGGATTTCCTGACCTCTAGGCGAACGAATAGGAATATTCTGTAAATTAGGCTCTGTACTGCTCAATCGACCGGTCGACGCTATGGCTTGATTATAAGAACTGTGAATTCTTCCCGTATGTGGATGAATGAGCTTGGGTAAGGCATCTACATAAGTGCTTTTGAGTTTGGCGATTTCTCTATAGTTCAAAATCAAATCGGCAATAGGAAAGTCTTTTTTTAGGCTGAGCAACACTTCTTCGCCTGTGGGATATTGGCCGGTTTTCGTTTTCTTTTGCGTCAAAGGAAGCTTTAAATGCTCAAATAAAACTTCTCCGAGTTGCTTTGGAGAGTCTATATTGAAACTCAGGCCAGTTTCTTCATAGATTTTTTCTTGAATTTGACTCAGTTCATCACCGAGTTGAGCTGAATAATCTGCTAAAAAGTCTTTGGCGATGAAGACTCCGTTGCGCTCCATTTTCTGAAGCACTGCTTCAGCTGATAGGTAATATCGGCATCTTCTGCAGCATATTTGGCTACTTCGTCGAGAGCTACATCCGCCAAGGTGATTTTTGATTTTCCGCTGCCGGTGAGAGAAGCGTAAGACATTGGTATATATTTCAAAATATTCTTGGCCATAGCGTCCATGCTGTGTTTGGCATCGGAATTAACCAAAAAATGCGCTAACATCGTATCGAATACGGGACATGTGATTTGAATTTCGTAGGATTCGAGGATATGTCTATCAAACTTTAAATTTTGGGCTATGAGCAACTTAGCATCTGAAAAAAGTCCTTTTATTTTTTGGAGAAATTCTTTTTTCTCGTCTTCAGTATTTTCGTGAAGTGTTATATAATGTGCAGATTTAGCTTCATAACACAGTGAAATTCCAAGTAGTTTAACCGAAAAATAATCTAGTCCTGTCGTCTCTGTATCGAAGCAAAAAATTCCTTTTTCCAGAGCCATTTGGATGACTTGGTCGCATTCAGGCGTATTTGGGTAGAGGAGTTGGTAGTTGGCTTGACTTGTGTGAATATCAAAAAAAACCGTATTTTCTTCTTCAGTCTCTGCGAATAATGAAAGCTGCATAGTATTGTCTTTTGCGACTTGTTGAGATGCTGATTGAAGGGTTTCTCCTAAGATTTCTTTGGATAAATTCCTAAATTCTAAATCGACAAAAATGGGTTTGAGCTTTTCCTTGTCATAAGCCTCGAGATTCATGGATTCTAAGCTGTATTCTATAGGCACATTTGTAATGATGGTGGCTAGTTTCTTGCTGTCGAGTCCTTGCTGAGCAAATTCGATGACATTATCTTTTTGTTTTCCCTTGAGTTCATGGGCGTTAGCGATTAGGTTTTCTATACTTCCGAACTCAGCGATGAGTTTCTTGCTCGTTTTTTCACCTATGCCAGGAATTCCAGGGATATTGTCCACGGCATCACCCCATAATGCGAGAATATCGATGACTTGGTTTGGAGATTTAATTTCCCATTTTTCGAGTATTTTTGGTACGTCGAGGATTTCGGCTTTGTCATTTTGACGACCAGGCTTGTATATGTAAATATTTTCTTGGACGAGCTGAGCGAAATCCTTGTCTGGCGTGACCATATAGACTTCGAGTTTATCGCTAGCGCTTTGTTTGGCTATCGTACCTATGACATCGTCCGCTTCATAACCTTCGGCTTCTAAAATAGGGATATTCATCGCTTCGATTATGGCTCGAATATAAGGCTCAGAAATTTTAATATCTTCGGGCGTTTCATCTCGATGTGCTTTATAGTATTCGAACTCTTGGACGCGTATATTTTGGCTTTTATGGTCGAAGACTACTGCTATTTTATCGGGTTTTTCTTCTTTAATGATTTTGTGTAGTGTGGAAGTAAACATCATAATAGCCGTAACATTTTGGCCTTTGGAATTATATAGGAAATTCTTACCCATACTATAAAAAGCTCTAAATATCAACGCATAAGCATCAATTAAAAATAATTTTTCTTTCATAGAAATAATTTGGTCAGATAATAGATGATATCACAAAGATAGTTTTTTTTGACTTTGCAAAACTACTTTTCTTTTGTGACATCAGCTTTTTTGGTTCAAATTCGCTTATAAAAAATATAATCACTCGAAATTGGTTCTTTTCCTATAAATTTTAATTCAGAGGCGATTTGTCCTCGATGATATGAAGTGTGAGTGAGTATGTGTGTGAGAATATCACTTATGGTATTGGTAAATGTTTCGCCCTTTGAAGTGAGATAAGTACAGGAAAGGGTGATATCGATATCTTGCAGTATTTCAATGGTGTGCTGATAATTTGCTACATCTATAGCCTGTAAGTCCTTAGCCTCATGAATTTGCCATACCGAATACTCAGAAGTTTTATGAAGTATTCGATTATTCCATATTTGATGTGCATTTAAGGTGTGGTGAAAAAGTCGAATAGCTTTTTCACTTAAAACCTCACTTTGTGCTATGAAAAGCGCAGCATATTTTTGATTATAGACATGATGATATTCAAAAAGTGATTTAAAATAGTGTATCATTGGTAGATTTTTAGGGGGCATAAATTTTAGCGTTACTATGATAATATAATCGATACAAGTCCAAGCACAACCATAGAAGGCAAGAGAAAATTAAAGCAGAAGCTGTAATCGGATGAAAAATCACTAAATGATAATTATATAGTTTGGTATGTCTTAAAACTCCTTCCATATTGAGCCAAAATCCATATGAAAACATAGCATAAATCAGCCATTTTCTATACCATAATGCATAAACAAAGAGCGCATACATACCCATTTGCAAATATCTTTCGTGCATTTGAGGAAGAAAATAAAAAAAACTAATTTGACAAATTGAATAACTCAGCAACAATAACTCAGGAGAAAATTTATATTCCAATTGATTTCTGTTACGCCAGAATTCTCTAATCAGTGGAAAAATAGCGAAAAAACTAATACTAAAAAATAAGGCATAACCCCAATATCTTAGGGGTAAATTCAAGTAAATATCCATGTCTAAAATAGGTTTATGGATCTCATCTTCGGTGAATATCAGATACCAAATATTATAAGCGTTCATAGAAATTTTCGGATACTGCCCGACATAATGAAATACGATATTCCAAATTCGCGTATAATTAGTAAAAGGAAGGACAAAAACTGCTATGGTAGTAAGAAAACTTAATATTCCTAAGCCAAACTTTCGCCAATCATGCCAAAACGAAATCCCATTGACTAAAAATAAAAATGGAAGACTAAATATTGCCTGAAACTTGGTCATCATGGCTACTGCGAAGCAAATCATGGATAAGGTTGTTTGTCTTTTATAACCCAAGAATAGGCTCAATAAAATCCAAAAACCTGCATAAGCATCTACCTGTCCCCAAATCAATGAATTATAAAGGTATATTGGATTAAAAATAATCAATAAATAAATGAAAATTCTTTGACCGAAATCCTTTGGATATATAATTTTAGCAATACAGAAGGCTATAATTAAATCAAAAAACAAGGCAAAAATTTTGAAATGTTCAAAATGTTCAAAAAGATCAGAGGTCTCATGAAAAAACAAAGTGAAAAATTTTAAAATATAGAGTGTAAATGGCATATAATCTATATTTTGAATAGTATAGATTTGATATAATCCAAGCTCGAGTATGGCATGACTCCATAACCTCCAGTAATGAATATCACTGTGAAAACTAGTGGGTTTCAGTAAAGAAAGTCCAAGAAAAGATATACCAAAGACTATAAGGTCTTTAGCATTTGACGTTATATAATGCTTTATTTTTTGCTTCAGAAAATCTATGTTCATCATACAAATATAGGGTATTTTTTACCATTGATACTGCAAAGATATCAAAACATTTAGTCCTGCTTGTGGGAAGTAATAGTTAATAGGTGTATTGGTAGGTAATAGTATATTTGAGACTACTGAATTTCCACTACCATAAGTATAACCTGAGCTAACATAACTAGAATTAAGTATATTGTTCAGTTGGAATTGTATGCTACATTTATTCTTATTCATAGGAAAATCCTGTTTATAATTTGCATTGAGTACAAAAAAACTCGGTATCTTGGCTTTTTCATTTTGTGTATTGTCCAAAAATTGAGCCGAAGTGAGTTTTCCTTGCAGGCTAAGTTTGGAGTTCGGGTGTGGTGTGAAGTTTAGGTCAGCGAAAGCAATTGTCTCTGGCGAAAAAGACTGTGTGGTATATTTCAACGTATCAATTTTGGTGAATTCATGTTGAATTTGAAACGCTTCATTATAAGCATAAATATAATGATAATAGGTAGGAATTATCGAACGCATAGCGGTAAAATTGCTATTTAAAGACCATTTTGGGCTAATTTTTTGTTCATAAGCGAGCTCTAAACCAAATCGATAGCTTTGAGGAACATTTTCACGAATATAGGCACCTATTTCATTAATTCTACCGGTAAGTACTAATTGATCGATAAAGTACATTCCAAAAAAATTTGTTTTAAACGATATGTTTTTTTTCGTAAGCTGATATGCGAGTTCTAAATTATAGAGTTGTTCGGATTTAACGGGTTTATTTACATTGTCCAATATATCGTTTCTATTGGGTTCTTTGTGACCTAAACCACCAAAAAGATACAAACTATGAATAGGATTAAGCTGAAAATGCATTGAAAATTTAGGATTGAAGAAATTAAAATTGCTTTGAAACGCACTCAAGTCTCTTTCCCAGAAGTCACCGAGACCTCGATAAAAGACATGACGAAATTGAAAATCGAGCATTGCACTAATTTTTGATGTTTTCCAAGATAATTGATGGAAAAGTGCCACGTCTTGTTTATAGGATTGGTTATGATAAAAGTTATTTGGATATATATTACTATTTCCTATGATTTCTCTGAGTTTACCGAAATGAGTCCCTTGATAAAAGCTATATGAAGCTACGAATTTTT
>JALOMB010000042.1 GCA_025455685.1 Chitinophagales bacterium | reverse complement strand
TTTGGTAGTGGATTTAAAGTTTCTAGTCTTAAAAATGTTCGCTGGCTTGACAATCTTGAACTACTTTATTGGGGTGACATAGACGTTCAAGGTTTTGAAATTCTATCGCTATTCAGGTCTTACTTTCCTCAGACAAAAAGTATTTTAATGGACAAGAAAACCTTTGACAAGTTTTTTGAAAACGACAACGGAACACCGACAAACATATCAACAAAACAAAATTTGACAAACGAAGAACAAGAGCTTTACAATATTTTGAAAACAAACAACTGGAGACTTGAACAAGAGAAAATACCGTTTGACTATGTAAATAAAAACTTTGATTATGAATAATCCATTTCAAGTAAATCTCCCTACTTCAATTATGAAAATAATTTTAGAAACTAAAAAATAACCCCATACGCCCCTTTGAACACTATCTATCTAAATACGACGAAAGCCTAAAAACCCTCACCGAAAAAGGCGAACTTTGGCGACTCAGAAATACTCGGGAAGAATTTATAGAAGAATTAAAAAAGATTGAAGCAAGAGAAACCCAAATGATCCAAGCCGAATGCTTCAACTCCTATCATATTCAAACTACTATAGAATCAGAGGTGGGATTATTGCTGCAAAATAATATGACTCAGGAAGAAATCAAAGAGCAATTTAGACGAAACAAAGAAATCACCGACAAAATGTTTGCAGAAGACGCCCCAAGAGTTAAGGAACAAATCTCCAAACTTTCTCCACCTCTCGATCTAAACAAGACCAAAAAAATATGTGCCGCACTATTTCGAAAGCAAATCACCGAAGACGACATTCCTCAGGAATTATACCCCGAACTCATCCAAACGAGAAACTATATACACATCAGTAAAAGAATCAAAAGTTTTCAAGACAATAAAACTGAGTAAAATGCTTATTCCTACTCATCATTTCCACCAAAAATAAACTATCTTTGCTCCAGAATATAAAAAATGACTGAAACTTCATATTTTGACGAAATTTTGAAACTATTATCCCTCGAAGAATTCAAAATCTCCGATAACACCATACTTATGCTCGCAGGCATAAAAGCCGCACTTCTCTATTTCATTCGAAAAGTAAAAGCCTTCCTCATGAAAATCATTCGAATAGCCCTCATGATCGCTATCGCAGCTATAGGATTTTACCTCTGGAATCAAAATTTTCTAGGAGTTCAGAATATTTTAGCTTAAAAAAAACTAGTATTTGTAGAGCTTAGACTGCACCCAATCACACTCGTTTTCATTCTCCTTGGGTGTAACTATTTTGATTACATTGATGTTTGGACGAAATAACTCTCTGCCAAACTTCAAATTCTCATACTGAAAATCCTTATTTTCATTATAAGTCACATCATTAATTATCAACTTCTGAGCCAAATAAGCATCTTCAAAATTTATCGCAATCCCATTGATATTATTATAATCATCTATGACAAACTTCTTGACCAAAACACACTCATTCGAACGAACCTCAAGCTGACTAGAAGTAGTGATAAAGCCCTTTTTATCTTGTATCAAACTCAATAAATCTTTGTAACTCTTCACTTCATCTATCGTTTTGGAAACCAAAGATTGATAACTCATGTTATTTTGCTGCAAATCTTTAGCTACGGTAGCATCGGCTAGTACTTTCTGCTCAAAAGGTTTAGGCGTTTGCGATACTTCTTCTTTCTTTTCTATATTTTCAGTTATGATTTTATCTACACTTTTCTTAGTCTGCTGAGTTGCAATAGAAGACTCCGATACTTCCTGAGCAGATAAGAGAGATTTGGTAATCAAAGTATCTTCTTTAGGCTTCACCAAGGTAGATTCCGCTGCTACTTTTGGCTGTGACGCTTCCTCCAAATAACATACACGTAACTTTGGAGCGAAAGATGAATTAGTAGTAGTAGGTGCATGAAAAATCAAAGCATTAAAAGGACGTGTTTCATCATTAAGAGCCAACACCAAATTCAAGGTTTTACTTCCATTAGTCATCAACTTAGAAATATCTACTTTATACTCTTGTGCTTCAAAAGAAGATTTAGGCAAAATAGATTTAGGCATTTTCGAATCGCGTTTCGTTCCTTCAAAAGTCATATTTTCTATTTCTGTAAAATTTGCAGGATACAATATACCCTCATTCTCATTACCAAAAGTAGGCTTGCTATCAAAACCAAAATTACTCGAAGTAAAAGGGAATAAATACAAATGAGCTGATTTAACTTCAGACTTCACAGGAATTTCTGATAAATCAAAACCAATTGCAGCTCTTGATACAAAATTCTTGGAATCTTCTGTCCAATTGATCACTAGAAAATCTGAGGGAGACACCTTATCGAAGGCTGGGTCAGAAAAGAGTATTTTGTGTTTATTTGCCTTAATATCTATGCATGTACCTTCTTCTTCAAAAGTCTGATTGGACTTAATTCTAATGGTTTGAGCAAAACCCTGAAGACAAATAATTGAAAGTAGCAATAGGAAAAGATGTTTCATAAAAATACATTTTAAAACGAAGTCAAAGTTATACTAAGTTTTCAATATATCCTATTGCAATTTCCATACCAGAGCAAAAAATGTAGTCCAAAAACTACACTATAGCTTAGCACGCTTACTTCTAGATGTTGCTTTTTTCGGTTCTTCGACAGATTCAGTTGCAGCTATTTGCTCTGCTTCATTAGGATAGCATAAGATTCTACCACAGTTTTCACAAATCATAATTTTTTTACGAAGTTTTACTTCGAGCTGACGTTGTGGTGGGACTTTGGAAAAACAGCCGCCACATGAGTCTCTGTCGACACTAACTATCGCCAAACCATTTCTATAACTTTTTCTAATTTTTTGATAAGAAGCAAAGAGATTTTCATCTACTGTAGCAGATAATTTAGTAACTTCTAATTCCAAATCTTGAAGTTCTTTATCTGTTTCTTCTTCAATTTTCTTGAGCTCAATTTTTTTAACTTCAAGTTTTTGAGAAGACTCATCTATTTTGGCTTTGAGTTCCTCAATTTGAAGGATTAAATTGTTTTTCTTTTCTGTGAATTCCTTTATTTTCTTGTCACTAAGCTCAATATCGAGATTTGAGATTTCAATTTCTTTACTTATTGATTCAAATTCACGGTTATTCTTGACAGAATTTTGCTGCTTTTCGAGTTTAACGATAAGCGATTTCATGTCATCTTTAATTTTTTGTCTTTCAGTAATTTTTTCATCAAAGGTGTCGATTTCGAGCTCGAAATTGGTCAATCTCGTTTTCATGCCTTCGATATAATCTTCAGCATCTTGGACTTCTATAGGCAATTCTCCTTTGATAAAGTTGATAGAATCGATTTGTGAATGAACTTTTTGGATTTGATATAAATTTTCCAAAACTTCTTGAATAGTCGAGTCTTTTTGCGTAGATTTAGCCATGGTATGATTTATATTTTACTGGATTTGTATTGATACTGGTTTTTAGAATTGGCAAAGATACAAAATTTTTCTTTAATCGCTCATAAATTATGTCAATGGTAAACTGCTCACTTTCATAATGACCAATGTCTATCAGACTCATTTCACCAGCTGTATCGAAGAACTCATGATATTTCAAATCACTCGTCACGAAGACGTCTGCACCTTGTTTTAAAGCATGAAACCTAAGAAAGCTTCCGGCTCCGCCACAGAGGGCTACTTGATGTACTTTTTGAACAATTGGGGTATATTTTAGTACTTCTAAGCCAAAAGCCTTAGAGAGCATATCAAGAAAATCATTAAAATTTATAGCTTCGGGCAATTGTCCAATGAGTCCGGAACCGATTTGTGTATTTTGATTTTTCAAGGAAATAATATCATAGGCAGGAGACTGATAAGGATGTGCTTGGGTCATTTTCTGTATTGCGTTACCGAGCATAGGCTGAGGACAAATGACTTCAATTGCTTTTTCAGAAACAGTTTCAGGGTGATTGGCTTTGCCTAAATAAGGATTAGAGTCCTCTAAAGGCGTAAAATGACCGTTTCCTTCTGTAGCGAAATAACAATCTGAGTAAGCACCAATATTACCACAACCCGCTTCAAACAGGGCTTTTGTAACTATCTCTTCTGCTTCATAAGGTAGGTACACTTTGATTTTATATAGATTCTCCACTGGAGATAAAATCCGAATATGTTGCAAGCCAATCTTTTCAGCTATTTTAAAATTCACGCCATGCAATACATTATCTAGATTTGTATGAATAGCAATTAGGGCAATATCATGTTTGATCGCTTTGATAATAGTACGCTCCACATAATCTCGACCGGTAAGATTTCTTTTCTTTTCAAACCAAATGGGATGATGTGAAACCACTAGATTATGGCCTCGACTAATTGCTTCTTCGACTACAGCTTCTGTGGAGTCTAAGGCAATAGTAATACCGGTAATGCTCATGTTGGGATTTCCGGTAATTATACCGCTATTATCATAGGATTCTTGATATTGGAAATTTGCCCAATTATTCAAATTGCTATATATATCGATTAATTTCATAAATTTGCGAGTTTTCTAATCACATAACTAGCCATGGTCATCCCAAACATAGCTGGTATATAAGAAATAGTGCCATAATAAGATTTCTTAAATTTTTCTCCAACGACTTTCTCAGAAAATCTTTTGGGAACGAATTCATCACTATACACTACTTTGATGCCATATACAAATTTCTGAGCTCTTAGTCTTTTTCGCACATCTCTAGCAAAATAGCAGTTTCTAGTTTTATCCAAATCGGTAATTTGTATTTTGCTTGGGTCGAATTTGCCCCCGGCACCCATAGACGAGATGAACTTGATTTTATTGCGTTTGCAGTAAGTAATTAACTCTATTTTTGGAGTCAACGTATCGATACAATCTAAAACAAAATCAAATTTCTGTTTAAAGAGCTCTTCTGTAAAACCTGGCTCCATAAAGGCACAAATCGAAGTAATATGACAATTAGGGTTGATATCTAAGCCTCTTTGTTCTAAAAGCAAGGCTTTCTTTTGGCCTATCGTAGAATGTAAAGCTTGGAGTTGACGATTGATATTTGATTCTTGCACTATATCGGCATCTACAATGGTTAAATTACCTATACCACTTCGTACCAAGGCCTCAAAAGCATAAGACCCTACGCCACCGAGCCCAACGATCAATACATTTTTTTGACTCAGTGACGTAAGCGTTTCTTGCCCTAACAAAATTTCTGTTCGTGATAAAAAACTCATTGAGATTTCAAGATATTAGGTTTGTAAAAAATTTTTGATAAACACTTCTTTTGGTCTTCCAATATATGCTGTTTCGGGATAAATGATAATTGGGCGCTGAATAATACTAGGAAACTCTGCCATTCGAGCGAACCAGACTTCCCTCGGTACTTCTTGATTTATATCAAATTCTTGTAGTTTAAACATTTTATCATTGGTACGGAGCATATCCAAAAAAGGCTGGAAAAGCTTATTTGAGACTGCTTCAAGCTCAGAAATACTCGGAGGTTGGCTCTGATAATGACGAACAGATATATCGGGATATTTAGCTAAGACTACCTTAAGGATTTGTGAAGATGTCGTGCATTTATCATAATGCCAAATTTCAATAGGTTTCATATATTAATCTGTTGATTTTCCACCACTACTCATACGTTTTACGAAGTCTTGAACCTCTGACATATCTGCTTTGATGTATTTATAGGATTCCTCTTTTGATTTTACTGTTCTTTTTTTCTCATCAAGTGCCTCTAGCGCTGAGTTAGAAGCCATATCAGTAGTGAGAATTGATAAACTACCGTCTAAATAATTCATATACATCCAAAAATTTCCTTTTCCTTTGAAATACAAGGTAAAATTATCTGTGTATTCCCCAAATCCAAATTCTACAAAACCAGAGGTAAATTTGTTCACCCAATTATTACCGAGCAAGGCTAAACCAAAATCTCCTTTAGATCGAAAAGATTTATCTTCAGGATCATAAGTCATAGATACGTTGGTTAGCAACAGGTTATATTTACTCGATTTAAGGGATTGAGAAGGCACTAGATTATCCTTAATATCTTTAGATATGCTTTCGTTGTCTTTATCGGAAAACAAATCAAATAAGGCAGCTCGAGTCGCATTGTCAAAATATTTGATATCTTTATTGGCAGCGTTGAGTTTCATCATGAAGACGGCCATTGCGTTGAGGATGCTTTGGTCTATTTTTAGGGAAAGTCCGATATTCGTATTCAAGCTATAGGTATTATTATTGAGATTAGTAGCCAACTCTCCTGAAGTAACTAACTCGATACCACTCATTTGTAATTTCGGATCGAAGACCCCTATAGCCCTAATGTCGGCTGTCTTGTCGTTGTATATCAGGACATTGCCTTTCATGTTTCTATTCATTACTTTGGTAGAATCACCAAATAGATAATATCCTGAATCTTTGGAATGACTGATAACTCCGTTTGCCCTAAAGCATTCTACGTCTTCTTCCAAGGGCTTTTCTTTTAGCATAAGCGTATATAATCCTTTGGGCTCTTCACTATTCCGATCATAAAAAATACCTGTTTGTAAATGGAGTGAGTCTTGGGTCAATAACTTAGGTTTATTGAGGAAATACTGACTAATATTGACTCTATCTGCCACAGGAAACCAAGGTGTCGTGTATTTTGGATTTTGGAAATTTAGCCTTTGTGCTCCTTCTAGATAGGTGAAATTATCGCTTACGTTGATTTGAATAGCACCATAAAAATCGGTGTTTTGGTATATTTTCAACTGCTCTTCTTCTTTGACATTGCCTTTGCCCACTACAGTATATTCTTTGGTGAGATTGCCTTTAGCGTCTTTTTTATTTACAGGAGCTATTGAATACATTTCAATAGGGTAATCTTTTCCTTGAACATTTATAGTATAAAATCCCCGACCAATAAAGTCTTTATTGGAATGAATATCTATGGTAACACGGTCAAAATAATGATAAAAATTAGAGGTATCTCCATCAATTTCTGCTTGATTCAAGGTTTTGATATGACCACTGTCAGATACTTCTACGAAACTATCCTTGGGATATACGCGCGAATCAGCAATGGGAATATAGCCTACGCCGTTCATTTTTAGGCTATTGGATTTCATATCAAAGATTGATTTTCGGGCATAAAAGCTAATTGGGTCTGAAGTCGTTTGCTTAAACTCTGTACCCAAGGGATTTTTAGAAGTAAACTCAAGGGTTTTATTTTTCATATCCCAATTAAAATTATCGGCATTGGCCATAAATTTATTTTGTTCGAAATTTGCTAAGATATCTTTATCGTTGGATTTGAAATCCGCTTTTCCATTATCGAAGTTTAGATCTAAAGTGACATTTTCTGTCTTTAGAGAGGATTTTCCGCTCCCTAATGATTTTATTTGAAGTGTAGCGGTATCTGCTTTAATTGCATTGTGAGATAATTTGAAATTTGACGATGAAATCAGGGCATCTTCGAAATCAAGCAATCCATTGCCTTTAAGTTCTTTTTGAGTCATGATTAAATTTCCTGCAAAATTAGCTGAAGAATCGAAGACGTAAATAGGATTTTCTTTATTGCTTCTCATTATGAGGGAGTCAGAATATGGTCTCCAAAACACATCAATATCAGTTGCAGACATATTGGGAATTTTAATTGGCGTAGTTTGTTTGGTCGAAGCAAGTGAATTCACATTAGATTTCATAGTTTGGGGTAGGAAAAGCAAAGCATCGTCTATAAAGTTTATCGATTGAATGCTTTGTGTGCCATTGCCTAGAAGGCCTCTATTGGATAGGGATAGCTGACCTTGGAATTTACCTTTGTTTTTATAGTTTGTTTGTGGGCTACTAAATACATGATCAAAGCCTAGAGAAGTATCTTCATAGAGACGGATTTGCTCACTAAACACCGGAAATATGCTATCACTATAGAGTTTTCCTTGAAACTTTAACTGCGCTAGGCTAAAATAATTTAAAGAATCCATTTTAAAAGGTTCAATTTCAAAATAAAACTTCTTATCATTATAGGCATTTTGATGAATATACGGTTTATCATAGGTAATTCTAGGCTTATTAAAGACTTCAATTTTAGGAAATTGTCTCGCACTCTGCATTCCGGAGCGATTTACTCTAGAATTTATCTGAATTTTTGCATTTACAGAAGTAAGGCTTGATTTGACTTTAGCTACAATTTCTTGGCCATTACTAGGATTCACAGCTATTGGGATATTGGGCGTGATGGTAGAAGCCGAATCAAAACTGAGTTGAAAGCTATCATAGTTAAACTTAATATTTTTACTCGTCACATCAAGTCTTCCGACCAATAAATCGCCATCAAAACGCATGGCTTTATTTTTGCTAATTTCTAAGACAGATGTAGGAAAAGCTTTGACTAAAGCAGAATCATTCAATGGAATCTCAGTGACTTGTGGCGTATAGAGGCTATTGTTTTCGAGATTGAGTTGGGTGACATGATTTTGCCCTTTGCTTTTGAAGCGAATTTGATCGAAATCCACTTTTTTCGAGCTAGCTTTGATATAGAAATCCGTGAAATTTTCATGAACCAAAACTCTTTTCTTCAAGGCATCGTAACTTAGAAAGCCTTCTTTTTCAAGCGTAAAGACCAATGGAAGAGACTGAGCATTCGATACGTTTTCACCGAAAGCTTTGTTTAAGGTCTCTATAGGAAATCCATTAGGTTCACTTTTACCTAATTCTCTTATCAGGGTTAACGGATTTCTATCTGCTGCTGTTCGAGCTAAGCTAAAGGTCTGCACATCAAAATTATTCTGAGATACAAATACAGTTGGAGAGATTCCTTGTCCAGATAGGAGCTTGAATGTCAAAATAGTAGAATCTAAATTCCAAGTTATTTGCTCAGCATCAAAATTCATTTGGTGAAATGAACTCATAAATCGAGATTTACCCGACCCAAAATTCTCACAAATGATATCTATTTTATTTTCTAAAACATCGTATTTGACAGATGAAAAAGGATGTACTATAGAATCCTTGCCTGTGTAAATGACTATTCTAGACTCATTGAGCTTGATATAGCGGTCTTTTTCGAAATAGGCATTATTTCCATAAGCAGAGAGAATTCTTTTTTTAGTTTTGGGATGATTGATGAGGATATTAGCAGGTTCTCCTTGTTTGGTAGCGCCAACTGCTGCTTTGCCACCGATAATTTTAAAAGCTCCTTGTACCAAGACATTGTCACTGACGACATTATTAAGATTATAAGAAGCTTCATAAGAGGTAAACTGAGGGTAATTTATCTTTTCATAGTCAGATTCTTTGGTAATTTTATCTTTTAGGAAACCATAAATTGGTTTAGGAAAGTATTCTAAATAAGTGAGCTTCACAGAATCTACCTCCAAATCACTTAAACGCAAATCTATAGCGAATTTACCATAAGTGGCAAAAGTGATTTGTTTGGGAATAGCTACCCGCTCCCAATTGCTTTCACCTTGATTTCCTATATAAATCAATTCCTTGCAGTTGATGATACCACTCGTATTGTATATGGCCATAGTATCATGCTTAAAATAGCCTTTTAGCGTGGTATTAGGAATATGAATCCAAAGGGTATTGTCTATAATTTCTAGTTTAGGATTATCACTTTCAATAATATAATTTTTGGATTTGCTCGAATATATTAAGCGCTCAGCAAAAAAAGGCGTAGAAAAATCAATAAATTGCTTCAAGACTTGATTATTACCTTTTTTATAATTTTTTGCGATTTGATCTAAGGTATTTGTCCAGTTTTGTTTGAAATTCTGAGAAACCTGCGAAGTCTCTTTGTACAAGAACGCCGTGACAATATCCACCAAATATGGATGAGATGGGACTTTTGCTTCTTTTAAGGCATTTAAATGATTGGAGAGTTCACTTTGCTGAAGTGCGGTGAGTTTGGACTTCTGTAGTTCTTTATAGAGTAATTCTACTTCTTCACGTGGGGATTGCATGAACTCCTCTTTGAATTGTTTGATAAATTCATTAGGATCACTCGAAAACTCTTTGATTTGTGACGACAAATCGCTTGACTTTAAGAAAATTATAGAAATGATTAAACTAAAAATTATTTTTTTCATTGTTTTAAATTAAAAACTTTTATATGTGAGACAAGCCCATCCTTGATCAATTTTTTCAGAAATTCGTTGCGCTCCGAAATCTGTCATAAAGGTATGCATCGCAGCAATATCAGTATCCAAAAATCCACTAAGCATCACTATCGACTGAGGTTTAAGATATTGTTTTAAAAGGGGCACATGATGCATCAAAGTATTTCTAGTAATATTAGCCAAAAGAATATCAAAACTCATTTGATGTAACACCTTATGGATATCTGTTTGAGTTTGCGTCAAATGAAAATCCACCTTACTCAGTTGATTTAAAGCCCTATTTTCTATACTATTTTCATAAGCAAATGGCTCATTGTCAAGTCCGACTACGCTTTGAGCGCCTAGTTTACGGGCTATAAATGCCAAAATACCTGTCCCACTGCCAAAATCAAGCACAGTCTTTTCATGAAAATCCAAATCCATCATAGACTCTATCATCATTTTGGTCGTGGAATGACTACCCGTACCGAAACTCATTTTCGGATCTACGATCAACTCATTTTTTGAATTCGATTTAGGATGAAAACTAGCTCTAATAGTCCATTCTCCAGGAATAATCTCAATGGGTTGTATCTGTGATTCGAAGATTTGATTCCAATTCTGGGTTTTAAGTTTTTCCAAGGTAAATGCTAGGTGCATCTCTGAGAAATGTTGCGCCAAATCTGCCGAAAAGCTATCTTCTACGGCCACAAGCACAGAATTACTAGTTTCTTCAATGGATTCGAAATCTTGAAACAAATAAATTGCATTCAAAATTTTTTCTAATTCTTCTTGGGTTTCAAACGCTAAAACAAACTGTGAATAGGTCATTAGGCTACTGATTTAGAAAAATATCTCGTACCAAACACACCAATGATTATCAAACCAATAAAGACAAATTGAATAGGTTGAAAAGATACCCGAAACCAAAAAATATCTACCAAAGTTTGTAATATCAAGGCAAGACCCATCCATGATGACAGCGCCATAGATACCGGAATTTCTTTGAAAGCTAAAGAAATCAAATATACACTAGCCAATCCAAATACGATATATCCTAAAAGAGGCAATAGTTGCATGAAAAAATTTGAAGAGAGCAACCCATCCGCGATAAAACTCGATTTGATATTGGCAAAGCTAAGATACTTTAATGAAGTTGACCAACATACCTCCGTAAATGCTGCAATTAAAATGTAAATCCAGACCATTGAAACACAATTTGTTTGTAAAAATAAATATAAACTTATTTTTTTATCCAAAAAGTTATACACATGCCCCCAAAACCCGTAAAAATATAAGGCCTAGAATTCCAAAAATTAAATCGAGATATGCTGACCAATGTTCAATAAAATAAGCTCTTTTTTATTTTGAGCAAAATAAGCCCGAGCCTTAGCTGAGTCGATAGAAATCGGCGGAAAAGTATCATAGTGTACGCCTAAAACCCTAGTGGCTCCTACGAAATCTGAAGCTTTACAAGCATCGATATAATCCATGGTGTAATGACCTCCGATAGGCAATACCGCTAAATCTACTTGAAACGTATCTTGAATCAACTTCATATCATAGGTCAACGCAGTATCGCCAGCGATATAAACGCATGTATCTCCAGAGGAAACCACAAATCCAGAAGGATTGCCGCCATAAGTACCATCAGCAAAGGAGCTCGTATGAACTGCCGAAGTCATTTTAACTTGTACCCCTTTTAAATTAACAGTACCACCATGATTCAAACCGATTGTAGTCAAGTCTTGTTTCTGATAGTATTCACTAATTTCATGATTGGCTACGATAGTCGCGGAAGATTTTTTGGCGATATGCACGACATCTAATACATGGTCTAAATGCGCATGTGTCACCAAAATAAAATCAGGACTCAAATCTTCTATATTGATAGCTTGCGCTTGAGGATTTGCTGAAATAAATGGATCTAACAACAAAACTATACCTTGCGTTTCAAGGTACAACGATGAATGTCCTAAATAAGTAATTTTCATAAAAAAATTTAATGAGCGTAAAACATTTGATGCAAAGGTAACACATAATCTTCTTCAGTAGATAAGCTTACCATTGAGGCGCCAGACTTCTTAAAAAGTTGATGATGAGCCTCTTGATTGTCTCTAAAATACGTTGAATCCATAGTAGTGGAATCAATCCATTGCGTTTCTTGACTTTCTAAATCCTGTATCTGCAAAAGCCCTAAATCTTCAAAATTAGCCTCTAGTTTATCATAAATCTGAATACCATACACTTTATGGCGTTTTGCAAGCATATTCAACTCTTTGTAGTAGTTTGGCTCCGCCAAGAAATCCGAAAGTATGAAAATGACTGTTTTTCTTTTGAGTGTCGCCAATAAATGTTTGAGTGCTATTTGAATATCAGTTTTATGAGATTTGGGTCTCGTATCGAGCATTTCTCTAATCAGACGCAACACATGCCCGCGACCTTTTCCCGCAGGGAAGGCTTGTTCGATTTGGTCTGTAAACAAAACTAAACTCAGTTTATCATTATTTTTTTGGGTACTAAAAGCCAAAGTAGCTGCAATCTCCACTAAAATATCTTTTTTTACAACCTTAGTACCAAAAGCATTTGAATTCGACATATCCAATAGCATACAGAAACTCATTTCTCTTTCTTCATCGAACTCTTTGATAAAAGGCTCATTATAGCGAGATGTCACATTCCAATCGATATTACGTACATCATCGCCATAATAATACGGCCTTACTTGGCTAAAAGACATACCTTTGCCTTTAAACGCACTGGAATAATTGCCTGAGAAAAGCTCCATAGAATGCTTCTGAGCCTTAAACTCGATTTTTCTGACCTTTTTGATCAATTCTTTTACATCCATAGCCTAGATTTACGGCACGTCAATTTTATTGATAATTTGGGTTATGATCTCATCTTGCGTAATTTGCTCCGCCTGAGCCTCATAAGTCAAGCCAATTCTATGGCGCATCACATCATGGACCACCAAACGAATATCTTCCGGCACTACATATGCCCTACCTTTCATAAAAGCATGCGCCTTTGATGCCAAGGCGATATTAATAGACGCTCTCGGCGAACCTCCAAAACTTATCAAATTAGAAATACCTGAAAGCTGATAACGCTCTGGATATCGAGAAGCGAATACGATATCGATAATGTATTTCTGGATATTTTCATCCATATAGACTTGTTTGACCAAATCTTTTGCCTTTTGAATCGCTTCCAAGCTCACTACCGGAGCAATTTCTGCTTTATAAGAAGAGCTATTCATCTGTAAAATCTTCAACTCCTCTTCAGGCTTAGGATAATCTACGATAACCTTCATCATAAACCTATCTAATTGAGCTTCAGGCAAAGGATATGTCCCTTCCTGCTCTATTGGATTCTGAGTCGCCATCACCAAAAAAGGCTGAGGAAGCATTATAGTCTGCTCCCCTATCGTAACTTGACGCTCTTGCATCGCTTCAAGCAAGGCTGATTGAACTTTTGCTGGTGCTCTATTAATTTCATCTGCTAAAATAAAATTCGAAAAAATAGGACCGATTTTCATCTTAAAATCAGCTTCTTTTGGATTATATACCATCGTACCGAGGATATCTGCTGGCAAAAGGTCTGGGGTAAATTGAATTCGTTTGAAATCAAGTTGAATTGCTTTTGCCAAAGAGCTAATAGTCAAAGTCTTAGCCAAACCTGGCAATCCTTCAAGCAGAATATGCCCTTGTGCCAGAAGCGCCAATAGAATTTTCTCAACCATATGGCTCTGTCCGACGATACTTTTCGAAAGTTCGCGCTGAATCTGTTCTAAAAAAATAGATTCTCTATTGATTTCTTCGTTGAGTTGACGAATATCGACTTGTGGTTGCATAGTATAATTTTATTTTAGGGCAAATATAGCTAGTTCCCCACAATTGAGGTCAAAAAAAACCTCAAGCATTTTTAATTTTTGTTAATTGAACACAAAATCATAGACCAAAAACAGATTCAAACCTACGATACAAGCCGTAATGCCATAAGAAACAGCTATGAGCCAAGGTTTATTGACGAATTGTCCCATTTTTAGTCGATTACTCGTGAATTTCACCAAAGGGATCACCGCAAAACTCAATTGAAGCGACAAAACTACTTGAGACCATACCAATAAATTCGAGGTGTATTCTGAACCTTTGATAGAGAGTATAACTACCGCTGGGATTATCGCTAAACTTCTCGTAATGAGTCTTCTCAGCCAGGGTTTTAGTTTCCAATCCAAAAAGCCTTCCATGACGATTTGTCCTGCTAAAGTACTCGTAAAAGTAGAATTCTGACCTGAAGCCAACAAAGATATAGCAAAGAGAAAACTCGCTAGACTCGTCCCTAATATCGGATCCAATAACCGATGCGCTTCGAAAATATCCGCAACATAGTGCATATCTCTGAAATGAAACGTAGATGCCGATACCACCAAAATCGCCGCATTCACGAAGAAAGCAAATCCCAAAGCCAAAGATACATCCCAGGTAGCAAATTTTATCGCCATTTTCTTTCCTTCTATATCTCTCGGATAGGCTCTAGTCTGCACCAAAGCGCTATGCAAATACAAATTGTGTGGCATGACCGTAGCACCCAAAATCCCTATAGCTAGCAATAAAGCAGATGGATTCATCAAAATCGCTTTATCTGGAATTAAACCTCGTGACACTGCCACAAAATCTGGATTTGAGCGGATAATTTCATAAACAAAAATCCCAAAAATCAATAAAATCAAACCCGAAACTAAGGCTTCGATATAGCGAAAGCCTCTTTGCTGCAGCATCAAAATCACCATGACATCAAGGGCAGTAAGTATGACACCTACTATCATCGGAATCCCGAAGAGTAAATTTAATGCTATAGCCGAACCTAATAATTCAGCTAAATCTGTGGCTATGATTGCCAACTCACATAAAATCCATAAAAAATAAGACACATAGGGTGGATAATGATCCCGACAGGCTTGGGCTAGGTCTCTTTCTGCGACGATGCCTAATTTTAGCGATAAATGCTGCATTATCATGGCGAAAATATTGGAAATAAAAATCACAGACAAAAGCATATAGCCAAACTGCGCTCCTCCTGCAATGTCTGTAGCCCAGTTTCCAGGATCCATATAACCCACTGCCACTAGAAGTCCTGGCCCTAAAAAAGCTAAAAATTTCTTGAAACTTGAGCCTTGCATAGGTACGGAAACAGACGAAAACACTTCAGGAAGTGAATTTTGCAATTTGTCTTGTCGCCAGCCTGATGAAGCCATAATTTCAGCTTTTTTAGACTGCAAGAATACACAAAAATGGTTTAATCAATTCCTAAGAAAATTTAATTTCAGGATTTATTCCATTGTGCCGAAGAGCTCTGCTAATTTTTTTCTTCTGAATTCGAAAATTTCATTGAGTTTTCCTTTGACTAGTATTGGATACGCTAGCTGTCCGAGAATTCCCAAAGGCAGGACGAAATCGACGATATCTTCGAGTTCTATCCCATTTTCGATTTCTCTAAAAAAATGTTTGTGGTGCCATAACGCATAAGGCCCAAAACGCTGTTCATCAACGAAGTATTTTTTTTCGATGACATGGGTGATTTCGGTCATCCAGTCCATGGGGATTCCAAGTAGGGGTGTGACTTGGTAGGTGATGATTTGTCCGGGATAGATGGGTTTGTCGTCGCAGGAAATGATATCGAAGCCCATATAATCGGGGGTGATGGTTTTGAGATTTTTGGGCGACGAAAAAAAATTCCAAGCTTCATCTAAACTTATGGGTACGTGCTGGATTTGTTTAAGTTGGTAGCTTTTCATGGTGGAGGGTTTT
>JALOMB010000121.1 GCA_025455685.1 Chitinophagales bacterium | reverse complement strand
TGCGCCGCAGTATATTTTGCTCAATATAGCAATGGGCGGCGTGGCAGGGAGTATTCCAGCTGGTTTTAGCCAAGCAGATATGGAAATTGATTATATTCGAATATATCAAAAAGAGGAGCCTAGCGTTATTGGTGATACCACGCCTCCTCAAAATTTTTCAGCAACTTTAGAAGCACTCAGTAGTCGTGCCATATCACTTAAACTTAAGGCAAATGGTGAAACAGATTCTATTTCGTTTCTTATCAAATACGGTTCTGTCACGCAATCCATTTCTGGCGTATCCGATCAAAAAGTAACCGTTGATTTATTTGGATTAATGCCGAATACAAATTATTCCATAGAAGTCTCGGCTACAGATAAAGTTGGTAACTCGACGCCTATTCAGACCATCGCAGCGAAAACAAGTCCAATCCCTTCTTGTTCCGGAAATTCATCAATGGCTAGTCAAGGGAGCTTTACCTCAGGCTATTTTTATTCCTTTGAAAATTTTGGAACGGGACTTTTGGCGCATTTCGATTTGTTGGATGCAGATAAAATTGGCGTAGTCGGATTTTTGCAAACCCAAAGTCCTTTTTCTGAAATCGGTGCAATAGCACATCGCGATAAATCCTTTACTTTTTATCTCAAAGGATTGGATCCAAATATCAAAAACGATTACGCCGCACGATTTGCATTCTCAGGGGGCAATTCAGTTTCCCAAAACTTTTCTTATTCCCTCAATAGCAAATGTACAATGTCTCTTAGCTCATATCGAGAAAATCAAAACATCTTTTTCAACAATCCAGCAAAAGATTTTATTCAATTTCAGACTTCTATTCCGATCGAATCAATTCGAATCTATCAGCTCAATGGAAAACGCGTCTTTTATGCTGAAAATAAAGAAAACCAATACGATATCGCTCATTTGCCAATTGGAATGTATCAGCTCGAAGTCATACAAAAGGGACAATCCAATTTTTATAAACTCCTAATCAATCAATAGTATGGAAACAGCAACTCAAAAAATACCAATTATTCAGAAAGCCGCTTTTGGATCAGGCCATTTGGTCAATAATTTATTGCCAGGTGCATTGGGCGTTTTTTCTTTTTTCTTGATTACCGCTTTTGGTATTGAGCCTGCACTTGCAGGTCTATTATCCGCTATTCCCAGATTTTTTGATGCTATATCCGATCCCATTATGGGATTTGTCTCCGACAATACCAACTCTAGATGGGGAAGAAGAAGACCATATATCTTTGTAGGGGCTATTTTATGTTCAATTCTTTTTGTAGTGCAGTGGCAAATGTTTGAAGCCAATGGCTCTTCGTATAATTTTTGGTATTTTTTAGTTTTTTCTGTATTATTTATTTTGTGCAATACTATTTTTTCCACACCGCTCATCGGCTTGGGATATGAAATGACTTCCGACACCAAAGAACGTACTCGTTTGATGGGGTTTGCCAATACTATCGGGCAAGTATCTTGGATGATAGTTCCGCTTTTTTGGGTATTAATAGCCAACAAAGACTTATTTGATAGCCAAGCCGATGGGGTGAGAACGCTTTCTATGTATGTAGGATTTGCTTGTATGATTTTTGGACTAATGCCCGCTATTTTTTGTAGGGAATTGCCCCTCAACAAAGAAAATTTAGCTGAGCTGAATTTAAAAAATATGATAATTAATCTCGGCAAATTGTGGAACGATATAAAAAACATTACTAAAAATATTCCGTTTATGCGACTTTGTGGCGCTACTTTTCTGGTTTTCAACGGATTTCAAATGGTCGCTTCATTCAGTTATTTCATAATAGTATTTTATATGTTTGGAGGCAGCTATGAGTTGGCGGGTACCGTTCCAGCCTTCTTTTCTATCATTGGTGCTGCTTTTACAGCTTTTGGCGTAATCCCTATAGTTACTTTTTTAGCCGAAAAATTTGGTAAACGACAAGCCTTTATTATTTCTACTTTTATTTCCATTTTTGGCTATGCGTTGAAGTGGTGGGGTTTTTATGTAGTGGATGAAAATTCTATGATATTATTTAATGATATGGCCATTCAGATAGGAGTGGTAAGATTTCCATTAGAAATTCCGCTTAGAATGCTATTGCCTGTACCCTTTATGGCTTTTGGACTGGGAGGATTGTTTACTTTGATGATGAGTATGACGGCAGATGTATGTGATTTGGATGAGTTGCTCAATGGATTGCCGCGCAGGGAAGGAACTTTTGGCGCTATTTATTGGCTTATGGTCAAGATAGGTCAGTCTATTGCGCTTGCACTAGGAGGGTTGGTTTTGTCTTCGGTAGGCTTTGATGCCGGTAAAGCAATTCAGAGTGCCGATACCATTTTCAAACTTCGTGTGGCTGATATAGTGATTCCTTGTATTACAGCTTTTTTAGCAGTTTTGGTAATGTGGGGCTATTCGCTCAACGAAGATAAAGTAGCAAAAGTAAAAGCGGAGTTGGAAGAAAAACGAAAACAAAAATTATTACAAAATAAATAATTACACCAAGTTATGTCGTACCGCAAAGATCATTATTACCCAGCGCAATCGTTGTTAGACCATAGTCTTGCTCCAGATTGGAATGCTTTAGAACACTTAGACGAACAAGCACTTCATCTGCTCTTTATGGATATTTTGTCCAAAAAGGTTCACGGCTTTTGCTTTTCTATGTATGAAGATGGTCAGCAGCCAGGTGATATTATTCCCAAAAGCCAAGTGCAGCGCCGAATGTCTATTCTAAGCCAATACAGCAATTGGGTTCGCTCTTTTTCTTGTATAGAAGGCAATGAAAATGTACCCATAGTAGCCAAAGAATATGGAATGAATACATTAGTTGGGGCGTGGCTAGGTTCTGATTTAGAGAAAAATGAACTAGAAATCAACGCTTTGATTGATTTAGCTCATAATGGGTTTGTAGATATTGCTGCCGTAGGCAATGAAGTGCTTTATCGCAACGACCTAACATTAGAACAGCTTTTGGGTTATTTGAGAAAAGTAAAAGAAGCTCTTCCCGATATTCCTGTAGGGTATGTAGATGCCTACTATGAATTTACCCGCCATCCAGAATTGGTAGAATTTTCGGATATTGTGCTTACCAATTGTTATCCTTTTTGGGAAGGAACGCCATTTGACTATTCCTTAGCCCATATGAATGCTATGTATCATCAAACTATAGGCGCAGCAAAGGGTAGAAAAGTAATCATTACCGAGACAGGTTGGCCTAGCCAAGGGCAAAGCCTAAAAGGTGCAGAACCCAATAGATTGAATTCATTGAGATATTTTATTTATACCCATCTTTGGGCTCAGAAAAACGGAATTGAAACTTTTTATTTTTCGTCGTTCGATGAATCTTGGAAAACCGGACCTGAAGGCGATGTGGGGGCTCATTGGGGGATTTGGGATGCTAAAGGAGCGCTAAAGTATGGCAATAATTATTTAGTATAAAGAGTAAATTAATAAATAATCAATATAATTCTCAATTTTTAGCATTAAAAAATCTATAAATTATCTATACAAATTAATATACAAAATATGGAAAATATAGCAAATACGCCAATAAACATCTTTACAAAGAGGAATAAAATATTGTATAGATATCGTAAGAGGCAATATTCGATTACTTATACTAATTTTACACCTTCATTTATTCAAATAATTAATTAGAAACAAAAAATTTTAAATATATGAAAAAGTTACTTTTACTCACTTCGTTTTTTTATGCCTTGATGGCATATTCGCAAGCACCATCGGTAGCTGCTCCCACGCCCACGCACACTACCTCGTCAAATAATATCAAGTCGATATTTAGTGATGCGTATACTAATATCCCAGTACAAGAATGGGGCACAAGTTGGGGACCAGAAGCTGCTACTATTACGGATAATCCAATAAGTGGAAACGCTACAAAATTAATCAATATTGCTAATGGAAAGTCTTTTGCAGGGATTGATTTTTCCCCAAATAAATTTAATGCAACGACTTATACTCATTTTAGAGTAGATTATTATATTCCAGGGACGCTTCCTGTTGGTCAGGTTTTAGTTTTCAAACTTTCTAATCACGATGGTCCTAATGAAACTAATGCTATAGAATATCAAGTTCCAACGATTCAGACGGGGCAATGGGTCTCTCTAGATATACCTTTGACATCTTTTGCAATAGCTGGGGGCGGAAGTGCAAGCAGAAATAATATTGCTCAAATAGTGGTGGGTGCTGCTCGTGCAAACATAGCAGGAACTTCTCTATCTATTTATTTAGACAATATGTACTTTTACGGACCAGGTACTACGCCACCGCCAGCCACTACTTGTATGAACACGAATGGTGAATTTACCACTGATGCTACAGGCTGGAATACAGACGGCGGTGGAACTGTAGTGGGCGGAGAGGCTTATTTTGCTACTTCAAATACTACGGGCGACCCTTGGAATACACAATTGGCGCAAACGGGGCTATCACTAACTGCAGGAACT
>JALOMB010000120.1 GCA_025455685.1 Chitinophagales bacterium | reverse complement strand
GTCTTCACCAAATATTTTTTGCCATTTGATCAGTTCTTTTTCACCTGCTTCTATGCCTTGATGAAGAATGGTTTGCGGCACTATGCCAGCAATGCAGCATGTCGTGGCAATTAAGCCTTCGCTAAAGCGCTCTAAAAGTTCAAAATCAATCCTTGGATATTTACTATATAATCCTTCTTTGTAGGAGAGAGAAACGAGTTTGGATAAATTCTGATAGCCTATGTCATTTTTGGCCAAAAGCAACTGATGATAACGTTTGTCTTTATTTTGTTTGGAAAATGATTTGATAAAACGATTTTCTACTAAATAAGTTTCGCAGCCAATTATGGGTTTAATGCCTTCTTTATTACAGGTTTGAACGAATTCATAAACACCAAACATATTGCCGTGATCAGTAATGGCGAGGGCAGGCATATTGTCGTTTTTTGCTTTTTTGACGAGTTTGTCTATTTTAGAAGCTCCATCGAGTAGGGAATAATCGGTATGATTATGAATATGTACGAATTGACACATAATTTAATATTTAAGACAAAAGTAAATCTTTTTTCTGTGCCTTTCTTTTTTTGATTTCCACAAAAGTGTTTTAAGTCTTATAGATGCTGAATTTACATAGTTTCCACATTTATTTTTCCTTGAGAAAATTAGAAATAAAGTATTATCTTTGTATGCAACACATATTTTTAATAAAACTATAGTATATGAATGTTTTAACCCAACCCTTTGAAACGAAATACCAAACCGCTCCATTTTCAAAAATAAACAATCAAGATTTTATTCCTGCGCTGAAATTTCATATTGAAGCAGCCAAAAAATCTATTGCTTCAATATCCCAGAATACCGAAGCGCCTAATTTTGAAAATACTTTGGAAGTTCTGGAGTTCGCAACTAGTGACTTAGAAAGGGTTTCTTCTGTTTTCTATAATTTGTATGCTGCACATTGTGATTCGGAAATTGAAGCTATCGCCAAAGAATTTTCACCTTTGCTCACTGCTTTTCAGAATGATATCATGCTCGACGAAGCTTTATTTTTTCGTGTTAAATCAATTTATGATGATAGAAATGAGTTATCTCTCGATGCAGAATCAATGACACTTCTGGATAAAACCTATAAATCTTTTATCCGAAATGGGGCTTTGCTCAACGAAGCCGATAAAGCAAAACTCAGAAGTATAGATGAATCTTTGTCTCTTCATGGATTGTCATTTTCTCAAAATGCTTTGGCTGAAGTCAATGCGTATTTCCTCCAAGTATCCGATGAATCTAGAATCAAGGGCATCCCTCAAGGAGCTTTAGACCGAGCAGCCCAAGAAGCCAAAAATAGAGATCTCAAAGGTTGGGTATTTACCTTGCAAATGCCGAGCTATATCCCTGTAATGACTTATGCTCAGGATCGAGCGCTAAGAGAAGAACTCAATCGAGCTTATGGCAAAATAGCCAACCAAGACAACGAACACAATAATCATGAAAACATTAAGAAAATTGTAGCGTTGCGACACGAACGCGCTAAACTTCTCGGTTATGAGTCACATGCCGCTTATGTCCTCGAAGAGCGTATGGCCAAAAGTACTCAAGGTGTAATGAGATTTCTTGAAGATTTATTAGAAAAATCAAAACCAGCTGCAGAGCGAGAAATCAATGAAATTAAAGCCTTTGCCAAAGAAAAAGAAGGGATTGAAGATTTGATGCAATGGGACTCAAGCTATTTCAATGAATTGATGAAACAATCGCTTTTTGACCTAGATTCTGAAGCCTTAAGGCCTTATTTTAAATTAGACAATGTACTTCAAGGTGCTTTTGAAATAGCCAATCGCTTGTTTGGATTGAGTTTTCGAAAAGTAACTGATATCGATGTCTATCATCCTGAGGTCGATACTTATGAAGTTTATGATGAACAAAATGAGTTTAAAGCGATTTTTTATACTGATTTCTTTCCAAGAGCCTCTAAAAAAAGTGGCGCATGGATGACGAGCTTCAAAGATCAATATCATTATCAAGGCGAAAATTCTAGACCTCATATCGCTATTGTTTGTAATTTCACTCCACCAAACGAAGATAAGCCGTCTCTTTTAACTTTTGATGAGGTTTCTACCTTGTTTCATGAATTTGGTCATGCCCTTCATGGAATGCTCGCAGATACAAAATACCCGAGTCTATCCGGTACTCATGTTTTTTGGGATTTTGTAGAACTTCCAAGTCAGATTATGGAAAATTGGTGTGAACAGTCAGAAGCGTTGCAACTCTTTGCCAAACATTATGAAACGGGTGAAATTATTCCTCAAGAATTTATCGAAAAAATCAAAAAATCCAGTCAATTTATGCAAGGTTTAGCGACGCTAAGGCAGTTAAGTCTAGGTTTCTTGGATATGGCTTATCATGGCCAAGAGCAGATGGTTCATGATATAAAAGCATTTGAGACCGAAGCTACTACACGCACTAGACTCCTTCCAATCATTCCTGAATCGCTTATAAGTACTAATTTTTCCCATATTTTCGCAGGCGGTTATTCCTCTGGATATTATAGCTACAAGTGGGCTGAGGTGTTGGATGCGGATGCTTTTGAGTATTTTTTGGAAAGTGGAATATTTAATAAAAACATCGCACAAAAATTCAAAGATCATATTCTTTCACAAGGAGGCACGAGACATCCGATGGAATTATATAAAGCTTTTAGAGGTCAGGAGCCTAAGGTAGATGCCTTACTCAAGCGCTCTGGATTAGTATCTGCCTCATAAATACTTCAAAATGGAAAGGAGTGAACTAGCATATCAATATGCCCTTCATACCGACCAAAATCTTTTTATTACTGGAAAAGCAGGTACCGGTAAAACGACTTTATTGCATAAAATTGTATCTAATTCCTCAAAAAACATTGTAGTCGCTGCACCCACTGGTGTAGCAGCTATGAATGCTCAAGGGGTAACTCTTCATAGTTTGTTTTTCTTGCCTTTTACTGCATATCTTCCTACAAATAATTTCGTAGATAGACAGATTGCAGTCAATAAACACATGCTAATCAAAGATTTGCGTCTTAATTCTGAAAAAAGAAAATTGATTAGAAATCTCGATACCTTGATTATTGATGAAATGAGTATGGTAAGAGCCGATACTTTAGATGCCATCGATGAGATTTGTCAACATGTACGACAAAACAACCTTCCTTTTGGGGGTTTGCAAATCATCGCCTTTGGTGATTTGTTTCAGTTGCCACCCGTCGTAAAGCAAGAAGAAAAAGCGCTTTTACAGGAGTTTTATCCTTCTGAATTCTTTTTTTCGGCGCATAGTTACCAAGCGGAAACTTGGATTACTATTGAGCTTGATAAGATATATCGCCAAAAAAATCAAATATTCGTTGATTTGCTAAATCATATTCGCCATCAAGCCCTTTCACCTGAAGACGTCAAAATTCTAGCGTCCCGATATAATCCAAATTTCAAACCGGAAGAAGAAGGTTGGATTTACCTCAATACCCATAATGCTCAAGCCGATAAAATCAATCAAGATTTCTTGAATAAGATTAAGAAAAAACCTACCGTTTATATAAGTCGAATCAAAGGCCAATTCCCTAGTTCCATGTTTCCTATTGCAGAAGAGTTAATATTCAAAGAAGGAGCACAAGTCATGTTTATTAAAAATGACATTGAGTTTCCACGAAGATATTATAATGGATTAATCGGTAAAATCGTAAAACTCAGCGAAGACGAAATCCTTGTTTCTGTCCCAGATCAAGTTGAGCCAATATCGGTCAATAAAGAAGTGTGGCGCAATATCGACTACAAAATCAATTCGGATACAAGAGAAGTCGAAGAATCTGTAATCGGAACCTTCACCCAATTTCCATTGCGATTAGCTTGGGCAATTACGATTCATAAATCCCAAGGGCTTACTTTCGATAAGGTTGTCTTAGATGCCGGAAGGAGCTTCGCAAGTGGTCAGGTTTATGTTGCGCTATCGAGATGCACAAGTCTAGAAGGATTAGTGCTGACATCGCCAATTCAAAGTCAAAATCTTTTTGTTCGAAATGAAATTTTATTGTTTAAACCTAATTTTACAAATGAAATACTTGAAGAATCTTTGATAAAATTTCAAGCGGAGTATAATTTCAAGAAATTACTTCGTGTCTTTGATTTGACATTTATCAAACAAGCCTTATATCTATGGCAAGCAGCAGTATTGGAGTCCAAAATCATTTCTGCGAATTCAGATATTGCTGCTCAAATACCTAAAATGCAACTAAAAATCCTCGATTGGGAAGCTACTCTGGAAATATGGAATGGCAAAGTTACCAAATCTTATCATCGAGGTGCCTATGAAGAGATCTATGACTTAGCGCATCGAGCAGCCCATTATTTCGAATCGGAAATCGATAGTCACATTTATCAACCGCTCCAGGAGCATCTCGAAAAAGCCAAACTCCTCAAATCCGTAAAAGGCTATCTATCCCAAGTTGAAGAGATTTCTTATGCCT
>JALOMB010000119.1 GCA_025455685.1 Chitinophagales bacterium | reverse complement strand
CAAACATCACCGATTTTCCATTAGCACCACTACCAAACAGCATCAAAACTTTCTCTAATTTCAATGTTTGAGTTTTAATAAAGAGGTAACCGATGTATTCTGCAATCACTTTTTGTAACTCCTCATCGGGTAAAACTTTATTTAAATATTTATCAAATTCAAGTGCTTTTACTTGCGGATTATACTCAAATGGTAACTGGTAGGACAAAAAATCCTTTCTATCAACTGCTCGCAATTGTTGCTTCTCTCCATTTACTTCAAAGGTGCCATTTAATAAATTGATTTTTACGGTATTGATATTTTCTTGAATTGATGGTAACTTGGCACTACTCGAAAATTGTTTGAAAAGGTGTTCTTGAAATTTATAATGTCGAGCTAAATTTTTATCAACACCCATTTTTTCGGCCGCTTTTCCTAAAAAATCTTCCAAGTCTTCCTTTTCAAGTGCTTCCCAAAAAGCACCATTGTAAGCCATCAAGAAATTATTGCGTTTGCAAAGTCCAAATTTATTGTCTTGGGCAACTCTTAGGACTTCCTCAATGCAAACAATGAGATAGTGGCGATGTTCGATTCGTTCTTTTTCCTCTAATCCAGCTTTTTCTTTAAAGTCAATCGGCTGAATATGTTCCATTATGCAACTCAGCACATTGAGAGCCTTTGTTGGGGCGACTTTTGGTGGAGTCGCCACCGTTTCGGCTGGATTTAAGATTTCGAACTCTAAGTTATACTCCTCCATCTATCAATTATGTTCTTGGCTTCAAATACTCCAACATAGCTGCTAAAAAAGCCCATCCATCTTTAGTAAAACAGAGATAGATTAGATTTTCTTTTCGATTTCTAAATCTTCCATTTTTAAAATGAAAATCATCTCTATTTGCAAAATAAACGTACTCTTGTTGCAGTAATACTGGAGATACTTTGACCATACAATCTTGGTTGATGGTCATAAATTTATGTTTGACTAAAAAGTCAGTTAGCTGGTGCTGCGACAAGCTAAATCTTTCTGCGGTTTCCTCAAAATCGAAACCTTCGGGTCTTATAAACATTTTGTTTAAAGTTTTTTTTAAATTTTAAAAATATCAGTACATACGAGTGTGTACTATGTAAGTAATTTAAATTAGATATATATTAAACTGGTGGAGATTTACCTCGTTTGATAAACCTCGGCTGATTATATGAATCAACTGATTTTGCTACGTCGAGGTAGGTTTTATGGTAGCCCTGAGCAAGCCAAGCATCAATTTCGGATTTTAGAAATCGGAGCTTTTTGCCCGTCTTGTGAAAAGGGATAGCGTTGGTATTTACCCAAGCATAGACTGTAGATTTCTTGGGGTGGTCTGGATGATATTTGCAAAGTTCATCTAAGTCAAACCATTGGTCAACTGGTTTGCTATCGGGTACGAGTTTTTTATGAAGCTCATGAATGAGGGCTTCAATGTTTGCAAGCCGATTTTCTAATACATCAAAAGGATTATTATTTTGTGCCATAAACTGAGTTTTTCAATATGGCAGCAAACTTATAAGAATCGAAGTGGTGTAACTGGTTGCAACTGGTTGAGAATTTAAAAAAAAGCTATTTTTTTAAGTTCTTATGATTTTTTGCTGATTTTAAATCCTTTTCAGCCCTTTCTTTGGCATTACCTTGGAGAAGTGGAATTATATTTTCGAGGTTTTTTACTGCAAACCTATGATTTATTATTTCTATTTCTGATTTATTTAAGAGGTCGTAATGGAAAATCAATTTTTGGTAAGCATTGTGACCATAGGATTTCAATATCTCTTCAGCATTATTGGGAGTAACTTTCTTGCCTGAATAATAGCACAGAAGAGCAACCTCTCTAATACTTAAATTCGTATCCGAAGTAGTATAGTCAGATTCATTGTTTGCTTCTGATTGCTGGTTATCCTTCATTGCTTCTACCAGTTCTTTTAGGATAATATTCTTTTTACCCTCGATAATTAATTGAAAATCGTTCATCAAGCCAAACAAATTAGAATTTTTTAAAAAATCTGGAGCCGAAACTTTCTCTTCCACGTATTCATTTTCAAAATTCAGCTTAACACTTTCAAATTTTTCAGTTTTTTCACGTTTAGTTTTTTTTTCAGAACTAATTTCCCTGACCTTTAATAGGAGATATAGTTGCTGTGGGAATTGAATAGAAGAAGGAAAATCTATAAAATACGAAGTAACATAGTTTTGAATTATATCTAATGCTTCCTTTTCTGTAATATCCTCTTTTCGTTTTAGAATTTTTAATTCAATAATTTTATTTTGATAATTAAAGGGGTAGTCAACTTTGAATTTATCAACTATTTCAAAGAAAATATGAGGCGGTAGAGATAAATTAAAATCTACCCCCTCATAATTTATAATTGGTTCTGGCTCAATCGCCAGCGAATATTGTAGTTGAGAAATAAAGTGTTCGACTTTTTCTAAAAATTCCATATTTACCAAATTAAAAATCCAATTTTATTTTATCGGCTGCTTTACGTTTATTTTCATCCACTATTTTCACATAGATTTGTGTAGTTTTTAGCCCTTTATGCCCAAGCATTTTACCAACGGTAACAATATCTGTTCCTTTTGATAATTGCAAAGTAGCAAAAGTGTGCCGAAAATTGTGAAATGATATATCTTTTGTAATGCCTGCAATTTTAATCCATTGATACAAATGCTGGTTTTCATAAGCAGAATAGTGAAGTCCCTTAAACACCCTTTCGGTTGCATCTTGTGGTTCTCCTAATAATTGATATGCTTGCTCCGAAATTGGTAGTACCTCAACCCCTTTAGTCTTCTGTTGCGTAAATTGGATAGAATACCCCCTTTCTGAATCAAATTGAATTTCTCCCCAAATTAATTTCTGAATATCTGAAAACCGTAAACCAGTTAAAGCAGAAAATATAGCCGCACGTTTTAAAAGCGGATTGATACAATCGGTTTTTATAAGCCGATTCAGTTCATCAACAGTAAGGTAATCTCTTTGTGTTTCCAATTGTTTAATCGGTTCTATTTTCGCATTCAAATCAATTTGTAACAATCCATCTTTAAAAGCTTGTTTTAGAGCCGCTTTAAACTTTATAAAATATGATGCTGCCGAATTTTGAGAAAGAGTAACTTTGTCACTCTTATTACTTTTTACAGTTAATAAGTATTCTTTGAAGTCATTACCAAATTTCTCATTGAGGTCAGCAAACCTCAAACTCCCATTTGTGTAAGTATTAAGGTATTTAAACGCTGAAAGCCAGTTGTCATGATTTGAGGCTTTACGCTTATTAGTTAAACTTTGGAAGTATTCCACAAAATTACGTTCCCCTAATTCTTTTATTTTTAATTGTTCTAATTCATAGTTAGAATATACTTCAGGCTTATTTAGGAAGTTTTCTCGCTTCTGCTTGATTTGTTCAGCCAAAAGTAAGGTTTCTTTATTATGTTGCTTCTCAACAGGATTTTTTGGTTTATCATAAATATATATACCCAAAAATTCTCGACGTGTTGGTTGACCTGTCTGAAAATTAGTTATCGGTGGATAAAAATCCAAATATAAGCTTTGCCTGTTTTTGGAGATAGCTTTTTTCCGAAGTGAGACTTTAATAGACATATTTTTTTAATTTAGCAGTTCATCAATAATAATTTTGGGTAAATAAGTAAATTTCCCTTTTTTTAATTTTGGTATATTATTTTTTTTGGCAATATTATTTAGAGCCGAGTCAGATATTTTAAACTTTTGAATAATTTCAGTTACCGTGTAACAATCTTCAATATTATATATTGGGATTTTATCGACGTTTTTTACAGGTTGAGGTTGTTCAAAGAGTTTATCAATGTCTGTGCGTCTTATTCTGGTTACTCGCTGACTAATGTTGTAGGCATTCAAATTCCCATTTTCAATTTGATAGTATATAGTTCGGATAGAGCATCCCAATAATTTTGATACTTCTTTTACACTCAAGAATTCCTTATTTTTTAGAATTTCGATTGGTTTTGTTTTGATTTGTTGAGTTGCCTCATTGCTTATCTCGACTTTCTTGGCTCTAAGTTTTGCTTTGTAAGCCCTACTGTTGCATTGCTTCGAACAATATGCCGTAGTTGTAGTCAATGCCGTAAATTCACTACCACAATGCTGACATATCCTTTGTACTTTAATATTCGAGCTCATATATTTATTTACAAGATATAATAAGATAATTTAAGTGTAATTATGTGCAATAATTTCGCCTAAAAAAGCGGACAATTACTGGTTGTCCGCTTTGAGGTACAAATGAGGTACAAATTTAATGAAAATTAACTAATACTAAATCAAAACAAATCTAAATTGCTTGTTTTGTAAATTGCTTATAATCAATGAATTGTTTGATTTGTTATAAGTTTGTTAGTAGTTTATTTTGATTAGTTACTTTCCGATACAAAACTTACTAAAAATATTGGCCAATAAATCATCTGTTGTGATTGTGCCAGTAATCTCGCCGAGGTGATGCAACGAAAGGCGAATATCTTGTGCCAAAAAATCACCTGTAATGCCTAAATCT
>JALOMB010000118.1 GCA_025455685.1 Chitinophagales bacterium | reverse complement strand
TTTGCGTATTCCGCTTGAAACAATTCCTTTAATCTATCTATAGCCAATTGTTCTATCTGATCTACCACCTCACATCCACCATAATAGCGCTTCCCAGGATATCCTTCTGCATATTTATTGGTGAGAATAGAACCCATAGCTTCCATGACCTGCTTAGAAACATAGTTTTCACTAGCGATAAGCTCCAAACCCTCTTTCTGCCTATTGTATTCTCGCTGAATCAAATCAAAAACAATTGTATCTCTCATATAATATTATTTTAACTAAGATTTTAAACCAATTTCTTTTAGTCTTTGCTCTAGAAAATCCCCAGCATTGATATCCTCAAATTGTTTTGGATTTTGCGAATCGACACAATTCGGCAAACAAGTCAAATCCATGCTGCTTAAAGGATGCATGAAGAAAGGAATAGAATATCGTGGCGTATGCCATAGTTCTTTTGGCGGGTTGATGACTTGATGAATCGTAGATTTTAGTTTGTTATTGGTCAATCTACTCAGCATATCACCGACATTAATCATTAGTTCATCCTCAGAGGCTATCGCATCAACCCATACGCCATCATTTCGAAGAACTTGGAGGCCTTTGGCTGAGGCACCCATAAGCAAAGTTATTAAGTTGATATCTCCATGTGCTCCAGCTCTCACAGCACCTTTAGGCTCTTCTTTAATTGGTGGATAGTGAATTGCTCTGAGTATAGAATTGCCCATTATAACCTTATCATCGAAATATTTTTCTTCTAAATTTAAATATAAGGCTAAGGCTCTCAAAACATATATCCCTGTTTTCTCCAATGCTTCGTAAGCTTGCTGACCATAAATATGAAATTCAGGGATTTCAGCGACATGCACATTTTCAGGATATCCAAGTTCTTTGAGTTTATTAGGGTCTTGAATAAATTGTCCGAAATGCCAAAACTCTTTTAAATCTCCTTCTGACTTATCTTTGGCATGTTCTCTACCAAAGGAAGTATAGCCCCGCTGACCTCCTTGGGCCTGATTTTCATATTTAATTTTGATTTCAGTAGGCAATGCAAAAAAATCAGAGACTACTTTATAGAGATTTTCTTGAAGTGCTTTTGATAGGAAATGTCCTCTTAGTGCCACAAAGCCAATTTCATGATAAGCGCTGCCTATTTCTCTAACAAACTTTTCACGTTTGGATTTGTCATCACTTAAAAAATCTTGGAGATCTACAGAGGGAATATAGTTAAATGACATAGCTTTTTTTGTTTTTTATCTAACGGTTAACGTTTCAGATATAAGGTTAGTTTTACCTTTTCCTTGAAGTTCTAAATGAAGTGACTCAATCTCTTCAGGCTTGAAATTACAAAACCATCTATCAGCTCGCGCCTCTATAGACGGAAGACCTTTGCCTCTTACGGTATCTGCGATAATGCATTTAGGTTTTCCATTAGTATAATCTAAACTTGAAAATACCTTATGTAACGCCTCAAAATCATGACCATCTATACGATAGGTTTCTAATCCAAAAGCCGAAAATTTATCTTGCATAGGCTCTAGTGGGATTAAATCTTCCGTAGCCATATTCGCTTGAAAATGATTTCTATCGATTACGAATACTAAATTATCAATCTTCTTAGCACTCGCTACCAAGAAAGTTTCCCATACAGAGCCTTCATTACATTCCCCATCTCCGAGAATACATACAACACGATTATTTCCTTTGCTAGCTTTGATATCATATGCTAGTCCTAAACTCACCGAAGGCAAATGACCCAAAGATCCAGAATGAAATTCTACGCCTGGGATTTTTCTGTTTGGATGCCAATATATATCGTCATTGCTTTTTAAATGATTTTTTAATCTATCCTTGTCTAGCCAGCCTTTTTCGACAAATACCCCATATAAAGCAGGTACATCATGACCTTTTGATAGTAATAAATAATCTCGATTTGGGTCATCAAAATCAACTATATCTAAATATTCTTCATATAAATACACCAATAAATCCGCACACGAAAGTGATGCCCCGATGAAGCAACCCCCATCAGTAGAAAGATTAATGATATGCTGACGTACCTTAAAGGCCATATCAGTCAATGCTTGAGAAGAAGTTTTGAAGCTCATAAAGGTAAATTAAGGTAAAATTTCCGAAGTGTTTACTTTGACAATCTTAGCGTATTTTTCTAAAGATTTTAAATCCAATTTGCTTTCATCTCCCATTATCGCAATAGAGAATTTTTTGTTGGAAATCTTTTCTTTGAATTGTTGCTCAAAGGCATCGATGCTCATCTTTGAAATACCTTCATAGACTCCTTTTCTATAGTCATTGTCGATTTTCATCTTTCGATTCATGAAAAATGTCCAGAATACATCTTCATTGACGATACGCTCCGATGCTATTTGTTTTATGGCACTTAGCTTAGACGCTTCAAACTGCTTTTCTGCTTTAGGCATTTGATTGAGCAATTTATTAAACTCCTCAAAAGCCGTGACCATTTTGTCATTTTGTGTCCCTATATAGGCTCTTAGTACCATGTTTTTATCCATATCCATAGGAGGCATTAGCGCAGAATACGCTGAATAACAAAGCGCTTTTTGTTCTCTTAGCTCCTGGAAAACTATAGAGCTCAAGCCTGATCCAAAATAATCATTAAACAAATTATTGAATGTGAATCCTTCTTTTGAAAAAGGATTACTCATATTGTTCATTGAAATTTGTGCTTGTACCATTTCCGGAAAATGATAAAAATAAATTGTATTTTCTGTTACATCTTTATATTCATAAGGCTTTTCTGAAGATTTAAAGGTAAGCGGTTTTGGATTTGATTTTATCCAAGACTTGATTATCGGTTGAACTTTTGATTTATCTTGAGCATATAAGAAAACTTCCAAATTATGCTTGAGTAAATCATGTGCTTTATCGATTAATTTCTGAGGGTCATAAGATTTGAGCTCTTCTTCTGTCAATTGATTTTTAAATCGGTTATGTGAGCCATATATCGTATAAGTACTTAAATGGCTAAAACATACGTTTTTATTGGTTTGGTTATCTTTTCGTTTTTTGAGTATGTCTGAGACGACATTTTCCCATGCTTTTTTATCAATTTTACAAGTATTTAGGTGATTGGCTACTAGTTCGAGTCCTTTTGGCAAATTATCCTCTAATCCTGAAACAAATACATACATATAGTCGTGATTTACTTGATAATTCACATCAATTCCTAGAAAATATAATTCTTTTTTAAATTCTTGAGCGGAAAACTTTTCATTTGCCAAGAAGTCCAGATAACTAGTCATAAGTCCTAGCGTCTTGTCGTCTTTATTGCCAAAAGGAAATATCAAATACATTTTTGCGTATTTATTTTGTTTGTTGGCTATAAAATGAAAGGTCGAATGATCGATTTTTTCAGTTTGAATTTCTTTTTTGAAATCAATAAATAGCGGTGAAAGCTCACCAGAAGGAATTTTCATAAAATTCTTGGCAAAATCAGAAACATCACGATTTAAATGAATCGGCGTAATAGTTGGCTTTTCAACTTTTGGATTTTTCTGCTCGCCTTTTCGTTTATAGCTGATGACATAGTTTTCATTGCGTATCTGCTTATTTGCGAAATCCAAAAGTTCTTGTTTCGTAATTTTTCTCATATCACTATACATCGTCACATACTCAGACCACGGCACTTCATCCACGAAGCTATTGACAAAAGCAAATGCTCTGTCTTGATTGCTTTCCAAAGACTTAATGAACTTTAACTCAAGATTATTTACGGAAGCTTCTATAAGCTTATCATCGAAATCACCTTTTTTGAGTTTATCCATAGCACCCATCAATAAATCCCTTACTTCTTCTAGGGTTTGACCTTGCTTGGGTTTTCCTGTCAATGCAATAAATCCGTGGTCGTGAAGGAAATTAGTAAAACAATTGGCACCGATAATTTTCTGACCTTGATTTAAATCAATATCCATGATTCCTGCGACCCCATTGGCCAAAATATACTCCATCAAAATAGCTTTGTATCGCTCTTTATCATTAGCTTTAGGCATTCTCCATCCGATATATACAGACTCGTCTTGCTGACCAAAATTTTCTTTGACAATAGGTTTCGTAATCTCAGGTAATTTAGGCTCTTTGAAGGGCTCTATTGGTTTAGATTTCCAGCTGCCAAAATGTTTTTTGACTAACTCAAAAGTTTTGTCGGGGTCTAAATCGCCAGAGAGACATATCGCAATATTATTAGGTACATAATATTTATCAAAATACTTTTGGATATTAACCATAGAGGGATTTTTCAAATGCTCTGAAAGGCCAATCGTGCTCTGAGTACCATAAGGATGATTTTCAAACAAACCGAGCATTAAATTTTGATACGCCCATCTTGTATCGTTGTCTTGAGAAATATTAAACTCCTCATATACGGTCTCAAGCTCAGTATGGAAGATTCGCATGACTAATTTCTGAAAACGCTCACTTTCCAGCATCATCCATTTCTCTAACTCATTCGAAGGAATTTGGTTGATATATACAGTTTGGTCGTTTGACGTGAAGGCGTTGGTGTATTGGGCGCCTATAGAGGTTACCATTTTGTCTAATTCATTAGGGATAGCCAGCTTAGAAGCCTCGAAACTGAGTTTGTCGATTTCTTTGTAAATTTCTTTTTTCTTCTCAGGATTTAGCTCGGCTTTATGTTCTTCGAATTTTATCGAGATTTTATCTAAAATTACTTTTTCTTTTTCCCAGTCT
>JALOMB010000041.1 GCA_025455685.1 Chitinophagales bacterium | reverse complement strand
GATTCCTAGAAAAATTAGCTACAGAATTAAGCTGTGCTGAACTACCTTGCCTAATGTGAAATCTGCCAAATTGAGGTAATCCGCCAACATTAACATTTGAATTGGTTGTAATAGGATTTGTTCCCGCCCACTGAGCTTGAAGTAAACCTATTGCTAAAATAGAATTTAATAAAGTGATGATTTTTAGTGTGATTGTCTTCATAATTTTATGTTTTTAAAAAATTAAAAAAAGTTTATTAAAAACAAGTTAAAGCCTTAAGCTATGGTCATCTCGGATGATTGCGTAGCATAAAATTGGAACTAACTTGTTAATAGACGCAAATATAAGTACATTTTTACAAAAAATACGACTTCAAAAGTAAAAAAATGTTAATTCTTTAAAGTGCTTTTAGTACGCTTTCTTCATAAATTCTTCAAATCAAATTCCCCAGAATTCTATTATCTCTTTTTCAATATCTTTTGCTAAACTCCTAAATGACGATCTAAAGTCTTCAAAATCAAATAAAACCCACCATTGCCTGCACCACACAATTTCATAAATTCTTGCGATTTCCAGCCATCTTGCCATACAGATTTTACTTCCTTAGGCACCAAAAACCCAAAATTATAATACTGAAACCTTGATAACCAATCGATTTTCTCCCAGTCAATTTCTCCTTGAATCATTTTTATAATCACTTCGTTGAGTCTAGGAATATATACCCGCAAGAGACGATCGTTTTTAAGTCGATCTATTTGACTATAAGACTCAAAGCAACTAATAGCTTGTTGACCTTTTCTAGCGATACCAGAATCGAAAAGCGTCAAAGCAAATGGCAGCTCAAAAGAAATAGGATTGATTTCTTGCCCTCTTACATGCAAGGAAGTATTCAAATAACTCACCAAAGGGTCTATTCCAGAACTTTTGCCATGAAAGAAACACTCAATTTCTGCCAAATCTTCTTTTTTATCTATAAGCGCAGCAGATTTCTCAAAAAATAAATCATAATACAATGCCGTCAAAGCACCAGAACTCCCCAATCCATATCCTATAGGAATATTAGAACTTAGACTAAAAGATTGATAAAATGCTGTAACGCCTTCAAAATCAAACCGATGAGATAATTTGGGATGCTTCAATAAGTATTGATGAAACTCCTGTAAAGCCTTATAATTTTCATTCGGGGCCTCTACTATTTTTATATATTTGTCTCCATAAGGCATACATACCAAATCTGAACCATATAATACCGTATGCTCACCAAACAAAATAAGCTTGCTTGGATAAACCCTAGAGAATTCTTGCGCCATTTCCTACAGAATCTAAATAAAAAGTTTTATTTTCCAATAAATCTAAACATTCTTGTTGGATAAAGTCTTCTACATCTTTTTTGGCGAAATCAGGATAGAGTAGATGAATGTTTGGTCCAGCATCAATTGTAAAATACATAGGAATTTTATCTAATACTCTATGTTTTCTAATTTTAAGAATCAAAGCAACGGAGTTAGGTTCGAGCAATAAAAACGAAGGACGCGACATCATCATCAGCCCATGAAGTGTCAAGGCTTCTTCTTCTACGATAGTTCCGAAATGTTCGATATCTCCACATCGCATAGCGCCATAAAGCAAGTCGATATTTTGGTGGGCTTGCTGAAATCTAGCTGAAGCAAAAGGATTCGTATGCATTAAATCATGTCCCAAAGAAGAGGAAACGGATTTTTCTGATTTTGATACGACCAGCACCGCATCTCGATAAGACCAAAATATCTCATCAACTGCTTCGTAGCATGGGACTGCAAATTCATCATGACTTTGCAAAAGACTAGGAGATTTTCCCCACCAGACGAGCTTGTCATATATGGAACGACATGCAGAGCCACTGAGTATGCGAGCTGCATGTGACACTAATTTTTTATCCTCACCATTTCCTGAGGCCGCAGCGATACACATTGCCAAAGCCGCCATAGAAGAGGCGGATGATGCGATGCCAGAAGAATGCGGAAAAGTGTTTTCAGAGTGAATTTCTAGATAATAGTCTTTTAAATAAGGGAAATCACCATAAATCAAAGGGAGTTTTTTTTCAATTTTTTCAGCAAACTTGGGATTTTCTTTTCCTTCAAAGACGACTACAGTTTGGTCTTCTGCTTTTGTTTTTTTATGAAATTTTACCTTGGTCTTGGTATGCAAGGCATCGAGTGTGAAGCTAATAGAGGGATTTTTAGGGATTTGAAGGCCGTGTTTTCCCCAATATTTTATTAAAGCAATATTAGAAGGTGCTTGGCAATGAGTTTCATTATGAATTAGTTTTAGGCTCATTTGAAAATTCGTTTTAGCGGTAAATTATCTATTGGTTTATAAATCAGAGGCATTTGCTCTACGATGACATCATTTCTATCCAAGCCGAAGGCATTTTCGTCACTCTGTGATATTCTCTTAAGCATAAAATAAGCATTTAGTAGCAACCCTTCATTAAACAAGAATTCATTCTCTGCACTAATGAAATTCTCGAGAATGACAAATTTAAAATCTGGTGTACCATTGTATTTGGTGCTGCCATCGGGGCGGATATGAAGATTGAGCTCTTTATTTTCTACTAAATCTTGAACGATTCTCTTGAAACAAGCCTCTGTTCGGGGTCGGACTCTAAAGCCGATTTGCAAATTAATTTTGATTACTTTATCATCTAAAATTTCCGTGACATTATAAGATAAATCATAAGGCGAATTGGTGCGAGAAATATGAAAAAACCAATAAACATCAGCTCGTTTTGGTTTTTTCGCAAAGATAGATTCTATAATGTTTTTTTCGATTATGTCATTGCTCGAAGATTTAGTCATATAAATTAAGTGGGTAGAAAACTTAGGAACAATGTCATCATGACTTAGTTCATCTATAATTTGAGTTTTAGCTAAAACAGATTCAAAGGAAGTGAGTCGATTAATGGTTTTGCGACCATAAAAAATCAAATACATTATGGAGCCAAATATTCCGGATACGATCAAGGCGATATAGCCTCCATGAGTTATTTTGACGATATTCGCTACTAAGAAACTTAGCTCAATTAATATGAAAAAGCTTATCAAAATCGCGGTGAATATTGGATTCCATTTGATACGATAGCGAAGATAAAAGTAAAGCAAGATAGTAGTCGAAAGCATAGCCAAAGTGATTGCTAGACCATAAGCAGCTTCCATATGTTCTGATTTCTGAAAGTACAAAACTATAAAGACACATCCAGCCCATAAGATCAAGTTAATTGATGGAATAAAAATTTGCCCTTTGATATCTGTGGGTTGTCTAACATCTACTCTAGGCCAGAAGTTTAGGTTCATGGCCTCATTGATCAAGGTATATGATCCAGAAATCAATGCTTGAGAAGCGATAATAGCGGCTAAAGTTGCTATGATAATCCCAATAATGACAAACCAGGAAGGCATAATCGCAAAAAATGGATTTCTTCCGTCTAAAAATTGTCCTGCATCATTGAGCAACCAATTGGCTTGTCCTAAATAATTCAAGACTAAAGAAATTTTGACGAAACCCCATGTGAGCCTAATATTTTCTTTACCACAGTGTCCTAAATCAGAATACAGAGCCTCGGCACCTGTAGTTGCGAGGAATACGGCACCTAAAATCCAAAAACCTTTGGGGTACTTGGTAAGCAGCTCATAGCCATAAAAAGGACTAAGTGATTTCAATATCGTGAAGTCTTTTGATACATTGTAAATTCCTAGAATCAATAACATAGTAAACCATATAAACATGGTAGGCCCGAAAAGTTTTCCTACTTTCTGCGTTCCAAATCGCTGAAACATAAAAAGTCCTGTGATGATTATTAGAACAATTGGAACGGTTGGAATCTCACTTAAAGCCGGTATCATGTGAAGCCCTTCGATAGCTGAGCTAACAGAAATAGGCGGTGTAATCATTCCATCTGCGAGCAAGGAAGCTGCACCTATAATAGCAGGAATAGTGAGTTTGGTACCGAGTCTTTTGACTAAGGCATAAAGCGAAAATATCCCGCCTTCACCATGATTGTCGGCTTTTAGGGTAATCCAGATATACTTAATAGAAGTTTGAATTGCCAAAGTCCAAAAGATTAAGGATACGCCACCCCTTACTAGCTGTTCACTAATTTCTTTTTCGCCTACAATGGCTTTGTAAACATAAAGTGGTGATGTACCAATATCGCCGTAAATAATACCAAGTGCTACTAAAAGACTACCTAAACTTACTTTATGTGCTGTATTCATACATTTAATATAAACCTTTAATTTTATTGATTTGCATTCGAACGCCTGCTTGAAGTCCATAATTCGTTTGAATGTATTGTGGTAATGCTTCACTGTTCATAGCTCTATAAAATACATCTAAATCAAGGAATATGTTTTTGAAGATTTGGTATGTATTATTCCATTGAATTTGTGTGAGATTTACAGGTACTCCTTGGAATTGCTGAACATCATAAGAGCGAAAAATTGCATTTTCATTTGAATTTCTGAATATATCACCGCCAAAAATTGTAGTTTGATTTCCTGAATCCTTACCCATTCTAACATAATTTAGTGTCAGTTGGGTTTTCCATTTTGGCAAAGGATGATACGATATATCTAGTATGAATTCAAGTAAATTGGCACCTAGCGGATGTGCCAAAGTTTGGTTGTAATGGGTATAGTTCGAGATAATATGCTCTGTATCACCATTATGAGAATAAGTATATGGTCTGATATAATTCATTTCTACACGAAAAAAAGTTCTAGGTAAAAATAAATCATAGGCCTGAGCGCCGAGCTGAAATCCTATTTTATTGCCCCAGAAATTTGTCCCTTCTCGAATTGACTTAATATTGAGGTCGTCGATAATGCTCTGAAAATAAATTTGAGCGTTTTTACTTGGTTTATAGTCTATGCCTAAGCCTAATAAGCTGTTGTCATCAGAGCCTCTGCTGTGTTCTACATTTCTCAGGACACTAATTGGATTGAGATAGGCAAAATCAAAGCCATCATTTCTACTGAAAATAGTAGATTCAAATATAGAAAAAGTAAGTTTTTTGCTCACTTGGACTTGTGCTTGATGAAAAATTGCAAATTTTCTAGGCAGTAATCTATCGACGCCACGAATATATTGGTGGGTGAGCTGTGCGGCCATCCAATGATATCGAAAATGTTTGATTTGAGCTGATGCTTTGAGATAAGGGAAAGGTGCAGCTTGGTCACTAAGCCATAGACTTCGATAGCCGTTTCCCCAGAAATGCCGATTATTACCCAATTCCACTTCAAAAAAAGGCGCGATATGAAAGTTTAAATAGCCAAGAGATTGGCTGAAATCCACGCCATTATTACCAAATTCTTTGAAATAGCCATGATTTGGTACGAATACATAGGGATTTTGACCGAAATATCCGGTTGCATATTGATTTTGATAGGTATAAAAACGCATTAAATTCTCAGTGTGATTGAGCCAAAAGCTAAGTGCTTTGTAGTTTCCAGCAATTTGAATGCCTCTTGTGTTTTGATAAACTGTATTTCCGCCATTTTCTACACCATATCTTAGATTGAGCACCGGGTCTATCGTTAAGGTAAAGCCTCTATGTTTATAGGTGTAAAAGTGATTTTGCGTGTAAAAAATTTCACCTGATTTAATTTTATCCCAGAGTTTTTTAGTAGTATCTTGAGGACTTAATTGTTCGAGATTTGTCTTAGCTTGCTCCAGAGGCATTTCCTTAAATACAAATCGATAAGCATAAGGTTTGATATTAGGGGCGAAATCAAGAATTTCTTCTGTCGTGACGGATAATCTATGTGCGCTATCTTCATTGTTTTCTGAATAAATGATATTGCCAAAGTCCTGAGCGTTAACTAGGAAAATTTGTATGATGAAGACACTACAAGTAATTATTTTTAGAAACACAAGAATCCAGGGTTTAATTTGTGAGGAACATGATAAGTCAAAGGCTCAAGATTAGGATAGGTCAAAAGCTGATAGTCAAGTGCTTCAAGCAAAGCATGTCCTGCAGCGGTATCCCAGATACAGGTAGGTGTCATGCGAAAATAAACTTCGGCTTTGCCTTCCAAGAGATAAGTGAATTTAAGGGCACTACCTACAGCTAAGGTCTTGATGTGGATAGGATGACTAAACAAATCTTCAAGCTTGAAGTCAGAGGTATGACTTCTAGAGCCTACTACATTAAGCTCAGTAAGCGTTGTATAGATTTTATCTTGATTTAAGGTAATATGATTTGATTTAGCAGGAAGCTTAAGGGCATTTTCTAAGTTATCCTCATTGCATAGCCAAGCGCCATAATCCTTAGCCCCAAAGAAAAGTAACTTTTGAGCCGGAATATAAATCATCCCAAATACCGGTTTTTGGTTTCTGATTAAACCGAGATTAATCGTAAATTCTCCGTTTCGATTGATAAATTCTTTTGTTCCGTCGAGCGGATCGAGGAGCCAGAAGTCTTGATTTGGAGATATTTTGGGGTCTTCTACATTTTCTTCACTAAGGATTGGCGCATTTGAGCAAGTTTTTAAGGCTTGAGTGATAAATTCATGAGACCATGTATCCGCCTCTGTCAAAGGACTTTTGTCGGCTTTGAGCATGATATCAAAATCATTGGTATATATTTTCATAATCCCATGAGCCGCTTGCGTTAATATTCGGCTTAATTCGACTAAAGGGTAATCCTGCTGGAGTCTTGAAAGCATTGATATAAACTTTTTTTCCAATGATTTGGAATGAATGAAAATTTTGAATTGAGTTTGGTTTTGTCCAAAACACTATAATGAGGTCGAGAAGCAGCCGTTGGGTAATCTTTTGATAGAATTGGTGCTACAGCACAGGGAAGTTGATGTAGGTCTATAATTTCATTTGCGAAATCATACCAAGAGCATACCCCTTGGTTTGAAAAATGATATACATCGTTTTGAATCAAATGAGGCAAGAAATCTAGTATAAACTTTGCTAAATCGTGCGCGTAAGTTGGTGTACCAACTTGGTCTATGACGACATTGAGCGAAGACCGCTCAGATGCCAAGCGTTTCATAGTGTTGTAGAAATTTTTACCGTAAAAACTATAGACCCAAGAAGTACGAATGATGGCGTAAAATTGATCAGATTGTTCTTTACTTATGATTTGTAGCGCTTTTTCACCGAGTAATTTAGTCTCGCCATAGATGCTTCTAGGATTGGTGGTGTCTTCTTCGCGATAAGGACTATGAGCCAAGCCGTCGAAAACGAAGTCTGTAGAGAAATGAATCAGTTTGAAATGATAAGCTAAAGCTAGTGAGCCTAATAGTTTGACTGCTTGATGATTTATAGTGTCGCATACTTTTTGATTGGATTCTGCGGCATCTACTTGGGTATAAGCTGCACAATTAATGACATAAGCACAAGAATTCTTCGAAAAATAGTCATTTAGAGCATCAGAATCCTCTAAATTGAGGTCTTTTGAAGTCAAAAACTCGAAATCATACTGAGTATATGAGGGTGATAAAGCCATGAAATGGAAGGCTAATTGACCGTTTGCACCGGTAACTATAATTTTTTCTTTCATGCGAAATAGTCATTTTCGGGATTAAAAGATGTGTATTGAAGGTCTTTTTCGTTGATAATTAAATCTTTTTCGTCGATTGGCCATTCAATTTGAATACCAATATCATTGAAACACAGTCCGGATTCACTATCTTTATTATAAAAATTATCACATTTATACATAAAATATGCAGTAGGACTCAAAACTAAGAATCCATGTGCAAAACCTCTTGGGATTAAGAGCTGTTTTTGGTTTTCTTCATTGAGATTTATACCAAACCATTTACCATAAGTAGGTTGATTTTTTCGAAGATCGACCACTACATCGTATACTTCACCTCGCGTACATCGTACGAGTTTGGTTTGTGCATGAGTGCCCATTTGAAAATGCATTCCTCTGAGCACGCCATAGGTAGAATAGCTTTGATTGTCTTGTACGAAATCATAGGTTATACCATGAGCATCAAAGCGATTAGCGTTATATGATTCGAAGAAATATCCTCTTTCATCTTTGAAAACTTTTGGGGTGATGATTTTTAGTCCTTCAAAACCGGTTTCTTCTATTTGGAGCATAATATTGAATTTTGTATCGTGTCAAAATATTGAGACAATTTTGAATTTTTCTTGAGAGTTGAAAAAAAATCAACCTGTCTACTATTGTGGATATCGCTTGCGGCAATATCGTATAAATTATTAGACAGAATTTCTTCTGCCCATTTTTTTACGGAATTTCCATAGAGTCCTTCGAGAGAAAACAAGTTCAGTTGCAGCTTGACACCCATTTCTTTGAGATGTTCTAAGGTGTCGAGTTGTTTATTCCAATAGGTATAGCGTTCAGGATGTGCTAGAATAGGTTGATAGCCTGACATCAATAAGTCATAGAGCAGATGTTGACAGTTCATATCTTCATAGTTCATGGCTGTTTCGACTAAAATATGATTTTTATGCCACGTTAAAAGATTTTTTTGTTTACTTAGAGATTGAAAGTTTTCATCCATAAAATACTCTGCCCAAAGCCCAAAAGCAATTCTTGGGTATCTCGATTCTAGTCTAGGTAGCCATTGTTCGAAATGCGTTTTTAAGTCATCAGAAGTATTGTCAAAGCCATTCTTCATGATATGTGGCGAGAAAACTATCGTTTGATAATTTAGCGTATGAATCATATAATCGAGGACAATATAGCTTTCTTCTTCTGTCTGACAGCCATCATCGACACCGTATAAGATATGATTATGACAATCAATCACTAGTTGAGAGAGATCAAGTTCAGTTTTTTTTTGAAACCAAAGTCCCATGCTTCATGAAAATTAAAGTACAAAAGTAATCAAAAGCATTTTAATCGATTGAAATTTGGTGTAATATTATAAAAAAAACTTATCCACAAAGGGATAAGTTTTTAAATAGCATTATGTTTTTTATGTATCTATTTATTAGAATCAATGATTTTCTTTAAATTGATAAGCGCATAGCGCATTCTGCCTAAAGCTGTGTTGAGATTCATTCCTGTGATTTCAGAGATTTCTTTGAATGAGTAATCGTAGAAGTGTCTGTAGATTAGGACTTCTTGCTGTTCTTCAGGAAGTAAATCAATAAAGGACAAGATATCTAAATTTGATTCATCAGAAACTATTTCGTTTTCTCTGCTTTCATCATGCTCTCCTATGGTGTCAAAAATATCAAACTCTTCATTATCGTTGGCAATAATTTTGGCTTTTTGATTTTTTCTATAGTGATCCATGCACAAATTATGAGCAATACGCTGAATCCATGGAAGAAGTTTACCTTGGTCTTGGTATTTTTCTTCTTTGAGCTTGAGCATTACTTTGATAAAAGTTTCTTGAAATATATCATTAGCTGTATCCAAATCTTTGACAACTTGGTATATACTACTCATGACCTTGGATTGGTATTTTGTAATCAATGTTTCTAGGGCTTGTACATCCCCTTCTACATACATCTTGATTAACTCTTGATCATTGAATTCGACTTTAGTTCTCATAACTTTAGAATTTAAATGGTTATTGTTCAATGGTAGAGTTTATATCATAGGCAAGATGTTGTTTTGTAGTTTTATTAATATTAAGAATAATAAAAATCAAAAAAGGTTTAAAGAAAAATATTTTTTTTTTAAACTTATTGATATATTGTGTTTGTTTGCAAATTTTATACCAGTTTTAGTTTTTTTAGGATTATCAGCTCTAAAAGTATTTACCAAACTTTGTAACACGAAGCTTAATTTCAAATTTCTTATGTTAATTAATTTAACGATAAGGCAAAGATATTATAGAAAAAGAAACTGTCGTGGTCGGAAAAATGAATGGAATTAAAATATACAAAGATTTTATAGAGGCTGCACCCGACCCAAGAGGCGAGGAAAGTTCTGCAGGATTCTAAGTTAAATTAATCAATGTGAATATATTGTTTTAGAACTTTTAGATAAGATTAAAAAAATCCTTTTAAATTTGTAGCGTAATTTACAATTAATAATTACTTATATGGATAGATTGATGATGAGTTACAGTAAAATGCCCGTAGTACTAGCTGTAGTAGCCATAATCTTTTTGATGCATGGTTTATTTATTTTATTTACTTGGATTAAATTCAAAAATCAAAAATAATATGTCAACAAAAGAATTAAGTTTTTTCGAAGGAGTTAATGAAAATTTTAACAAAGCTGCGCAATACGCTAATGTAGACCCGGGAATTTTATCCCAAATTAAAGCATGTAATAATGTTTTAAGATTAAGATTTCCAGTGAAAGATGACCAAGGGCAAATACAAGTAATCGAAGCCTATCGTGTACAGCATTCACATCACAGATTACCTACCAAAGGAGGTATTCGTTATTCAGAGCATATCGACCAAGAAGAAGTCATGGCATTGGCTGCTTTGATGACTTATAAATGTGCCTTAGTAGATGTCCCTTTTGGTGGGGCAAAAGGTGGTATCAAAATCGACAGTAAAAATGTCAGCGAAGGCTTTCTAGAAAGAGTTACGAGAAGATATACTTCTGAGTTAATCAAAAAGAATTTTATTGGACCCGGTCTAGATGTCCCTGCACCAGATTATGGCTCAGGAGAAAGAGAAATGGCATGGATCGTAGATACTTATATGACTTTGAATAATGGAATGCTAGATGCAGCAGGCTGTGTCACTGGCAAACCTGTATCGCTAGGAGGTGTCAAAGGTCGTACAGAAGCTACAGGACGTGGTGTCAACTATGGATTGCAAGCAGTATTTTCTTATGAAGAAGATATGAAAACGCTAGGACTCTCTACAGGACTAGAAGGCAAAACTGTCGTCGTGCAAGGACTTGGAAATGTCGGATATCATTCAGCATTATTTATGCAAGAGTCAGGATGTAAGGTCATCGCTATTTCAGAATTTGAAGGTGCTGTATATAACGAAAATGGGTTAGATATTAAAGCGCTTTTTGAACATAGAAAAAACACTAAATCAATTTTAAATTTTCCAGGAGCCAAAAATTTATCTAGCTCAGCAGAAGCTCTTACTTTAGCATGTGATATTCTAATTCCAGCTGCCCTTGAAAATCAAATTACGCTAGAAAATGTAAAAGATATCAAAGCTAAAGTCATCGCTGAAGCAGCAAACGGACCTGTGACCTCGAAAGCTTCAGAATATCTCTATGAAAAAGGAGTCATGATTATCCCAGATGCCTATATCAATGCAGGTGGTGTAACGGTATCATACTTTGAATGGTTGAAAAATCTATCTCATGTTAGGTTTGGTAGATTACAAAAGAAAAATGAAGAAGACCATCTCACCCTAATAGCCGATATGCTCGAGTCCATGACAGGCAAGAAAATTCAAGAAAAAGAAAGAAAGATGCTTACTACAGGTGCCGGAGAATTAGAATTAGTAAATTCTGGACTTTACGACACAATGTGGAACGCATATGCTCAGATTCGACAAGTGTGGTTAGAATTTGATAAAAAAGTAGATTTAAGAACTGCTGCATTCATTTTAGCCATTAGAAAAGTAGGTTCTGATTACAAGGCTATGGGAATTTGGCCATAAAAAATGATTGATATATGAATTTAATGATGCAACCCAAAGCCTTCGAAGGCAAAACTATCATCATTACTGGTGGTGGTACAGGATTAGGTAAAGCTATGGCTGAAGGATTGCTTAGGCTTGGTGCTCAAGTGACTATATGCAGCAGGAAGTTTGATGTTTTGGAACAAACCGCAAATCAGCTCAATGAACTCACGAAGAGTAATCGATGTTTACCAATTGCTTGTGATGTGCGTGAAACATCGTCTATTAAGGAAGTTATTGAAAAAACTGAAAAACAATTCGGACCTATTTATGCTTTAGTCAATAATGCAGCTGGAAACTTCATTTCACCTACTGAGCGATTGTCACCTAAGGCTTTTGGCGTAATCATTGATATTGTCTTAAAAGGCACTATAAATTTCACTTTAACATTAGGACAGCATTGGATTTCACAAAAAGTTACTAAAGCCAAAGTACTCAATATCGTTACAACCTATGCTGATACAGGATCTGCTTTTGTGGTGCCTTCTGCTACAGCAAAGGCTGGAATCGTCGCTATGACTAGGAGTCTTGCTGTAGAATGGGCTAAATATAATATTTTTCATTATGGAGTCGCTCCTGGACCTTTTCCTACCAAAGGTGCCTGGGAAAGACTTCTACCTGGAGAATTAGCCAATAAATATGATTTAGCAAAAAAAAATCCACTGCAGCGTGTCGGCGAAAAAGAAGAGTTAGTGAATTTAGTGTCTTTTTTGTTGAGTGATTATAGTGATTTTATGAATGGAGAAATCTCGACAATAGACGCTGGTGAGTGGCTCATGGGTGCAGGTCAATTCAATCAATTATTGGATATTTCCGATAGTCAATGGGATGAAATCGAACAAATAGTTAGGAATGTTAAAGGAAGTTAATTCTTTTGCTTTTGATAATTTTCTTGTTCTAAATTATAAAAACACGATGAATATTAATTTAATGTCTCTATTTAAAATTTTTTTCTTGCTATGGATTAGTTTTACTTCAAGTTCACTTCTATCTCAAGACCAAGACAATAATCTCGAGATAGAAGATGGTATTAGGGATAATTTAGAGCAATTTGGTACCGAAATTTTTGCACATCAGTTAGACAGTATGTTTTTAGGCAAACCAAATTTAAAAAAAGAGAGCTACAATATCGTTTATATTTTACCTATTAAAGCCTCTCAATTTAATGGGGCTACTTTGTCATACAACAAAAGAGAATCCCTAGCATTTTGGGAGGGTGTGGCAATGAGTCAGAAATACATCAATTATACAAATAGTAGATTTCGTATTCATATTTGGGACAATGAACAAAATGATTCTATAACCACGAATATCGTAAATTCCTTAGATTTACTTGATATAGATGCTGTAGTGATGCCTTTTCATACCAAGCAAGCTAGTATCGTAGCACAATATTGCAAAAAGAAACAAATTCCCGTATTTATGGCGTTAAATGCTTCAGATGAAATAGCCAAGATTACGCCGTTATATTTTAAATTTGCTATGGCGAAACCTAGATATTTTATGCAATACTATAATGATTTGAAGCGAGATGAGATTTATAAATATTCTTATACTTTGTTTCTCAATAATGCTGATACTAAAGCGGATCAAATGACTTTGAAAAATCTTAAATATTATTTAAATCAAGATTCTACTTCAGGACTAAGCACTTTTCAACCCATAACTTACAATTTCAATTCATCTATTAAGTCTCATCTTAAGGCTGATAATGTCAATATGCTCATTATTTCTAAGTCTAATGAAAAAAATTTGAATTACTTGTTTTCAAGTTTAAAAAACGATTCATCGCTTAGCGTTTCTCTTCGTGGGACTAATAATTGGCTCTACTATAAATCCCTTTTGCCTTTGATGTCCAAGTATAATGCGGTGGTCTATAGCGATTATTTCTTAGATAGAAATGACCCTAGAGTCGAGGCTATAAGTCAAGAATACATTAAAATCACCAAAGATAATGTAATCCCTAATGTCTATAAAGGCTTTGATGTCAATTTATATATTTGCAATCTACTTGAAAAATATGGCAAAGCTTTTCCGCTTTATATTCATGAATACGAATTTAAAGGGTTGACAAATTCAATACAAATGAAGCCTGTTTATGCTCCCAATGGCAGTATCAAACTATTTGAAAATGTAAAACTCAATAAAATTAAGGCATTTAGCAATGGTTGGGAAAAAATCAATTAGAGATGAAGTTTTAGCTCAGATTGAAGTTTTATTATATGCTAGTCAGGAACCTATATCCATGGATCAGTTGCATGCAATTCTGCTCAAAGTAAATGCAGATATTTCAATATCAGAAATCGAAGAAGCTATAGCTATGCTTGAGTCTCGTTACCAAGGATCTAGTTTCGGCATTGAGTTAAAAAGAGCAAATACGGGCTTTAAGCTCGTCACTAAAGCTAATCATCATAAAATTGTAGCGTATTTGCTCGATAATCTTAAAAAAAATCGTTTATCTAAACCAGCCTTAGAAACACTTTCTATTATAGCACATCTCAAAAAAGCTACTAAGACTGAGATTGAAGAAATTAGAGGTGTCTCTAGTGATTATTCAATTGAGAAATTACTTCAAAAGAAACTTATCGAAATCTCAGGAAAAAGACAAACCCTTGGAAATCCTACAGAGTATTCATTGTCTGATTTTTTTTATGATTATTTCGACTTAAAGAATTCTGATGAACTTCAAGAATTACTTCAAATTACTAGTATTTAATAATAAATAATAACTTATGGAATTTCTTAAAAAATTAGGTGTTAACGCTACAAATCCCGGAACAAGTTCAGGAGAAATTAATCTGTCTAGCGATACATTTATAGAGAGCTTTTCACCTGTAGATGGGCTGAAAATTGGTGCGGTATCAGCTACAACAGAAGAGCAATATGAGCAAATCATAGGTACTGCTCAAGCTGCTTTTGAGACTTTTCGTAAAATGCCCGCACCCAAACGGGGAGAAATTGTAAGACAAATGGGTGAGGAATTTAGAAAACATAAAGAAGAATTAGGCAAATTGGTGAGTTATGAAATGGGCAAATCTCTTCAAGAAGGACTCGGTGAAGTGCAAGAAATCATTGATATCTGTGATTTCGCAGTAGGGCTCTCACGTCAGCTCTATGGAATGACTACGCACAGCGAACGACCTGACCATAGAATGATGGAACAGTATCATCCTTTAGGTATCGTCGGTATCATATCTGCATTTAATTTTCCAGTGGCAGTTTGGAGTTGGAATTCTATGCTCGCTTGGGTTTGTGGCAACGTATGCGTGTGGAAACCTTCAGAAAAAACACCATTAAGTGCCCTTGCTTGTCAAAATATAATTTTAAAAGTTCTAAAAAACAATAATTTACCTGAAGGTATTAGCTGTATCATACAAGGCGATAGAACCTTAGGAGAGCGAATGGCAAAAGATCACAGACTACCTTTGATTTCTGCTACGGGCTCTGAGCGAATGGGGCAGTCTGTAGCGCAACATGTCGCAGCACGTTTTGGAAGATCTCTTTTGGAATTAGGGGGCAATAATGCTATAATCGTGACTCAATCTGCCGATTTAACAATGTGTATTCCAGCAATAGTTTTTGGTGCTGTAGGTACGGCAGGGCAGCGATGTACTACTACGAGACGCTTAATCATTCATCATAGTATTTATGATAAGGTAAAAGTCCAATTAGTCAATGCCTACAAACAATTAAAAATTGGTAATCCTTTGGATTCCGCCAATCATCTTGGTCCATTAATCGATGTCGATGCTGTAGATAAATATCATAAAGCAGTCGAAGAAGCTCAGAAACATGGAGGCAAACTGCTTGTAGATGCGGGTATGGTTGCCCGAGAAGGTTATGGAGATACTTATGTCAAGCCTTGTATTATCGAGGTTACATCTGATAATCCCATGGTCAAAGAAGAAACTTTTGCGCCTATTTTATACCTTATGCCTTATGACACTTTAGAAGAGGCGATACAAATTCAGAATTCTGTGCGTCAAGGCTTGTCTAGTGCCATTATGACGACTAATCAAAAAGAGCAAGAGTTGTTTCTGTCTGTAGTCGGTTCTGATTGCGGTATCGCTAATGTCAACATAGGTACTTCGGGAGCTGAGATCGGCGGTGCTTTTGGTGGTGAGAAATCGACAGGTGGAGGAAGAGAGAGCGGCTCTGATTCTTGGAAGGTTTATATGCGTCGTCAGACTGTTACAATAAATTATGGGGATTCACTTCCTTTGGCTCAAGGAATAGAATTTCATTTGTAAATTTTACAACCTGCATAGGATTTAGGGTTTAGCAAGTTTATTTTTTACGTTACGCCTTGGATTGTTTTAGGTCTCTTACATTTGGAGTCATACTGAGCTACTTGCTTCTAAAAAACTTATTAAGGAACAAACTGTTGTTTTTTTTTATAAAGCAGCTATGGGAAGTCTAACTAGCACAAAGCTTCATTTGAAAACCAAAATCCCGATAGCTATCTGGATGATTTAACCACTGAACCGCCACTTTTGGTTAGGTGCTGTTGTGTTTAGGTGTTTTCTAAATCACTCCGTCATACCAAATTGGTCAATCGTTTGTCTGCCATTCTTCTTAAATGAGAAACTTAATTCTTTCCAAGCTGTCCCTTCGATGCCCTTTAAGGAAATCCCGTCTTTTGTCTTTGTAATTGTGAATAAGTAATCAGCGAGTTTAGAGTCTTTATTAGTAGATACTTTGCCTAATTGTGTCATTCCATATTCGTCAATTGCTTGTGGTTTGTCGTTAGTAATACTAAAGCTTAAATCAATCCAAGCACTACCTTTATGGCTTTGCATTTCAAGTCCGTTGTCAGTCTTTTCAATTGTGATTTTGAATTCTTTGAAGTTAGTAGAACCTTGTACTTGTGCTATTGATTCTGAACTTAATGTCATTGCAAATTTGGCAATTAATAATGTCGTAAAAAGCCTTTCGAGTTTTGATTTTGTTTTGATTTTGTTTTCATTCTTTTTTATTTTATGGAATTTTAAAGTTAAACTGTTTTTTCTTTACACTTAAATACAACCCTCAGTATTGCCGTAGGTCGGGTGAAGTAAAATCCAAAATCTTTAAAAATCATACACAAAGATAAAAAATAAAATCCTTTTTGCCAGATTTTTTTGTCCTTTTTTATCTTCTGAATGAGGAAGTGAGTTGCATAGGAGCCGCTATCATGCACAGTACTTTTTATACTATTTCTCTTTTCG
>JALOMB010000117.1 GCA_025455685.1 Chitinophagales bacterium | reverse complement strand
ATATAATCATATACTATATTGGTACTTATATCAATAAATTAATTTATCATTTAGTCAAAAAATATTTGAAAAATCAGCCTAAAACAGGCGTCGATACTTTCGTTCTTTCTTTTATCAAGCTTGGATTAAAAGTAGTGTTGTTTATTTTGATTATAAATCAACTAGGCTTCACAGCTACCTCTGTAGCAGCCCTTCTAGCGGGGATTGGTGTAGCAATAGGTAGTGCATTTAATGGTTCTTTGGGAAATTTCGCTGGTGGATTTATGATTATACTTAATAAACCTTTTAAAATTGGAGATTATATAGAGTATGACAAATTCCATGGCGACGTAAAAGAAATAGGAATGATTCATACAATTCTAATTACCCCTGAAAATAAAACCGTATTTATTCCAAACGGAATTTTATCCAATGGAATTATATTGAATTGGACGCGTTCAGGTTTCATAAGAAGCGAATTTCAAGTTCAAATAGAACATATCGAAGATATCGAAAAAGTTAAATCTATCGCATTATCCGTTTTCAGAAATCATCCAAAAGTTCAAAATAATCCCGAACCGACTATTATCATACGTCAAGCAATTCAAGGAATAATAACAATTGATATCAGAGCCTTCATAGACATAAAAGAAATTTGGAGCGTCAAACCTCAAGTTCAAGAATTGATTCTTCAAGAATTAAGAAAAGAACACATTGAGCAAGCTATTCCAAAACAAATGTTAGTCAAATCAGATGAAGCATAAGGCCATTAATTCATCTATACTTATGCTCATATTGATTTTAGGTATGATTTGGGGTAGTTCGTTTGTCTTGATGATGTTGGGAAAAGTCCACCTAAACGCTTTTGAAATAGCAGCATTGAGAAATGGGGTTGCCGGATTGTTTTTTTTGCCCATAATGATCAATTCTTATCAAAAAATAGATTCGAAAACAATTTTGATTTTAACGCTTGCAGGATGGATCGGCAACGGGATACCCGCAATTTTGTATAGTTACGTAGCAGATAAAATAGATAGCAATATTTCTGGACTTTTAAATTCAACCACCCCTTTGTTTACTTTGATTTTCGGCTATATCGCCTTCAAAAGAAAAATCAATAAATTAAATATTCTTGGTGTATTAATAGGTTTTTTCGGTATTATCATTTTATTTGCGATTCGACATCAAGATAGCAAAATAAACGTTTTTGCTCTATTACCGCTTTTTGCTTCATTGCTCTATGGCATCAATACTAATTTACTAAAAAACACTTCTCATAAAATTACACCTAGTCAGATGGTAGCTTGGGTTTATGGTACCTTATTGCCTTTTGCTGTTGTTTATCTTCTCATAGCAGGTACGCTAGATAAGTTTACATTGACTCCTTTTACGCTATATCAAACCAATTTAAATATTGATTTTAGCAATTCCGTTTATGCAATTCTTATTCTTGGCGTATTGGGTTCTGCTTTAACTTCTGTAGGATTTTATTATTTATTGCGTCAGACTTCACCGCTTATAGCTTCTATGACGACCTATATCATTCCTCTGATGTCGATTTTCTGGGGATATCAATTTGGAGAGTTTATTGGATTAAGTCATTTTTTGACGATGGGTATTATTTTAATTGGCGTTTTTTTAGTAAACTATTCTAAGACATGAATCAAATTAAGCGTTTCTTGTCTCAAACATTTATCTATGGTGCTTCTACCATATTAGTTAGAATGTTAAGTTGGCTACTGACGCCATACTATACTAGGAAACTAGCCCAAATAGCATTGCTCGGAATAGTCACAGATGTATTTGTATTCATAGGAATAATGAACGTGCTGTATAGCTTCGGAATGGAGACTACTTTCTTTAGATTTCAGAGAGAAGAAAATTATTCTAAAAATGAATATTTAGGATTTCAGCTCGTATTTTGGATTGCGATAATTTTTTCTAGCTTGATTTGGATTTTTTCTCCAGTTTTATCTGAAGTCCTTCAATATCAAGATACGAATTACTTAAAATTAGCAGCTATAATTTTATTTTTGGATAATGTAGCCCTTATTCCTTTGGCTAAATTGCGACAGGAAGGCAAAAGCATGCGATTTATGAGTATTCGATTAGTGAACGTAGTTTTAAATGTAGTCTTGAATTTAATTTTTTTGGAATTTTATCAACACTATACCTTTACATTGTTTGGCTTAATTATTCAAGACGCTGTAAGCTATATACTATTAGCAAATGTACTTTCTAGTCTAATGCAGTTAACCTTAGTAAATCTATGGCCTTACTTTAGGCATTTGGGGCATTTTGATTGGTCTTGGTGGACTAGTGTAAGTAGATATAGCTTGCCTATCGTCATCATGGGATTTGCAGGGATGATCAACGAACTCATAGATAGAACGTTATTAAAATACCTCCTACCCAAAGAAAATCAAGAAAATTTCATAGCTATTGGGATCTATAGTGCCAACTATAAGCTTTCTATTTTCATGACTTTAATTATACAAGGATTTAAACTAGGTGCAGAGCCTTTCTTCTTTAAACAAGCCGAAGACAAAAATGGGCCTAAAACCTTCAGTCTTATCATGGAGTTGTTTATTCTATTTACCTTGCCTATTTTTGTTTTCGTCAGTATATTTATAGACCAAATAGCACTGATTATTCATCATTCCTATTATTCAGGTAGAATCGTAGTGCCTATACTCCTTTTGGCTAATTTATTTCTTGGTATATATTACAACACTTCAATCTGGTTTAAAAACAACGACAAAACACATTTTGCCATGATTATATCGCTAATAGGAGCATTGATTACCTTAACTATAAATTTTATCTTTATCCCTAAATTTAGTTATATTGCATCTGCATATGCTACGCTAGCCTGTTATTTTTCGATGACTTTGATTTCGTTTCTTTGGGGCAGAAGATATATGCCTATACCCTATCGATATTTACTTTATATCCTTTTCATAGTAGTAAGTATTTTTGTCGTTTACATAGCAAATATATCAGAATCTTTAATATTTAAAATATTAATATCGATAAGTTATTTATCTATTTGGGTGATTTGGCTATGGACACAAAGGCACCAATATACCAACTGGCTTAAGACTTCATAGTTTTTTTTGAATTTGGGTACTTTTAGTTTGAACTTTTTAAATTCTATAGCAATATTTATAGAATTATTTCGTTTATATTCCATAAACACCAAAAACACAAGATATGGATTATAACTTCTACGAAACATTGAAAATTAAAAGCATTTATAGCGAAATTAATTCAGAAGAAGCTGAAATTCTTAGTTCTGCTTGTGCACATGACGAAACCTTAGCGCGTCATTTAAATCAGTTTGATCAAATTACTGCTCAATTGAATGATATAGCCTTAAAACCTAGAAAGAAAACGATTGATAACTTATTAGCCTTTGCCAATAAGCAAGCATCATTCGGAGAAATAGTTTAATTTTTTGATTTATCAAGCCTTAACTCGATAGAATTTTTTATTGATTAAGGTCATAAATAGTTCATAAGGCTTACTGTCTTTTTCTATTCCAAAAATAGCCGCAGTATTATCTAGGATTTTGATATAGTCTTCTTTTTGACTTTTAAGATTCATTTTCATCAGACATTCCGTCAAATCTACGGCATTACCCTTGAAGAAATGTGTGCGAAGACCTTCACGAGTATTGACATCGAGCAAATCTGATATTTTTTTTGGATTTACTTTTTCTACATAATTAGCCAAATTAACTTTCGTTTTTATTTTTGGTTTTTCAATAGTTTCCGTTTCTTCATTTATTTCTTCAGGTGCTTTAGGTTCTTCCTCTATGTTTTGATTGGACGCTTCTTGTTTATTTTGTATTTCTTGAGGTTGGGTTTCTTCTTGAGGTAACTCTTCGACGATATTAGGATCTGTATCTGGCTCACTTTGTGTATTTGTAGATTTAATTTCGTCATCTTTACTTTGTTCGACTAATTTATTTATATCTTGCAAAATTCCAGTCAACTCTGCTCTATCTATTTTTTCATTAAGGGGTTCTTCCTTTTTGGTTTCTTCAATTATATTTTCACGGATTAATTTTGAATCGACATTAAAATTAGAAGTAGTTTCAACTTTTTCGGCAGAGATATCGAAGCTCATGTTGAGATTCATAGGATCCGTTTTATCTTCTCCTAGATTTTCTTTTGACGAAGTAACTTCAGATTTTTTGGAAGGTTCGAAATCTTTTGGTTTGTAAGGCAAATCAGCATCTTTTCTTTTACTGGATTCAACGATAGGCAAATCTCCTATCTCTGCATCAGTTACAGAGATTAAAGCATATAGCTTTTTTACTTCATCTAAAAGTAAATCTTTTTCTAGCAAAGAAATTTTTTGCTGTTTAAATTTTGTGTGAAGTGTATATATTTTTCGAATACTCAAATAGGTCGCTTCCCATAATTCGTCAACTTGCATAGCCAAAGGTAAATTAATTGTTAATAAATAAATCTAAAATTTATCTCAAAAATAATATTTTTGTTTTAATATGATACAAAATAGTTTGCACAAAGGTAAAATTTCAGTCATCTGCGGCTCCATGTTTTCAGGTAAAACAGAAGAGCTAATTAGGAGGCTCCGACGCTCCATAATCGCAAATCGAAAGGTGGGTATTTTTAAGCCCCATATAGATACTCGCTACTCAATCAGTCATGTTGTATCTCACGACAAGACAGCTATACCGTCCACCGTAGTATCCAATTCGGAGTCTCTGTTTATTTTGGCTCAAAATTACGAAGTTATTGG
>JALOMB010000116.1 GCA_025455685.1 Chitinophagales bacterium | reverse complement strand
AAAAAGACAGATTTTCCAATTCTTCTATATTGTCATTCTTTTTTGAGTTAATGGAGCGATGGGCTATGAAACTCAGTAATCAAAGCTTTTTTCTCAGTTATGATGACTTGACTTATGCGATTACTCATTATAAAATCCCGAAAAACAAAACTCTTTGGACGCCTTTTGGAACTTTTAGTTCCTTTGATAGAAAAGCAAACGCTAACAAATCAAAATTAGCAACAAAATATGGATTAAATACGAGCAAAAAATGGATTTATTTTGTAGGAAGTATGGATTTTCCGCCTAATGTAGAAGCTGTCGCTTGGATTTTGCACAATCTAGCTCCTTCAAAAGATATAAAGGATTGTTTCGAAATTCTAATTGTAGGTGCCTATCTTCCTGAGCGATACCTAAGAAAAATCAAAGAATTAGAACACGTGCATTATTTAGGTTATATCGAGGATCTGCTAACCTTAATAGATTCTTGTGATATTATGATAAATCCGATATGCTCAGGAGCCGGGATTAAAACCAAACTAGTTCAAGCTTTAGCGTTGCATAAATTCTGCGTTTCCACATCTATTGGTGCTTTAGGCCTTATAGATTCACATAACCTAAAGCGTGAAGATACCGCATCTGGCTTTATTGAGGCTTTATTGGCTTATGAACAGCCAAAAAATACGGAAAAAACGTTTTTTGATCTTTATCATTATGAGGCAATTGTATCTAAAATCATACAGTCGTGGAAATAAAACAATGCCCTATGCTTTATTTTGGTTAGATTTGTACCTATGAGAATCAATAAGTATATCGCCCATGCAGGTCTCTGTAGTCGTAGAAATGCAGAAATCCTTGTAAAAGACGGCAAAGTTATAGTAAACCGCAAGGTCGTAGATATGTCTTACGAAGTAGTCGAAGGAGATATTGTGTTAGTGGATGGTCAGAAAATCACCTTAGAACCCAAGGTGTATATATTGCTCAATAAACCAAAGGGATATATTTGCACGACATCAGATGAAAAAGATCGCAAAACTGTATTATCTTTTATTCAACCAAAACTAGAAGAAGTCCATAAAACTTTAAGAATATATCCTGTAGGGCGCTTAGATAGAAATACCACTGGTCTGCTGCTTTTGACTAACGACGGAGAACTTACTCAAAAATTATCTCATCCTTCCAAAAAAGTAGAAAAAGTCTATGTAGCTTCCTTAGATAAACCTTTGAGGCTAGAAGATTTAGAGACCTTAGCCAAAGGATTTGATTTAGAAGACGGCTTTACAAAATTTGATGACATCAGTTATTTAGAAAGCCCTAGTAAGATTGGGGTCAGTATTCATAGTGGTAAAAATCGGATTGTCAGAAGAATGTTTGAGCATCTAGGCTATCAGGTAGAATCCCTCGATAGAACCTTATACGCCCATTTAACCAAAAAAAATCTTCCCCGAGGTAAGTTTAGATACCTCACTGACCGAGAAATAGTACTTTTGAGCAATCTTGTCTCTGAGAAAAAAGCTTTCATGCCACCTGAAGCAAAATTTACCCAAAGAAAAAAACAAAGTTCTACGGAAAAGGAATTTGAAAAACCTAAACGAAGTTTGAAGTCCTCAAAAAAACAAGAATTACTAGACGACTGGACTGAAAAACCTAAGAAGAAGAACAGAGATAAGCGAACGATAGCAGCCAAAATGACCCAAAATAAATCGAAAAGATGAAAGAAATTAAAGTTTTGATGGTTTGTTTGGGTAATATCTGTCGCTCGCCACTCGCTGAAGGAATCTTAAAAGCAAAAGCAAAAGAACAAAACAAAAACATCGTTGTAGATAGCTGTGGCACCGGTGGCTGGCACATAGGAGATATGCCGGATAAAAGAAGCATTGATACGGCACTAAAATTTGGAATAGATATATCTGATCAACGTGCACGAAAACTAAGAAGTATTGATTTCGAAGACTTTGACTGGATTTTTGCTATGGATATCCATAATTATAATGATTTGAAGACATTAGCCAAAGAAGAAGAATATCATAAAATCCATCTTATTTTAGACAGTTTAGCTACTAAGGGTCAGAGTGTGCCAGACCCCTATTATGATGGCGTTGATGGGTTTACAGAAGTATATCATTTACTAAACGAAGCAATCGATGCCTGGATGGAAAAATTGGTTTAATATTGGTCTCTTGAGTCTTACTACTTTAAGCTATGCACAATCAAACATAGAAAAAATGTTGTTTCCATTACCTAGTTTTATGGGCGTAGCAGGAAGTTTTTGTGAGCTCAGAGCCAACCATTTTCACGGAGGCATAGATTTTAAAACCAATAAAAAAGAAGGGTTTCCTCTCAAATCGGTACTTTCTGGAAAAATAAGAAGAATAGCCGTAAACTCTGGAGGCTATGGTCGCGTGCTCTATATTGATCATCCTTCGCAGGGTGTAACCTCTGTTTATGCTCATTTAAGTAGCTTTTCCCCAAAGATTCAAGCCTTAGTTGATTCTGTAGCAAATGCAACACAAAGCAATACTTTGGACTTCCAGCCCGCTTATGACATTATGATAAACCGAGGTGAAATTATAGCGTTTTCAGGCAATTCAGGAAGTTCATCGGCACCCCATTTGCATTTCGAAGTACGCGATATGATCACCGAAAATATCCTTAGCCCATTAGATTATCTCCCTTCTTATCCAGACAACTCGCATCCCAAGTTTATAAACCTTAAATTTATCAATAAATTGACGAACAAAACGATAAATTCTAGTCCTTTAAATGGGAAATCGACAACCCTTGATATTAGTGAATTAACGAATTTTCCTTATATAGATGTAGCCATTGAAGTTGTCGATCAAACAAGTGACTTAGAAAACAAGCTTGGAATTCAGCATTTGTCAATGTCTGTAAATGGAAAGACTTATAGTAGTCAATCATGGAAAAATGTAAGCTTCTCTGATCAAAAACTCGTCAATATTCACAACCACCTCTTTAGTAATAGCCAAACTTATATGATGAGCTATAGCGCTTGTGCATCTAACTATAGCGCTCAAAAGGACAGTGGCGAAATGCGCAATAATTTAAGTGATTTTTGGCGAAATGAACCGATAGAAGGTATCGATAGCTTGGTCTTCAAAGCTATAGATTTTCACCAAAATGTTATAACTCATACCGTAAATTTCAAACCAAACAAAGTCGTATTGTTTGCACAACCTAAAGCTCAAAATAATCAAGGAGTCTTCGATTGTAATTATTCTCATCAGTTTGATATCGATCAAATTCAGCTTAATTTACCGAAAAACACCATTGATAGGCATTTCTCCATGAATTATTCTATTGAAACCGAATTATATAAAAATAAAAATATGCTTTATGCTATCAAGCTTTTAGATGATTTTACACCCTGCTTGAAAACCTTTGATTTAGCCTACAAACCTTCGCAAAGCATATCGGAATCCTTAAAAAAATCCATCTATTTAAAAGTCCTTGGTTTGAAAAATAAAAACTATATAGGCACTTGGCGAGGTGAAATGCTTCATTTTAAAGATGTGTATGGATTTGGAACTTTTCAAATTAAAATCGATTCAAATCCTCCTAAGTGCACTAAATCAAATGAAACTAAGAACCTATACTATGTAACTATAGATGATAAAGAATCTGGTGTACAAAGCATACAAGTATTTTGTGAAGGCAAATGGGTTCATAGCTATTATGACCTCAAATACAAACGCTTAGAAATTTTGAAAACCGCTGCTATCATTGGAAAACCTTTGGAGATTATTGTCAAAGACATTGTGGGTAATACAACTAAATTTACCTACCAATGACAAAAGATATACTCTTAACACAATTTATCAAGCATATAACTTTTCAAAAGAAGTATTCGAATCATACTTTGACTGCTTATGAAAAAGACTTAAAGCAATTTTTTTCGTATATCGAAGAAATCTATGATTTAGAGGATCTCTTTTTAGTTCAGAAATTTCATATACGCTCTTGGTTACTTCAAGAATTAATTCCTAAGCTAGCCAATACGTCCGTACATCGAAAAATTTCGACGCTTCAATCGTTTTACCGTTATCTCATGCAGCATCATGAACTCAAAGTCAATCCAACTTCAGGAATCAAAAGACCTAAACTGAGCAAAAATTTACCTAAGGACATCAAAGTCCATCAAATAGATGATATTTATACTTGGTTCATTGAACTTTTAAAAGCGCATGAAGATTATGAAAACTATCGAGATTTCGTGATGTTTATGTCATTTTATGGACTTGGACTTCGTAGAAATGAGCTCATTGAACTTACTTGGTCTCATGTCAATATGTTTAGACATGAAATTTTGGTATTAGGTAAAGGTAATAAAGAAAGGAAAATTCCATTTACCCTAAAAATGAAAACTTGGTTCGAAACACTAAAAGAGAAACAAAACCAGTACTTTTCCCTAGAAAATTCATTGGATCAGCCCGTATTTCTCAATCAATCTACGGGTAAAAAATTATATGCGAGTTTCGTCTATAGAAAAATAAAATCGATATACGCTCAGGTTGGTATTCAAGGTAAAGTATCCGTACATTCACTACGCCATAGTTTTGCGACACACCTATTACACCAAGGTGCGGAGTTAAATTCGATTAAAGATTTATTGGGACATACTTCACTAGCTTCGACACAGGTCTATACCAACGTATCCATAGAACGATTGAGAGCTGCTCATGGAAAATTTCATCCCAAAATGAATCAAGAACCTAAATAATGATGCCTAAATCTATTCCTTCTAAAGCGCTAAAAGTTATTTTATGGCTTAGTTTTTTACTCGAAGTAACTTTAGTTACGGTTTTGTGTCGTAAACT
>JALOMB010000115.1 GCA_025455685.1 Chitinophagales bacterium | reverse complement strand
CATTTTTCAATTGAAATCTAAGAAGTTTTTGGTATTCATAAGCTAAATCAACAGATAAATTCGTAATTGTCATGTTTTTCTCTACTACCCCTAAAAGAAATCTAGGACTAGAGGCATCATTAGCCCAGAGCAATTTATCTTTGATGATTTGCTGTTGAAATGATGCATTGAATACAAATGATTGAATATTTCCTTTGAATCCAGCTTTCCTTGTCTCTATTCTCGAAATCGGTATAGAGTCCGCATGTAAAACCATAAACTCGTTTTGAGTTATAAGATCTTGAGCTAAATTGGCATCAAGGGTTCTTTTCCAATAGGAATAAAAAATCAAGTAATCTTTGAAAAGATTAACCTCAGTTTCTAATTTGGGCAATACATAAAAATTACCTTCTGTGTTCTGTCGCGTAAGAGAAAAGTCCGCAGCTAATTTGATTAAAAAACCTTTTTTCTTATATTGGAAATGAGGCATTAGGCTAGCTATAAATCGATGGTTTTGCGCTTGATGATTGGTTTGTGCGACGAGTCCTTGAGTGATTAGATTGACTAATAAAGCGTCCGTAAATTTTTTGCCTAAATTGAGAAATCCACTATAATGATATTCATTGTTTTGATAAGCTTTATCGATATTTAGCTGTTCATACTGATATCCAAATTTAGCTTTGGTCTCTATACTCAAAAAAGAATTTTGCGCATTCGCATTATCAAAACTTAAACTTGGTGCAATATTTAGCGTTAATCGATTAGCAGCTCCCATATATGCATTTGGCAATTTTAGATTGCCAAAAAAATTATAATCATAGTGGTGGATATCTATAGCAGGTTTGAGATTGAAGTCATTTTGAATAACTTTTGCATAGTAAGCATTTAGCGAAGAATATTTATTGGATTGCTGTGTTTGTGTTTCTCTAAAGAAAGAATTATGGAAAACGTTGATATTCCATTGTTGCTTTTTATCTGAGATATGATTGTGATTCCATTCAAGATACGGATTAATCAGTGAGCCTATACCTAGCTTCAAAAAATTATCTGAATTATAGGTTTCCTTTGCATTAGAAAATGCTTGATAATTTAACGGTTTTGGTGAAAAACTAAATGCTTTGATTTTGTCCGGTAGATTTAATTTCATTACTGGCGCTACTTGGTCTTCACCAATTGAGTATTCTTGTGGAAGAGCATAAATTTGTTTAATGCCTTGGTCAATTTTGACATTAAATTCTTTGATTATATCAATTTCGATGGGTTCAATTTCTTTTTGAGCCTTTAGCTTTGAACTGATCCCAAAAAGTATTAAAAAAAATAAATATCGTGTCATAACCTATTGAGTCTTAGTTTGTTTTACTTTAGATTTGGATTTGAGTTCATTTTCAACCATAGCGAGCTGTTTTTTAGCTTGGGCGATGAGATCTTTATTATTACCATCATAATAGTTGATAATGCTTTGGAGGGTTGCTTTTGATTGAATAAGTTCATTTAACTTATAATAATTATCAGCCATCAATAAAAAATACCTAACATACCAATATTCATAAGAAGAAAACTCATCTTTTGCTTTCAATAATGATTTATTGGAGTGGTCATATAAATTGCGTTTATTTAGAATATCTGCGAGATAATATGAGGCTTCAGCGCCACGCTCAGAATTCATATTATAAGACATTTTTTCGAATAAACTATAAGCTAAGTCATAATTCTTGGATTCATAATAGCTTTTTGCTTGATAATACAAAGCTGTATTTTTGTTTTCAGCATTGATGTTCGGATCATCCAAGATCAATTTGCTAGATTCTAAGACAACATCATATTTTTTTAATTTAAAATGCGTTTCCAACATTCCTAGCTTAGCAATCAAATTATTTTGCTTCGTAGTTGCGACTTCATTGAGCTTATTATAATACTTTGCTGCTTTGTTATAATCTTTTTTATTGTAATAATTATAATATCCTGCCTTAACCAAAGACTTTTCATAGAAATTCGAGTTTGGAGATTCCGCTACTTTTTCATAGTGCGGCAAGGCAAAATCAATTTGATTCTTGACTATGTAACATTCTGCTAAATAATAGTGTGCATTATACGAAAATCCTCCTTCAGGATATTTTTCAAGGTATTTTCGCAAATAAATGCTTGATTTTTCGCAGTTGCCATTGGCATAAAACTGCATTGCAGATTCATAGAGTAAGGTATCTTGACTTTCGATCTCAAACCTAGACGCATTAGGTAGCTTTGAGACATAATTGATATATGCTTCCGGCTTACCTTCTTGTATAAAAATTTCCTTAATACTATTTAGGGCTTGATTTGCTTGGACTGAATTGGGATAAAAATTAATAATATCTGTATAACTTTTGATTGCTTCTTCATTTTTACCTAAATTAAAAGCCAAAACTGCTTTTCTCATCAAGGCTTTAGGAGCTATATTGGAGTTTGAAAACCGCAAAATGATATCAGAGTATGACTTAAGGGCTTGTTCATTCTTACCTGCAGCTTCATAGGCTAAACCTAATTGATAATTCGCTTCTTCGACATAAATTGTTTTAGGAAAATTGGCTAATAACATCGTCAAAGAATTAATTTTGGCATCATGATTTTTCAGAATTCCTTCGATATTTGCTTTTTGAAGTAAGGCATAATCATAGGACTTAGCGCGTCTATCGATGAGATCTTGATACAAGACCTGTGCTTTGTTATAATCTTTTGATTTGAAATATAAATCTGCCAAACGCATCAAAGCATCGTTTTTCATTGTGATTCTAGTGCTATCTTTTGTTTCTAAATTATAAATAGCCAATGAATAATGTTTAATCGATTGATTGTCTTGATTCATACGCTGATAAGCATATCCCAACCCATAATTAAACTTATCTAAATCTGCCGTTAAATTATTGACCGAAGATAGCTGAATGGCTTTCTTCCATTCTTCCATAGCGTTTTTATAATCTTCTATGTGATAATATACTTCTGCATTGAGATTATGAGATTTAATACTGATAACAGGATCTATTGGATATTTTAAAGATTTGGAATTATTGAGCAAAGCTTGGTCAAATAAACCATTGTCAAAATTTTGTTTTGCAATGATATAGTTTAGCTCCTGATACATTTTTCTTTTGTTATGATCTTGTAACAAATTATTAACTTCCAAAATCTCTACTACAAGGGGATAGTTTTTGATAAACACCAAAGAGTTATCAATATACTTATCTGATTCAGGTATAAGGCTATGACTACTAAAGTTTTTCTTGAAATATAAAAATTGCTTTACAGCTTCGTTATATTGCTCTGTGTCATAATAAATTTTTCCGACTTGAAACTGAGATAGCGCTTTGATATCTGGGTCAAAGTCATATTTTGATGCTGCTAAAAAAGCATTTTTGGCATTGTTCAAATCATTTTTTTTAGTATAGCAGTCTGCTAAAGTATACATGGCCATTTGGGCGAAGGTATCATCAGACACATGCAATTCATTGAAATAAGTAATAGCTCCGTCATAATCTTCCGTTTTATAGAGACTATAAGCATACTGATAAATATCTTCGGCTTCTATCGAATTAGTGGTTTTGATATAAGTATTGAAATTTTCGACTGCTTTGGGATAAATTTTACTTTGAAAATATGATTTACTTAGAATTCGCTTGGATTCCAAATCTGATTCTTTGTCATTGAGTTCGAGAATCTGAATTGCATTTTTGTAATTTTCTTCTAAATAATAAATTTGCGCTAAAGCCAAAGTTGATTTTTCTTTTTTATGATATACTTTTTCTAGATTAAATTTAGCAATTTCATAATCTTTTTGGTCGTATTTAAGCATTCCGAGATAGTAAGTAGCATTTTCTTTGATATTTGGCTTCTTTGCGTTGAAGGATAGCAGTTTGAGGGTTTCTTCTGCTCTAGGGTCTTTGGCTTTTAGCATAGCATAAGCTCTATAAAATTCGATATCTTCTTTATCATTAGTTTTATAGCTTGGGAAATCAACTAAATCATACCATTTTATCGCATTTTGAAAGTCATTTTTATAGAAAAAATTATTGGCAATTTCAGTGGCTAAAGAATTTTTCTTATTCGTTTGATTGGTCGTTTCAAAGAATTTAGTCATAGTCGCAATATAATTCGGGAGTTCTAATTTACCTGCTATCATGGCTTTATAAAAACTTGCCTCATTCTGAAAGAAGCTATAATCAGTATTTTTATGTAATTCTGCTAAATCTTGATAGTATTTGAAGTAATTATAGGCACTTCTATACTCTTGTTTATCATAGAGATGTGTGGCATAATTTAAGCGTGTGAAATAATTTCGTTGATTTGCTAAATCCTGTGCCATTAGGCTGCCAACAGAGCACAGTGAAAACAAAAAAAGAAGTATTCGGATAGATATCATAGGTCAAGAAAATATGGACAATATTAATGCTTTTGACCGCTAATCTCGACATGTGATTTCCACAAAAAATAAAAACTGTCTAAAAATCCATTAATTCGTTTTCAATTCAGATATATGTGATACACAAAAATCCGTAGGCTCAGCACCCAAAGCTCGTATGCCCTCCAATTGGTTTGAGAACTTCTTTTTGGTCTGCTGGCTTCGATAAATAAAGGGTCGGACTATAGGCGTTGTAGTTTTGTGAAATATCCAAAATCAAATCTAAAATGCCATCACCATCGATATCCCCTGCAAAAATGATATTTATTTTCAAATCGCTATAAACGGATTGCGCTACGAGAAGGCTTTTGCGTTTTTTCCCTTTGATATTGGCGGTGATATAGAGTTTGTAATTCCATACATCATATCTATCAAGGTTTTCATCCTTTTTTTTGCCACCTGTAGCATAGACTTTATAGTCTATTCCTTGATATTTTACGCGCAAAGTATCCTCAGGCAAAATATA
>JALOMB010000114.1 GCA_025455685.1 Chitinophagales bacterium | reverse complement strand
TTTAGAACAGTATAGAGGTCAAGTTATGCCAAGAAATGCTGGTTTGTTACCTTGGTATCATTCTTTGGATATGAAAATTCTACAAGATTTCAACGTAAAAGTAGGTAAGAGAACGAATAATATTCAAGTTTCCTTAGATATATTCAACTTACTTAACTTAATAAATGAAAATTCAGGTAAAAGAAAACAATTAATAATGAATAATCCAATTGAAGCAGTTGTTTCTGGCAATCAGGTAACTGGATATAGATATAGAACTGCAACTGATGCAAGGGGTGCATATCTCCCAACTTCACTCTTCATTGACAACATTGATTATAATACCCTATGGAGAATGCAGCTAGGACTTAGATATACTTTCTAAGCATACTATAAGCTTTCGAAAAACAATTTAGATAAGTTTTAATCCCGATCATCTATGGTCGGGATATGGTCGGGATTTTTTTTTATCTCCTAATTAACTTAATTTCTTTAATTTAGCAATTCAAAAATCACTAATGAATCATTATACAAGACCAAATTGGGACGACTATTTCCTAGAAATCATGGACACCGTCTCCAAACGAGCCACCTGCGACAGAGGACGCGCCGCTTGCGTCATCGTCAAGGACAATCAACTCCTCGTCTCAGGCTATGTAGGTGCACCAAAAGGCTTGCCACACTGCGATGAAGTCGGTCACCTCATCAAAAAAGTTATCCATGTAGATGAAGACAATAGAGAAAGCCAACACTGTGTCCGTACCGTTCACGCAGAGCAAAATGCGATATGTCAAGCCGCAAAAAGAGGCGTAGCCATCGATGGAGCTACTTTGTACTGTCGGATGACCCCTTGTCGCACTTGTGCCATGCTGATTATCAACTGCGGCATCTCTAGAATAGTCTGTCAGCAGCGCTATCAGCTAGCCGAAGAGTCCGAAGCGATGTTTCGAGAAGCAGGACTAGTAATCATTTATAAACATCAAGAAACCTTAGAATACAAATCATGAATTGGAATGAAGCAGAAAATAATCTAATCGAAGCCTTCGAATGGATAAGTGACGAATTAGAGCGTTATGAAGTCATCTTGGACTATGCTAAACAAGTCAAACCTATAAGTGATGAGCTAAAAACAGACGACAGAATAGTCAAAGGCTGTCAGTCTAAGATTTGGGTGGAAGTCCTACGACAAAGCCAAAATTTTGAGATTTTAGGCGATAGCAATACCGCTATTACCAAAGGACTTCTAGGCATTGTGACCAGCTTACTGATGTCTAGACCGATAGAAGAAGCCAAAGTCTATGATTTTAAAATATTTGAAGCAGTCGGGTTACATAAATTTTTAACTTCTCAGCGCTCCAATGGACTAAAATCGTTGATTTTGACCATTCAAGAAAAACTATAAAAAAAAAGCCGTTGCATTTGCAACGGCTTTTTTATGGAATATATTAATCTTAAAAACATCTAGAATACCCAGCATTGATACCTAATGCACCAACTTTGGCTTTTCCGTAGGTCTCATTTGCCGTGATGCCTATGAAACCATAATTTACTCTGGCATCAAGAGATAATTCGTCATTTTTAGAAAGTTTATAACCTAAACCAAGTCCACCTGTTAAACCAAAATTCCATTTGTTGAGCTCTCCTAAAGCATCAGAAGAGTTACTCATATCATTACCTGCTAGGAAAGGAAAAGGTGTTTTGTTACCATCTCCAAAATCCGCTGTAGTAGTAGCATCAAGAATTCCTGCTGTCTTACGAGTAGCTTGAAGCAAGTACCCTCCGAAAACTCCTCCTTGAAGATATACTCTAAGATCTTTATTATTTCTAAAAATATTAGCTCTAAGCATAAGGGGCATTTCTATATACCTCAAATCTAATTCTGTTCTGAAATTTCCGAAGAAAATAGTATTAGAAGTAACACCCGGAAACATAGAAAGTGCAATAGTAGGCAAAGTGAAAGGCTGATCCCCAGTTCTTTTACCACCATTTTTAATGTAGTATAGCTCCGAATAAATCGAAAACAAGCTAGAAACATGATATTCATAGGTCAAGCCTATATTATAGCCAGAAGTCGAAGTGTAGTTATCAGACCAGATATTACCAGAATTATCTGAAAGATTTGGTATGCTGACGCCGGTTTTGATACCGATTTGATGCTTAGTCGTCTTAGATGTTGCAGCCACAGAGTTGAGTTGTGCTTTTGTTTGTGCGAAGAAAAATAAAGCCAAAAATACTAAGAAATATTTCATATTATTTGTTTAATGATTTTTGAAGTTTAGATTTTAAATTAGCTGCTTTATTCTTGTGAATTACATTTTTTTTAGCTAATTTATCAATTAAAGAAATCACATTTGATAAGTTCTCGATGCTTTTATCTTTGTCTTCTAATGCTTTGAAGTTACGAATTGCATTTCTAGTCGTTTTAGCTTGATATCTGTTGAGCAATCGTCTTTTAGCTGATTTTCTAGTGGCTTTTTTAGCGTTTTTAGTATTTGCCATAATTTTATTTTTGATTTTGAGTTGGCAAAGATAAGTATTTTTTTTTTACTAGAAAGTATAATTTTTCTTTTCTAGAAATCAAGTATGTTTATATAAATCTGTATATATTTAACTACATTTTTACTTTTTGTGGAATTTATTAGCATTTTATAAGTGATATTCATGCTATATTTGCCTTTAAAATAAAATCTTTTTCATGAACTTCGAACAAAATTTTTTGGATATAATCATAAAGATGGGCTCAATAGGCCAAATTATCTCATTTTTGATTTTCGGGCTATCGGTATTGGCAGTATTTATATTTGTAGAGCGTCTCATTGCTACGCATGGCTATATGTCCTATCCCAAAAGCTTTATGGATAAACTCTCAGCCCTTGTATCGGGTTCGGAAATCAATCAAGCTAGAGAAATGTGTCTTCAAGCATCATCACCTAGCTCAAGAATCATTGCAAAGGGTTTAAATCGAATTGGGTCATCACCAAAAGATATTCAGATGTCTATGGAAAATCAATTAAATCTCGAGATTTTTGATTTAGAAAGAGGTCAGCAAATGCTTTCAATGATTTCTAAGCTCGCACCAATGTTGGGTTTTATAGGTACGATTGCTGGGGTGATTCAAATTTTTTACACCATTAATGCCACAGGAGAGTACAATATTGAGAGTATTTCCGGAGGTTTATATGTCAAAATGATCACATCGGCTTTAGGCCTTTTTTTGGGAATCATGGCTTATGTTTTTTATTTCGTAGTATCAGGGCGAATCAATAAATCTATATATGTTCTTGAAAAAGCCTTGATTGAGTTTTTAGATATTATATCAGAATAATCATGAGATACAGAAAAAGACATAAGCACGAAGAAGTAGGTGTATTTACGGAATCATTAAATGACATTATGTTTTTCTTAATGTTGTTTTTTCTCATTGTATCTACTTTGGTCAATCCAAATGTTCTTAAGCTCATGCTCCCTAACTCCAAGTCCAATAATGCCTTACAAAAGCAGCCTGTAGTTTTATCTATAAACGCTGAAAAAGTAATTTTTCTCAATGATCAGCAAGTTCAAATTGAGAATCTAGAAAATTTGCTTAAACTTGAAACGGCTCAATTGTCTATGCCTACTGTGGTATTGCGTATAGATAGAAGTTTGTCTATTCAAGATTTGGTCAATATTTTGGAAATTGGAAATAAATTAAAACTCAAGATGGTTTTAGCGACAAGTGCAAATCAATAATTATGGCTATAGATTATACCCAATCTTTGTGGCTTGAGAGCAAGTTTGACCGCAATGTAAATAAAGACAGAAAGAAAAGACTTAGGACAGCTTTTTTCTGGACTTTTGGCTATATCTGTTTGGTTCTTTTTTTTGTTTTAGTTATCAAAATTCATCATCCCAAGCCCCTTGCTGATGAAGAAGGACAAGGGTTGTTGGTAGATTTTGGTTATAGTGATGTAGGCTTAGGTGAAAATCAACTCAATGAAAACGATCAGGTAAATATACCTGCTCCAGGTAGCCCTCCTTTTGAGCAAACGATCAAAGAAGAATTACTCGTACAAGATGATGACGAGAATGTACCTATCGAGTCTAATCAAGGTAAAATGGCAAAAGATCAAGATATTAAGACTAATAGAATCGTAAAAGTAGAAAATCTAATTAAGAAAAAAGCAGTCACCGAGAAAATAGCGCATAAAGATAACGCACTTAAAGAAGCAAGCAAAGAACAAGTCTCGACGATAAATGAAAATGCGATATTTAAGAAATCAAATAAAACTAGTGCTTCAAATAGTCAGGGAAATACTTCAGGTACGGGTAATATGGGTGATCCTTCTGGAAGTCAATCTAATTTATATTTTGGCAAATCAACTGGTCAAGGTTCTGCGGGTGCTGGTCGGGGAATGGTAGGATCTGGTCTAAACAGCCGAAAGGTGATCCAACTTCCGACAGTTTTAGACAATAGTAATTTAGAAGGAAGAATAGTCATCAGTGTCAAAGTTAATGCACAAGGCAAAGTAGTAAGCGCTAAATATCAAGCTAAAGGTTCTACATTATTTGATAGTGATTTGATCGCTCAATGTGAACAAAAAGCTAAAACTGCCGTTTTTTCTGCAGCAGAGGATACCCCTGAAGACTACGGGACTATATATTATAATTTCAAAGTTCGGTAAAAAGTGTCTTTAACTTTTTCTCAAACCCTAAATTTTTTATGGTACACATTGCCTAATTTTTCTACACAAGGAAAAGTGGGAATGAAGTACGATTTGACTAATATTCAGTCATTTCTGTCTTATTTGCATAATCCACACACCTCACTGAAATGCATTCATGTAGCAGGAACCAATGGAAAAGGATCTGTGACGCATCTTTTGGCTGCATATCTAGGATTGCATGGATTTAAAGTTGGCATTTATAGTTCACCCCATGTTGTAGAATTTGGGGAACGAATTAAAATTGGACGTGAATTTATAGAAGAAGATTTTGTAGTAGAATTTGTAGAAAAACATCAGGACTTTATGTTAACCCAAAAATTAAGTTATTTTGAGGCTATTTTTGGGATGGCTATGGCTTATTTTAAAGAAAAAAGCGTTGATTATTGTGTTGTTGAAGTCGGGCTTGGCGGATTGCTGGATACGACGAATATCATAGTGTCTACATTTAATATCATCACTAATATTAGCTTTGATCATCAAGATGTTTTAGGGAATACACTTCAAGCTATCGCATCTCAAAAAGCTGGAATCATTAAGGAAAATGCCGTAGTACTTATTGGCGAAAAGCAAGAAGAGGTCGTGTCTGTATACCAAGAAGTTTGTCAGAAGCAGCATGCTGAATTGAATTTTAGTGAAGATTTAGTGCGTTATGAATACATAGAAAAGGAATCCATGTATCTGTATGATACTTTAAATCAAGATATAAAAATTTCAAAAGAAGTTCT
>JALOMB010000113.1 GCA_025455685.1 Chitinophagales bacterium | reverse complement strand
GTTTACATAGTTCAGTTTACAGCAAATGAAGAAATGATGACCAAAAAGCTAATCGTAAAATAGCATTAACCAAAAATCAAACCAAGAAAAAGGCACAGCTCAATCTGTGTCTTTTTTTATTTTTAAATCTTTCAAAAGAAAATGCTAGAAATAATTTCCTACAAAATAAATTCAAATTTCTTAGATTTGTATTTCATTTAGAATCAAGCTAAAAATTTATATAAATATGAAATTCTTTATCGATACTGCAGACCTATCAGAAATTCAAGAAGGCCTTAAACTTGGAATAATCGATGGAGTCACCACAAACCCTTCGCTCATGGCCAAACTCGGCATCAAAGGCGAAAAAGCGATAAATGATCATTATGCTAAGATCGCGGAAATGGTACCTGGACCAGTGAGCGCCGAAGTTTTATCGATGAGTTACGAAAAAATGATATCAGAAGGACAGAATTTGTCGTCGATAGCCTCTAATATTGTCGTAAAAATACCTATGTGTCTCGAAGGAATAAAAGCCATTCATTTTTTCAAACAAAAAGGAGTCAAAACCAATTGTACCTTGATTTTTAGTGCTGCTCAAGCCATTATGGCAGCCAAAGCAGGTGCGACTATGATTTCTCCGTTTGTAGGTAGAATAGATGATTCAAGCTGGGATGGAATCCAACTCATCGAGCAAATTGCCCATATCTTTAGTCAATACACTTGGGATACAGAAATTCTCGCGGCTTCGATTAGAAACCCACTTCATATCGTTAAATGCGCTGAAGTAGGAGCTGATATTGCCACTTGTCCGCTTTCTGCTATTCAAGGTCTGGTTAATCACCCTTTGACAACGATTGGGATTGATAAATTCTTAGAAGACACCAAAAAATTTATGGAATAAATCATGCTACTGAGCTTAGAAATTAAGAACTATGCCATTATCGACTATGTCAAAGTCGAATTTGACCGCGGCTTGAATATCATCACAGGTGAGACGGGTGCCGGTAAATCTCTATTGCTCTCAAGTCTCGGACTTATCAAAGGCGATAGAGCCAATACACAGCTACTTTCTAATCCCGATGAGTTGTGCTTCGTCGAGGTAGAATTGGATTTTAGTCAAGGAGTAGTAAAAGATTTTTTCGAAAAAAATGAATTAGTTTATGAAGACAGGACGATTATTCGAAGAGAAATCACACCAAATGGCAAATCTAGAGCCTTTATCAATGATTCCCCAGTCAGTTTGCAAATTTTGCAGGAATTATCCTATTTCATTATCGATATTCATTCACAGCATGATGCCTTAGAGCTCAAAAGCAAAGATTTTCAACTAAAAATCCTAGATGCCTATGCGGAGAATATGGATTTGCTCCACGAATTCGAATCGAAGTATCAGGCATTTATCACCCAAAAAAAAATCTATCAAGAAAGACTCGAAAACAAAGAAAAATTCGCCCAAGAAAAAGAGCTGCTCACTTATCACGTTCAGGAAATGAATGAATACGAATTCGAGTTATGGGATTTTAGCAAAATGGAATCAGACCTCAATCTCATGGAGCAATCCGTCGAACTGACTCAGGATTTGGCTTTTATCAATCAAATTAGCCTCGAATCAGAAATCAATATCGAAGATATGCTGCTTCAAATGAATCAAAAATTGCAGAAATACGCCTCGATACACCCAGATATAGATACACAAAGTCAGCGACTCATCGCGATGATCGAAGAGTTTAGAGATTGGAGCAAAACCAATCAAAATCTCGCTGAAGATATTCTTTTTGACCCGAATTTGAAAATTTCCTTGGAAGAAAAAATAAACTGGCTCAATAAATTAATGAGCAAACATCAAATTGCTGATTTTGAGCAATTAGTCCTACATAAAGAAACGCTAAATCAACGACTTCATGCGATGCAAGCTTCAGGAGAAGATGTAGAGGCTATGCGCGATAAGCTCAAAGTGCAGTATGTCGCATTAATAGCGCTTGCCAATACCTTGAGTTCTCGAAGAAAAGCGCATATCGAAGGCATTCAAGATCAAGTCATGGCCATTTTAGCCGAACTCGGAATGGAAAATGCTGTGTTTCAGATTCATATCCAAACTTCCAATGATTTATTAGGGCCTACTGGAATTGATGAAGTGAGGTTTCTCTTTTCTGCCAATCGCGGCAAAGAACCTATTGAATTGCAGCGAGCGATATCAGGCGGTGAAATGTCGCGGTTTATGTTGGCGCTGAAGTCTATCATTTCTCAAAAAATGCAGCTTTCTACTTTGGTATTCGATGAAATCGATACGGGTGTCTCAGGTCAGGTCGCAGAAAAAGTAGCTAAGCGCTTACAGAAATTAGCGGAAAATCACCAAATTATCGCTATTACTCATTTACCTCAAATCGCGAGTAAAGGGGATAGGCATTTTAGAATTTACAAAGAAATTCAACATCAAAAAACGGTTTCTCAGTTTATGTTGCTCGATTTAGAAGAAAAAATCATAGAAATAGCTAAAATGATAAGTGGCGATGAGATTACCGAAATCTCTAAACAGCAGGCAAGGTCTTTAATTTCTTAATTTGATTAATATGAGATTTTTTTTATTTTTAGGATTAATCCTTTTGACTTCCAAATCTCAAGGGCAGCTTCAGACAGAAGTCGGTAAGTTTTCGGCTTATATGGGTGCGGGTGGTCAAACTACTCAAATGGTCAATGATTCGATAGGAGGCTTCAAAAAATGGGGGTTATATGGCGGAATTGGGGTACAGTATATGATAGCGGAGCGTTTTAGCGCCAATCTCGAGTTAGCCTATAGTCAGCGAGGCTCTACGGGCTCAGTGTTTAATGAATTTGATCAAGCTACTGGTACTAGAGCATTTACTGTAAACTATTTTGAAGCTCCTTTGCTTTTTCATTACCACGATCGAAAGATAGCTAGCTTTGGTGCTGGTGTAGTTTTAGGGGTTCCAAATCAAGAAGAATTCTATCGAAACGATTCTTTGATCCAAAAAGGCAATATGTATCAAAATCTCGATATCGCACTAGCACTCAACGCAACCCTTAATATCAAAGATCGTTTTGGGTTCAATCTAAGGTTTACGCATTCTGTCGGTCCTGCTACTTTAGGTTCTTTTGGTGAAGAGCATTTTCATAGTGTGCTTATGGCGCGTCTGATTTGGTATATCTTCTAATTTTAAATCTTATGTCCGAACTCAAGAAATCCCTAAATTTGCTTGACGCCACGATGATTGTCTCAGGCAATATGATAGGCTCTGGCATATTCATTGTCTCCTCTTCGATGGCCTTGGGACTCAATAACCCTAAATTACTCTTGCTTTGTTGGGTGATTAGTGGGATCATGACAGTCTTTTCCGCTACGATTTTTGGAAAATTAGCTTATCTCATGCCTTTTACAGGCGGTCAGTATGTTTTTTTGGAGCGTTCGTTTGGCAAACTGACTGGATTTCTCTATGGTTGGAGTACTTTTACGGTCATTCTAAGTGGTGCGATAGCCGCAGTAGCTGTAGCTTTCGCTAAATTTTGTTTTAAGTTTTTTCCTTTATTTCAAGCGGATAATCCTATCCTTTTCCTAGGCTTCACCGATATCAGTTCGATTGAGCTTTTGGCTTTGGTGATGGTCTGGACGCTTACTTTTATTAATGCTCGAGGTATTCAGATGGGCAAATGGGTTCAAAATTTCTTCACGATTTCTAAGCTTTTGGCGCTTTTTGTGCTTTTGGTCTTAGGCAGTTTTTTCTTGCCAAATTTTTCTGAAAATTGGCACAATTCACCAGAGATTCAATGGAATTCAGTGCTTTTGCTATCCTTGAGTAGTGCTATGGTAGGCTCACTTTTTTCGAGTGATGCTTGGAGCGGTGTGGTCAATATCGCTGCTGAAATCAAAAACCCAGAAAAAAATATCGCAAAGGCTCTTTTTTGGGGGACACTAATCGTATGCGTTTTGTACTTCTGGACTAATGTCGTCTATTTGGGTTTACTGCCTTTTGACACGTTAAAAGTAGCTGATGATCAAATCATAGGTTTGAAATCTAGCTTTGCATTAGGCGAATATTTAGGTGGGTTTGGGTATGGATTTATGCTATTGATGAATTTACTCATCGTGTTTTCTACTTTTGGGTGTAATAATGGCTTGATTTTAGGAGGTTCCCGCCTATACCTTGCGATGGCAGAAAAAAATCATTTTTTTCCCATAGCTCGTAAACTTAATGCCTATCAAGTCCCTCAAAATGCTTTGATTATTCAAGCAATTTGGGTGAGTTTGCTCTGTTTGAGTGGCTCATATGGTCAATTGCTGACTTATACGATTTTTGTGGCTTTGGTTTTTTATGTCTTGACGCTTTGGTCGAGCTTTGTCTTCCATAAGCAAAAGCCTTATTTGGCTTGGACAGATTACGCAATGATTCTATTGTATTCTGTTTTGGCACTATCGCTCATTGTAGGATTGATGATATCAGAGCCAGAAAACACACTTCCAGGTGCTTTGATCGTGGCGTCCGGTTTGATCTTTTATTGGTTCTTTGGGAAGATGACTGTGAAAGGTAAAATAACAAAATTCTAAATAACCCATTATTGCAAGGAAAATATTTTAAAATAAATGAGTTCAGTTACCCAAAACATTAAATCCTTCAAAGTAATATATCCTCAGGTATATTCATATATTCTACCTAATAAAAAAGAAAATGATGGCTCACAAAAAATTGGTTATACGGAAAGAAAAAATGTAGACGATAGAATTAAGGAACAAGTAAAAACAGCAGCTCTCAATGAAAAGTATCAAAAACTTTGGAGTGCTCCTGCTTTTTTTGAAGGTGGTGAAGAAAGTTTCACCGATAAAGCATTTCATCGTTTTCTTGAAATGAAAGATATTGAAAGAAAAATTGAGTTAGGAAGTGAATGGTTTTACTTTAATGGCGAACCACTCAAATCAAAGGATTTATATGATGTATTCCGAAAAGAAAAATTTTCAGCTCTTCAGAACGATAATGGTAAAATAGA
>JALOMB010000112.1 GCA_025455685.1 Chitinophagales bacterium | reverse complement strand
GGGTGAAACTCCTCCATTGGGTGATATTGTCGGGGAGTTTGATTTGGGTATAGGTTTTGCCCTGTGCGTCAGTGATGAGGTTTCTAGCCCAGTAGCCTACATCGGAGAAATTTTTACGGAGTTGATTGCCCATGCCGGCATTGATGAGCTCATCTAGCATGCCGTCTATTTTTTCTTTGGGTTTGGTGGGGTCGTTTGTTTTTTTGTCTGCATCCTCTGAGCCGTCGCCATCTTCTGTGCCCTCTTGGTCTTTAGATTGATTTGGAGCACTTGGCATTTTTGAGTTTCCCATTGAATTTTTTCCTGTTTTTAATCCCCCTCCACTTACTGATGATAGAGCAACGGATGAACCCTCAGCATATTCACTTACTTTCATGCGCTCTTCTTGGATAACACCACCGAAACTACCAGCTAAATCTGATACTTTTTTCTCTGAAGGTGCATAAACTTCTTTTTTACTAATTCTTTTTTCATTTGATAAATCTTGCAAAGGAGATTTTTTATCTTTTTGGCTTTTTAGCACCACAGGCTGTATTTTTTTTCTCGCTATTTTCATCGAAAAATTTACTGCCAAATCCGAATAGGCTTCTATTTCTAATTCTTCCCAATTTCTTGTCTCTCGTCCATTGGCACTTGCCGATAAATTCACATAAATGGGTTGCCCGTCGGCTTTTTCTACACAAGGAATTTTATACAATCCATGTCGGTCGGATATAGCATATTTATAGGGTTTTATATTTGACTTTTTCGAAGCTCTTTGACTTTCATATGGATTATTTTGGATAGATACCCGCACGCCTTGGAGTGGATTTCCAGCTTCATCGGTGATTTTGCCATAAATATCGGGGCATATAGTCCCTGTATGTACGCTTTGAATTTCGTCTTCCAGCTTACTTCGTATCATATCTACCGAAAGATATTCTTCTTCTATTTCAGGCTCCGCAAGAGCTGTAGAACTGAGAAACACATCTAATTCTAAATTGTTTTCTATCTCTAGTTCTGAAATGCTAAATTCCTTTGATTTAAATCCTTTACAGACAATTTCAAGAACCAAATTATTGTCTTCATTGTTATAATTAAACGCTTTGTCCGTAGGGTTAGGAATAGTTTTATTGATTTGACCTGATTGAATGTTTAGCATAGCATTTTTCAAAATCATCCTCGTTTCTCTATCAAAGACATTGACCATTAGGCTGCTACTACTTTTTGCACGATTAATGGATAATCTAAAATCATTACTAATTTCTTCAAAGTCGGGTCTTTGATTTTCTTTATCCTGTAATCTAAACAAAGTCATTTGCTGAAACTTCCCGCCAATATTGACTTGATAATAATATTTCATCAAATAATCTTGGTGAAAAATCTTGATATCATAAGTATTCGCTGGAATATGCAGAAATTCAAACTCTCCTTTTTGATTGGTATATGCACCGTATTGAAAAACGCCATTTTTTTCTAAGATAACATATACATTGGGAATAGGCGAAAGATTTTCATCGTTGATATTACCTATGAAATGGGCTTTTCCAGGCTCATTGAGTTGATTGGTTTGAGAGAGTTTGAGGTTTTTGTATTCTTTGGGGTTATAATAAAAAGGCAATTGTGGAATTTCTGTAAGTTTGTTATAAATTTGAATGGGTAAGGCTAAATCTTCTTCCTTGATAGAATCTGTCGCCAAATGTGTAGCGTCTATATATAGGGTGGTATGAGGCTTTAACTTTACATTTCTATATATTTTTAGCTCATGGTCTTGGGTAAAGAGGTAAATATCGATGGGCAAATTAGCATTATCGGTATAAAATACAAAATTATCATAAATTTGATTAAAATACTGGGAGCGGTCTTTTTCGGTTTTATTGATGACCCAGCAAGCCGTGATTTTCTTTTTATTTTTTTGGAAGAAATGAATTTTAAGATTTTGGGCACTTAAATTTCTTCGTTGATTATAGGCATACGCATTAGGCTCAAAATAAGTAGGCTCCTCAATCGGTTTTTGCGTAATTATTTGTGGGATAGGCTCGGGCTTTTGCGGAATGATGGTATCGGGTTCTAATAAATAGGGAATATTAGCGTAGGGAATTTCTTGATCGTTGAAATTAATATCTATAATACTTCTTTTGTCTATTTCTTTTTCTTTGATATTGCTATGGTAATACTCAAAATACGAAATTACCCGACCTGTTTGAAGTTTGGATTCTACTTTGCTATTCCATCTACCCGATTCGAAAATCACTTCATTAAAGTTTAAAGGACCTAAAACGCTCAAATTGTCTTGATCTATACGAATTTTCGGAAAAGAAGCGTCAAATCGTTTAAATTGTATTTTCGTTAAATCATCATTGATAATCCGAAACACACTATCTATAGAATAATTATAAAAAAGAACTAAAGAATTTTCTATTTTTTTTCGCTCTGCTGGGTTTAGCGTAGTGAAGCTCAAGCTATCTTTTACGATGATATCTTTAGGAAAACTATTTTTTGTCAGACTATCTAAATGGATACTTATATAATGTTTATGATAAGGAGTTAAGATAATTTTAGGGATATAAATGGATTTGTTGAAGGCACGAATAGTGAGTCTATGCTCCCCTTCTTTGGCTGCGAAGGAATACTGCAAGGGGTTAGACACATGGGCTATGGCTTGGAGTTTGTGGTCTAGCTCGAAATATTTGGGTGCGTATAGCTTGCCTTGGTAGGATATCATTACGGTAAGCTCTGGGGTAGGGAATTGTTTTGGATTTTTGATTATGGTCATTCCATTTTTGGGAAATAGAAGCTGATAAAACTCGTTTTTATACAAATCAAAAGCCACAATATGTGCAGGTTTGATGAAATTTCTATCTTCAAAATTTAGAGAGCTTAGCGTTAAATTAGGATATAAATTGGGTAAATGTTCGGTATTGACCGAAAGTCTATATTGGCTGGGCACATGAATATAAGGGGCAGAAAGTCTATTTTTGAATTGATTATTGACTGCAAAGCTGGTAATATTGAAGTTTTCTATAGGTTTGCCATACCAGTCGGTCGCCGAAATCTCTAGCGGTAAGGTCTGACCGGGGAAGGCTCGTTCGGGCAAATTTGTTTTCAGCGTTATTTCTTTATCTTTGGTATAAAAAGTCATTTTATAGAAATTCTGCTCTATGTTTCCGTTGGCATTGTGGGTCATCAAAATACTATATTGGTCTAGGGTGGTATCATTTACCTCAAGGAAGAAGTTTTTGCCACTTCCTTTGGTCTTGATTTTATCATTTTTATACACCCGATAATACACCTTATCTTCAAAAGGATATGTAAAGGATAATTTGATGCTTTTTGCATTTCTCTCGCCTTTGGCGTTGAGAATTTCTAGTTGATTGTAAAAAATATTTTGTGAAGCAATAACGGTTTTATTGGAGTCTAATAGCTCTACTCTAGTGATTTTAGGATTTATCTTGTGTTGATAAGGACTAATGACCTCTAGGCTATCCACTTTTTTGTTGAACTGATTATAGGTTTGGATAGTGAATTTTTTCTTGGCGTCTTGGCCTAATACGAGATATTTGAGTATTACGCTATCTTGTTTTTGATAAAATAAGGTTTGGTCTCTCTTCGAAAAATAATTGACATTGAAGCTAAACGGCGTTTTTTCAAACTGCGCATCGGTGATGGTTCCATTGATATTCAAAGTCATAGACGCTTCGGGCAAAGATTGGTAATCTATCAAAAAACGATGAATTTTTTCATAACCGAGCATCGTATCTACCTTACGGAAGTTTTGCTTCAAACTATCGCTCATCGTCAAGGTATCTCTCTCAATGCCAAACACATTGGAAATTTTTACGGTATAGTTGAGTTTTATATTATTGAGTGCAAATCCGTTGGCGTCTTGGGTGGTAGCGATAAATTCTATAGGCTCTCCAGCCTTATACTCCGATTTGCTTGGGGCGAAGGTCAGTACATTTTTATCCAAAATATAACTCTCCAATCGAAATGAAGTCGTGATGCCTACGGGTCTATTTTCCTTATCTTTATAATATACATTAGCCGAATAATTTCTGTCTTGGAGCAAGGTATCCGCAACTATCCAATCGAATACATAAGCACCCGGACTGATATTTTCTATATTTTTTGTAAATACAATTTTGTTTTGTGTGAGGTCTTTGATTTCTATGGTAGCCTCTTTTTGAATGGGCTCACCCGATGTATTATCCAGCATATAAGCCTTAAGCCTTAAGCTGTCGCCGAGTCTATAAATGGGTTTATCCACTACACAATAGCCGTAAGCGTTGGCTTCATAGGGCTTTTTAGGTTTTCTCTGTTTTTTGGCAATGACTTCTGGCGTGAAATTTAGGGTTTGGATATAATTGTTGTTTTGATACTCAATACTCAAATATCTATCTGGGCTTGAGTTTTTGAGGGAATCATAGGGCAAAACGTACCCACCCACACTAGTATCAAAAGCTAGGATAAGATTATCAAATCTCAGGGTGGCATCTGAAATGACGGCATACATACTGTCTTTGGACTTCACGGATTTGAGAAATAAGACGATATCGTTGTCTATTTTTTTGATTTTGATGATAAATGGAAATCGCTGCAAAAGTCTGGCACTCACCACATTTTCTACGATAGAGACTTCCAGATAGGAGCCATAGGGCATAGTATCTCCGTAGGATTGAATACTATTACTTGTTTTATTGAAGGGGTGAGTGAGCATCCAAGCGGTATCTCGGAAACTTTTGTTTCTGTGAATATACTCGAGCTGATTTTCGTCTAGTTTATAAGTATGAAATAAAGTATCTCTGGTTTGGAGTTTTTTGAGGGATTGTGCATTCGCATTTAGGCTAATGAACACCAATAAAATAGATATAATAATTCGGTGCATAGATTGATTTATCCAACAAAGATAAGAAAAAAATGGTATAGTTTTAGAGATAAAAGGCTAGTTTACAAACTTCTGATACTGATTTACCTCTTCGCCTTTCAAGGTGTTTTCACCTTGAAACATTCTCAATCCCTAAAATGTCGCCTTTCAAGGTGTTTTCACCTTGAAACATTCT
>JALOMB010000040.1 GCA_025455685.1 Chitinophagales bacterium | reverse complement strand
GGTAAGAATTCACAGGCTTATGGTCAGGATGGCTATTATACTTCAAATCAAGAAACTAAGAAATCTGGTTGGATTAAAAAGATAAAATCATATATATCATGGGATTTATAGGTTTAGTTTTACTAACTTTTTTTCTTTTCATCATTGGTATTAAAATTTTACTTCGATTTTCTGTAAATTTAGGCAATAGACATATAGAAGCTTTAGATGAAATCAGATGGTCTTCACGCAAGCCTTCGCTAGGAGGTATCGGCATCTTTATTTGTTTTTTGATAATTTCTTTATTATTGGCTTTATTTTTGGATGATTATTTCAAATCATCATTAAATCAAGTTTTGTTTATTCTGGTGTTCGCTTCATTTGCCATAGGGTTCTTAGATGATACTTATAACACTAATGCCTTGTTAAAATTACTGGGTCAGATTTTTTGTGGTTTGATACTTGTATTTTTTCAATTTGTTCCAGATTTGACGCCGTTTTTTGGGGTAAATGCTTTTTTTACGATATTTATCACGGTGTTTCTGATGAATTCCATAAATATGATTGATAATATGGATGCTCATTCATCGAGTATATCGTTGATTTTTTTTATAGCTTTGTTTATTATGATTCCTAAACAATGGAACTATGTCTGGCCTTTTTTATTTTTCATAGGGGTGTTACTTGGCTTTCTGATTTATAATGTTCATCCTTCTAAAATTTTCTTAGGAGATAGTGGAAGTCAGCTTCTAGGTGCGGTTTTGGCTTTTTTTATTATTCAATATGTGTGGATGTCGTCTCATTTAAGTCTGTTAGATAAATGTTTGTATCATATATGTTTGCTTTTCGTCACCTCTATAGATACTTTTACGGTTTTTATATATAGAATTAAGCGAAAAACTTCTCCATTTGTCGGAGGAAAAGATCATTTATCTCATGTTTTATCTATTTATACTCCTAAAACAAATCAAATTGTTTGGCTTTTAGCCGGAGTTCAAGTTCTGGTATTGATAATTTTAGCGCTATATATTCAGTTTAATCTTTCTAGTGGATTGGTTATCTTAGGATTATTAATCGTTTTTTTTATAATTCAATATTTTTATTTTTTATCTTATCGAATAAAATCAAAAAAGTTTTAAATGAATTCTACATGTTTTACACATGATTTCAAAAAAAACTCATGGGATTGTTATTTTTTATTTATTTTTGGCTTTTAAAATCCTAAACTAAGAATTTACTATATGGCAGTTACGGTTTTTTCTACTTCTATATTTCGAAAGCTCATCATGGGCTTGTCGGGACTTTTTCTCATTACTTTTTTAATTGTACATGTTGGTATCAATGCTTTAGTGTTTTTAGGAAATAATGGAGAGAAATTTTTAGAAGCAGCGCATTTTATGGGTACCAATCCTTTGATGAGAACTTTAGAAATAGGACTTGTCTTGGGTTTCTTGATACATATTATTGATGGATATTACCTCACGTACATCAATAGAAAAGCAAGACCTCAGGGTTATTTTGCAGTCAACGCCAAGGTATCTTCACCATGGTATTCTCGGTCTATGGCTGTTTTAGGTTCATTGCTTTTGATATTTTTAATTATACATGCTGCAGATTTTTGGATTCCAAACAGATACAACCAATTGACTACCGGAGAAGAGTTAAATTTATATGAAAAAATGAAACTAGAGTTTCAAAGTTTGCCCGTGGTTATTCTTTATGTTTTATCATGTATTAGTTTGTTTTGGCATTTGCTGCATGGGTTCAAATCTTCTTTTCAATCAATTGGTATAAATCATCCCAAAGTTAACGGATTTATTGAATATTTAGGTCTTGCATTTTCAGTGATTGTTCCTTTTGTTTTTGCGATTATTCCAATTGCTTTTCATTTGGGTGTTATTTAATATTAAAAAGTAGTATTATGAATTCAAATATTCCTTCAGGCGAACTTTCAAAAAAATGGTCACAATTTAAGGCCACTTGTCCCTTAGTTAATCCAGCTAATAAAAGAAATTTGGATGTAATAGTAGTTGGCAGTGGACTTGCAGGCGCTTCGGCAAGTGCAGCTTTGGCTGAAATGGGTTATAATGTTAAGACGTTTTGTTTTCAAGACAGTCCAAGAAGAGCGCATTCGATAGCGGCTCAAGGTGGAATTAATGCCGCTAAGAATTATCAAAATGATGGAGATAGTGTATATAGATTATTCTATGATACGATAAAAGGAGGCGACTATAGAGCTAGGGAAGCTAATGTATATAGATTAGCGGAAGTATCGGCATCTATTATAGATCAGTGTGTCGCTCAAGGAGTCCCTTTCGCGCGAGAATATGGTGGAAACTTAGACAACAGATCTTTTGGGGGTACTCAGGTTCAACGCACTTTTTATGCAGCAGGTCAAACAGGACAGCAATTGCTCTTAGGAGCTTATTCTGCCTTATCTCGTCAAATTGCCAAAGGCTCCGTGTCTATGTATAATCGTCATGAAATGATGGATATTGTTTTGATCGATGGCAAAGCTCGTGGAATTATCGCCCGAAATTTGATTTCTGGAGCATTAGAACGTCATAGTGCTCATGCGGTATTGTTATGCAGCGGGGGCTATGGGAATGTGTTTTTCTTATCGACAAATGCTATGGGTTCGAATGTCACTGCAGCATGGAAGGCCTATAAAAAAGGTGCTCATTTCGCTAATCCTTGCTTCACTCAAATCCATCCTACTTGTATTCCTGTATCAGGGGAACATCAGTCCAAGCTAACGTTAATGAGTGAATCGTTGAGAAATGACGGTAGAATATGGGTACCTAAACATTTAGAAGATGCTCAAGCCTTGAGAGAAGGAAAAATTACGCCAAATCAGATAAAAGAAGAAGACAGAGACTATTTTTTAGAAAGAAGATATCCTGCATTTGGAAATTTAGTGCCTCGTGATGTAGCTTCTAGAGCTGCCAAAGAAAGATGTGATGCAGGCTTCGGCGTAAATAAAACCGGTCAAGCTGTTTTTTTAGATTATGCCTCAGCTATAGAGCGCTATGGGAAAATCCAAGCAAATTTGCTTAAAATTGAAAATCCAAGTGATGCTAAAATTAAAGAGTTAGGAAAAAAAGTGGTCGAAGAGAAATATGGCAATTTATTTCAAATGTATGAAAAAATTGTCGACCAAAATCCTTATGAAACGCCAATGATGATATATCCTGCGGTACATTATACTATGGGTGGTTTGTGGGTAGATTATAATTTAATGACGACAATACCTGGGTGCTATGCTTTAGGTGAAGCTAATTTTAGTGATCACGGCGCCAATAGATTAGGTGCTTCTGCATTAATGCAGGGTTTGGCTGATGGATATTTTGTCATACCATACACTATTGGGGTTTATTTATCCAATGAAATCAAAACTGGAAAAATTACTACAGACTCCGTGGAATTTGAAGAAGCAGAAAATCAAGTAAAAGCTAAGCTTGACAAACTGATGAGTATTCAAGGTGAAAAATCTGTGGACTATTATCACAAACAACTCGGCAAACTCATTTGGGACTATTGTGGCATGGCTAGAAATGAAGCAGGCCTGAAATTTGCTATTGAGAAAATTCAAACGTTAAAAAGAGAATTCTGGTCAAATGTAAAAATTCCTGGTAGTGCCCATGAACTTAATCTTGAACTTGAAAAAGCATTTAGAGTAGCAGATTTTATTGAGCTAGGTGAGTTGATGTGTCATGATGCTTTGAATAGAAATGAAAGTTGTGGAGGTCACTTTAGAGAAGAGTTTCAAACTGCTGAAGGAGAGGCTCTTAGAGATGACGACAACTTTGCTTATGTATCTTGTTGGAAGTATACAGAAGAAGACAAGGAGCCAATTTTAGAAAAAGAAAACTTGGTTTACGAGAATATTAAAATCGCACAAAGAAGCTATAAATAATATGAAAAAGATTTTTGGACTTTTATTTCTATTTTTTACAATATTGGCTCAGGCACAAAACATCTCTGGTATTATACATGATAAATTCATGAATCCAGTTGTAGATGCAGAGGTAAGGTTAATATACCCCTTAGGTGAATTTGTAACTAAGACAAATGAAAACGGAATATTTTCTTATGCCAACCCTAAATCGGCATATTATGTACTCTATGTCAATAAAGATGGTTATACTGAGCATAATCAAGATATCAATTATATTTCTGGAGAAGATATTAATCTAAATATTTTGTTGACTTCTATAGCTTCTAAATCTAGACTTGAAGACATTCCTGTGATCGAGCAATCTGATGAAAGTTCCCCAAATGATAATTTAGCGGTATCTAGTTTATTAAATGCTTCTAATGATTTGTATTTATTTCATTCTAATTTTAATTTTTTTCAGTTTCGCTATAGAAATAGAGGATATGAAAATTTTGGCGATGAAATTCGTTTAAATCATCTAAATTTCGAAAATCTTTTCCGTGGCTCTGTGTCTTTTAGTGAATTTTCCGGGTTAAATGATGTAATGAGATCGAGATCAACCTACTATGGTATTCGAGCGATTCCATTTACCTTTGGTAATTTATCTACGAATAATCTCGTAGATATGGAAGCAGTTAATCAACGAAAAGGTACAAGGATTACCTTGTCTAGAATGAATAGAAATTTTCAAAACAGAATTTCTGCAGTTCATAATTTTGGATATATTCCTAAATATGGTATTCATGCCACTATAGCTGGGAACTATAGACAAGCCAATTCTGGTTATATACAAGGTACTCCATATGAATCTTATTCACTTTTTGGCTCTGTGAGTAAACTCATTCGAAAAGATTTATTATTAACTTTATCAGCTTTTACAGTAAATACAACTCGTGGAGCTGCTACTGATGCCACAAGAGAGCAAATGGATTTATGGGGAGATAATTACTATAATCCTAATTTTGGTTTTCAAAATGGAGAAGCTAGAAACGCCAATATCAGAAGAGACAAAACCAATCATTTTATCTTGTCAAGTAATTATGAACTCGATAAGAAAACTAGTATTAAATTTAATGTTGGATATAAGTTTGGGGAGCACTCTAGCTCTCGTTTAGATTGGTTTAATGCGACTAATCCTTATCCGAATTTTTATAAGAATCTTCCTTCGTATGAAGAAAATGAAAGTCTGAGAACTTCAATGATAGAATCGTTTAAAAATAATCCCGAAGACAATATGTTGATCAATTGGGCAAGCTTATACAATGCTAATCGTGGTTATAGATCTCAAATTCCTAATTCTACAGATTCTGGTTATCAGGCAGTTTATATTCAATCTAGGGATGTTAACAAAATTAGTGAATTGAATGCCAACCTTTTGATTACTAGAAATATGACGAGTAAAATTCAGCTAACTTTGGGTTTAAATTTCCAAAATACGTTAAGTGAGAATTTCCGACAAATTGATGATTTATTGGGAAGTGACTATGCCTTAAATGTCAATTATTTTGCTCAAATGGATGCACCTGATAATCGAGAGGTAATTCTAAACGATGTAAATACAGGTGCTGTTCCTAAATATAGAGGTGACCGTTATGGCTATAATTATATGTCGAGAGCATCAAGTGGAAATGCATGGCTGCAAGGGGTTTTTAAATTTGACCAAATCGATGTTTTTGCTGCTTACATGTATTCTCATACTCAGTATCAGAGAAATGGATTTTATAGAGTAGGCGGTTTCACGAATACATCTTTTGGTAATTCTGAAATTCCAAGTTTCGATAATCATAGAGGAAAATTAGGAATGACTTATAAGTTTAATGGTAGAAATTACCTTCAAGGTGGTCTTTGGGTTGGTTATTATGGTCAAGAATATCAGAATGTTTTTTATAATGAACGCTCTACCAATAATTATAACAAAGATTTAAGTAATGTTTTAGCTAAATCATTTGATTTTACTTATAATTATAAAAGTCCTAAGTTTAAACTTCAGGCAACATTTTTTTATACCGAAACTGAAAACGATAGAGAATCTGTATTGTTTTATAATGAGCAAATCAATACTTTTGGAAAATATTTGATCACCGAGATTAATAAAAGAAATCAAGGTGTGGAAGTAGCAGCAGAATATAATATTGGTCGAGGATTTACTGCATCTTTTGCAGGTACTTATATGGATAACATCTACACCAATAGACCTAAAGCACAGTTTTTTAATTTTAATTCTGATAATGCAGAAGCACCAGAAGATTTGTATTATCAATATTTAAAACAAGCATCTGGACCACAAGAGCTTTATATGCTTAAACTTAACTATTCTTCTCCTCAATTTTGGTCTGCATCAGTCAGTCTCAATCACATGGCTAGAAATTATGTATTCCTTAGTCCTCAGAGAAGAACTAAAAGTGCTTTAGATGAAGTAGAATATCGTTCAGACTTGTATTATAGTATTTTAAGGCAGGAAGAGATGCCTGCTGCATGGACCGTAGATTTATTTCTCAGAAAGTCATTTTATCTCAATAAGATGTTTTCGTTTAAAAGCAAGAATCGATACTATGTTGACTTTAGTTTATCTGTAAATAATTTATTGGATAATCAAAATGTCATGATAGGTGGAAGAGAACAGTTTAGATTTGACTTTAATGAAAGAAATCCAGAGCGTTTCCCAATTCGTTATACCCACATGATGGGCATTAATTATGCGTTTACTGCTAACTTTAGATTTTAAAAAAAAATAAATTATGAAAAAATTATTCCTTTTATTTGCTGTATTGCCTTTGCTCACGTTTACTTCGTGTTTCAAGGAAAATTTCGATGAGCCTGCTGAGCCGACAGATCCAAATCTTCCAGTAAACTTTACAATTAAACAACTAAAAGATTGGTATGTAGCATCAGGTTCAGAATTGGCTACAATTACACAAGATTTAACTATTTCAGGGGTCGTAACTGCTGATGATAAAAGTGGCAATTTCTATAAAGAAATGGTTATTCAAGATGCTACAGGTGCTATTGGTATTAAGATAAACTTATCTGATTTTTATACTAAATATCCTATAGGAAGAAAAGTATATGTCAAATTAAAAGGTCTCAATATGGGTAAATACAGAGATCTTATTCAATTAGGTGGAAATATTGACAGTACTTCAAATCCAAATTCTAGAGAATTGACTTATATCTCAGCAAGTCAAGCAAACCAAGCCATTATAGGAGGAAAATTAGGAGAGTTAGTAAACGACACAATCCTCACGGTAGAGCAAATCAATAGATTAAATAGAGATATTCATATGCAATACCGCAAGGTAATAGTCAGAGATGTTGAGTTTAGATGTGCTGATTTGAGATTTACTTATGCAGATGCAGTCAATAAAATTGATCAAAATAGAATTTTAAAATCTGTTACAGACAGTTTAATCGTTAGAACAAGTGCTTACAGTGATTTTGCAGCTACTTCAGTAAATCCAAATCGTGGTGAAGTAGCTGGAATTTTAACAGTTTTTGGTTCTACAATTCAACTAAAATTAAGATCTGTCGGAGATGTGAATTTCAAATCTGTTAGAAATGATAAAAGATGTACTGGCGGACCAATTGTTTACCAAAGTGTATCTATCAAAGATGTTAGAGACCTTTTGGGTACTAGTACTTCTGTATCTCTGTCTGGATTGAAATTTACGGGTACTGTAATTAGTGATAGAGTAAATCAAAATGTCAGTAGCTCAAGAGTTGTTGTTATTCAGGATAATACTGCGGGTATCAATTTCTTCTTGACAGCCAATCATAGTTTAAATTTAAATGACCTTGTAGAAGTTACTATTGATCAAGCTACGCTTAAGGTGTTTAATAATCAAGTAGAAATTTCCGACTTAGATCCTACTAAAATTGTTAAAATTGGTACAGGAAATATAACCCCTAGGGTTGCTACGATAGCAGAAGTACTCAATAATTTCAGTGCATGGCAATCTACTTTGGTAACAGTAAAAGATGCTAAACTTACCAGTACTGCGACTAATTATTTTGGTGTATCAGGAAGATTAAATTTGACAGATGCCTCATCGAATATGCAACATATTACATACTCGCAGGCTACCTTTAGAAATACTGATTTCCCTACTTCTACAATAAGTATGACGGGTATCTTGCTTCAAAATAATGCGGATAGATTAATAGCAATCAGAAATTTAAGTGATGTAGTAGCATCTAGCGGCGGCGGTGGCGGCGGCGGTGGTGGTTCTACACAAACATTGACTACATTAGGTGCTGTGCGTACTGCCTTTGCTTCTGGTACTAGATCATTCCCAAATCAATACGTAGAAGCTACTGTGATATCTGACAATACTTTTGCTGCTTTCCCGACACTCAATATAGTAGTTCAAGATAATACAGGAGGTATAATCGTTAGATTTGTTGCCAACACTACTATTCCTTTTGTAGAAGGAGATAAACTTAAAATTGATATTTCCGCACTCACTATTGAAGAGTTTAATGGTGCTTTACAATTGAACAATGTACCGCTTTCAGCTGTAACTAAATTGGCTGGTGGACAGTTTGTAACGCCAACAGTCTTGACCATTGCAAATTTAAATGCCAATTTTGAAAGATATGAATCTACTTTGGTGGAAATTCTAAGCGTTGGTATTTTACCTGATCCTGTAAAGTTAAATCCAACATATGCCGAGCTAAAATATGCAAAAGACAATTTAACCAATGCCGAAATTGGAGTTTTCGTCAGAAGTCTAGCCACTTTTGCTTCAGATATTTACTCAGGGGTAATCGCTAATAAAGTTATAGGTGTAGTATCTGAGGCTAATAATGTTACAGCACCTTCAAGAACTAAAAGTATTACAATTAGAAAAAAAGCTGATATTCAATAATTGATTCTTTTTTTTATTTTTTTGAATTTGATCCCTGGGTTTTTGGTTTATCAAAAATTCAGGGATTTTTTCTTTAGATATTTTGGTATTTATATTTTTTCCTTATTTTTGTTATGGATAAATGCCTATCTTATCTATCACAAATTTCAAGGGGATACAATTTTGATGCTGAATTCTCTAAAGTATATAGATTATCATAGATTTTCATTTTATGACCTAGATATTTTATTGAGGCATGGCTCAGGTTTTACCGACGGAAATTTATTGCCGATTGCTGCACAAATCAATTTTTGGATCAAACCATCAGCGGTATTTCTTCAGAAGTTTTTTTTCTTGACAGGAAGTCTATGCGATTACAACCTTTATTGGATGTCTTTATCCTGGGCTTACTTGATGTCTCTTTCTCTTGTTTTGTTCCTGAGTGTCTTACATGATATCAGAGCTATCTGGCCAATTTTGTGTTGCTTTTTGCTTTCTTGTTTTTTTAGTGTATCATTTTATAAGGAAAGCTTCGTATTTTTAGCTTTGTTGAGTTTACATTATGCTATTCTTAATCATTTACAATTCAAGTCAAAATTTATCATAGTTGCAAGTCTATACACACTCTACACCTTAAATCCTCTTGCCATTTTCTTCTTTCTTTATTTAAAACTTGATAAATCTGAGAAAGGCAAGATTTTTTATTTAATAGTTTTTGGGTTTTTACTTGGTTTAGGGATTTTGATAATGTATTATCCTCAGTTTTCCTCCAAAATCATCACCTATCATCAATGGACTAATTATGGAAATTTTCAAATTGCCAAAAATGATTATTCCTCAGCTTTTCCAATGATTTTTTCTGTTTTGAAGCAATATGTTTTGTGGTATTTTCCTCTGATTTCGTTTTCATGGACTAACGTATTGCTTCAGATTATCATCTTACTTCCATTAGTTTATTTTTTTAAGTTAAAGAAAATAAATCCCAAGCACTTATGCTGTTTTGATTTCTTAGCGTTACAAATCATTACACTCTTTATCGTTTTACTCTATCCTAACTATATTACGGTTCTTAGATATATGGCTCCTTTGACCTTGTTTTTGGTTTTTCAGTCGCATCACACTCTAAATATTAAAAAAACATCTATATAATATTTTCGCTTTGAAATATATTTTTTTTTATACTTTTGTCGCATATAAGTTAAAAAAAATACACAAATGAGGTCAAAATTACTGTCAATTGCTTCAAGCAGATCTAGTATTTCATTGGATTCGAAACACTTCAAAGTTTCTTCTATATTTGCTACCTATGTGTTTGATTTGCCAAAAATGAAAAACTATGTAGCTCAAAATGCCTTTCAGACCTATGCGAAATGCGTCAAAGAAAAGCAGAAAATTGATAGTGATACTGCAGCACATATCGCTCATGGCATGAAAACTTGGGCTATGGAACACGGTGTGAAATCTTACACGCATTGGTTTCAGCCACTAACCGGAGCTACAGCCGAAAAGCATGATTCTTTTTTCGAACTAAATGAAGATGGCTTGGCTATAGAAAATTTTTCTGCCTCAAGTTTGATTCAGCAAGAGCCTGATGCATCTAGTTTCCCTAATGGAGGAATTCGTCAGACCTTCGAGGCAAGAGGCTATACTGCCTGGGATATTTCCTCTCCCGCTTTTATCATGGTTTCCGAAAATCATGCGACGCTCTGTATTCCAACAATTTTCATCAGCTATACAGGAGAAACCCTCGATTTCAAAGCTCCTTTACTCAAATCCATAAATGCTTTAGAAAATGCGGTATTGCCTGTCGCTCAGTTGTTTGATAAGAATATTACGGAAATTTATCCTACTTTAGGTTGGGAGCAAGAATATTTTTTAGTAGATGAAGCACTCTATTATTCTAGAGTAGATCTTTTGCAAACGGGTCGAACCCTTTTTGGCGTAGCACCTGCAAAAGGTCAGCAATTAGAAGATCATTATTTCGGATCGATACCTGAGCGTGTTTTAGACTTTATGACTGATTTAGAATGCGAAGCTCATATGCTCGGAATACCACTAAGAACACGACATAATGAAGTTGCTCCAAATCAATTTGAATGTGCTCCTATGTTTGAAGCGGTAAATATCGCCGTAGATCACAACCAGCTTTTGATGGACCTCATGCATAAAGTAGCCAAAAAACATAAATTTAAAGTACTACTGCATGAAAAACCATTTAAAGGTGTCAACGGAAGTGGTAAACATAATAACTGGTCTCTAAGTACCAATACAGGAAAAAATCTATTGGCACCTGGTAAAACACCTAAAAATAATCTTTTATTTCTTACCACAATAGTCAACGTAGTAGCAGCTGTCGCCCAATATTCAGATTTAATCCGAGTAGCTATAGCTTCTGCTGGAAACGACCATCGGCTTGGAGCTAGTGAAGCACCACCGGCTATCATTTCAGTATTTTTAGGAAAAGCGATATCTAATATTTTTGATGAAATTGCTAATACAGAGCTTGAAAATGATGATCAAATCATATCTGATTCCATTCGTTTGAGTATTCACAATAGTATTCCAGAAATTATGCTAGACAATACCGATAGAAATAGGACATCTCCTTTTGCTTTCACAGGCAATAAATTTGAAATTCGCGCTGTAGGCTCTTCCGCAAATTGTTCTTTTGTAATGTCTGTAATGAATACGATTGTCGCAAAGCAGTTTTCGTCGTTTTATCATCAAGTCAATGATTTGATCAAATCAGGAATCAAAAAAGAAATCGCTATTCTTCAGACCATCAAAGAATTGATTAAAACTTCTGAATTTATTAGATTTGAAGGGGATAATTATTCTAAAGAATGGGAAGAAGAAGCCGCTCGCAGAGGCTTGAGCAATCGAAAAAACACTCCTGATGCTTTAGATTTTCTTATTGAACCAAGAAATATTGATGCATTCGTATCACAAAAAGTCTATACAGAAAAAGAAATTCATGCGCGATATGAAATTCTAAATCATCAATATACCTTAACGATTCAGATAGAAGCTAGGATTTTAGGGGATATAGCAGTGAATTCTGTAATTCCGTCTGCATTGAAGTATTTGAATGTTTTACTAGATAATATAACTAAATCCAAAGCGCTCTTTGATGATGTATCTCTATATCAAGGGCAGATGGAATTGGCCAAAACCATTTCGACTCATATCAATGATATCAAATTTAATGTTGATGAAATGATTGAATCTCGAAAAAAATGTAATTCAGAAACGCATATTCCTAAGCAGACTAAAATGTATTATGAATTGGTTTTTCCTTATTTAGAAAGAATTCGTTACCATATTGACAAATTAGAGCTATTGACGGATAATTCTCTTTGGCCGATGGCTAAGTATCGAGAGTTGATGTTTATTAAGTAGTTTTTTATTATTATAGAAATAAGCCTATTGCTAAAACCTCGCTTTAGGATTGTTTAACCAATAAACTTCAAGATTTCCTTAGGCACGAAGCGAGAAATATCCCCCTTACCAAACAAAATCTCTCGAACTATCGTAGAAGATATCGAAGTGTGCTCAGGTGGAGACAACATCAAAATAGTCTCTAAATTCACATCCATCGTATGATTGAGATGGGCAATGGTTTTTTCATACTCAAAATCAGCCGCCGAACGAATTCCCCTAATAATATAACGGATATTTTTCTCGTGGCAATAATTTATAGTCAAGCCATGATAACTATCTATTTCGACATTTGGATATGCTTTAAAAACTTCCTGTAGCATTTGAATTCTAATTTCTAGCGGAAAGTAATATTTTTTTTGGGAATTTTCCCCTATGGCTACTATTATTCTTTCAAATAGCGGAATACTTCGCATCACAACATCAAAATGTCCAATGGTAATCGGATCAAAAGAACCCGGAAAAATTGCAGTTTGTTTCATAGGTTGTATATTATTTATTTGAAATCCAATTGGAAAACGATTCTTTTAGCTTTTCATCTTTTACGATACTTAGTAAGGCCTTATAATTATTTCTATCCTTGCAATTCTGATACATACCTTTGAGAAATTCAACCCGACGCGCTTCATCGAATATATTTCCAGCTAAATAACCAAGGTCTTTGTGTTTAAAGCAATTCGTGATGTTTGACGTCATTAAATAATTACTGATTACCGAAGTTGATTCCACACTGTTTAACGCGACTAAATCTAACCTGATGTTTTCAATGATAGAGTCATTAGCGTCACAAGGAACCACAGAAGGAAATTGAACTTGGTCTTTTTTTTCTTTTGGCCTTTGATATTTAAATAGTTTCAAGGAATGTTCTGGAATATTACTATAATTAGTAAGTATTTGAAAAGTGCCTTTTATATTTGTGATAAAAAGCGTTTGATTTTTTGATAAATCAACGACTAAATCTATAGGTGCTCTTTGTTTGAAATTAAAATTCACTTTGAATCTTTGCCTTGGGATATTTACAATTTTCATACTCATTTCATAATCGAAATGTTGCACTACGGAATCAATAGAGACCTGCACAGGCTCATTAGCATTATTGTAAATTGTAAGATTCTGCGCTTTAGCTTCTAAAAGAAATAAAATTAAACTACTAAAAACAAGTTTGCGAATCAAATTTTACCAGATTTTTTTAGTTTTCTATAAGTTCCAAAGGAAATCATTTTGTTATTTTCTTCATCCCAAAGGTTTGCGTATATGGTTTTGAGGCTTTCCAAAAAAGTCAATTTTACAGCATATCGCTGAAAAGCAGGATTTTCTTTGGCAGCCAAAGGCAAGAAATAATTAGGAATCGAGGGACATAGATGATGTATATGGTGATAGCCTATATTGCCAGTAAGCCAATGGAACACCCTAGGAATATCATAGAAAGTAGAGCCTCGAATCGCAGATAAGACATAATTCCAATTTTCCTTAGATCGTTTATAGACATCTTCATATTGATGCTGAATATAAAAAAACCAAAGGGCATAAGTTCCAAAGAAAAATAAATTTACCCCTTGTACAATGAGAAATTTATCCCATTCGAGCAGCAGGCAAAGTCCTATATATACTGCTGTGAAAAACAAATTATTCCATGTTACATTGTTTTTAACTTTTTCGAAATAACCTGAGCGAAGGAATGCAAAACGATTGTATATCGCTACATAGATAAATCCTCCTATGGTGAAGAGATAAAAAGGACTTCTATAAATTCTATAGCGGATTTTTTTCATTAGGCTGAGATTCTTGTATTCTGATACAGACAAACATTCGACATCTCCTATACCGCTAGTTTCAAGTTGACCATTATGAGCATGATGATAATCATGATTTTTGGCCCAGTATTTATATGGAATGATAGTCGTAATCGAACAAAGGGTACCTATAATATCATTGAGCCACTGGTGTTGGGTATATGATTTATGGCCACAGTCATGCTGGATAATGAAAATTCTACCGAGAAACAAACCGTTGAGCACACCAACTAAGGCTACCCACCAAAAAGAAAAGTGGAGTAAATAGTATTGTAAACTCCAAACAGATATAAACAAACTCAAAGATAATAAAGTTTGTCGAATTGCTATTTTGGTATTGGGTTTTTGGTATTTTTTGAGCATAGTATGCCAATTAGATAATTCTCGTAAAACTCTATCTTCGAGGGTTTCTTCAATGCTTGGTAAAAATAAGTCATTTAGAGCCTTTTTATTTACCTTGTCTATAGAGTGATCCATATGTTTTTTTTGTTCATTAGAGGTATTCATGGTATTAATTTGGGGGTAAATATAATTAAATTTATATAAATCTATAGTTTTTTTCACCGACAAACTCATTTAAATCTTTTATCAAAGTATCACTAGCTTTAACTTTTATGCGAGATGAGGCTTGAAGTATGCTGTTGAAATCATATTTCAATTTTGAGATTTTGGCGGATTCAGTCGTTTTTGGATTTTCTAAATCGTCTTCATCCGTTTCGATATCTTCTGTATCAAATTCATCTTGTATAGTATCACTAATCAATTCGTCATTCGATTCTACTTCATCACTTTCAGAGATTTCTTCTGAGGAGCTATGATAAACCTGCTTCCATTGCTCAATGAAGTTAAGGTATTCATCATGTAGTTCTATTTCCAAAAAGAGATTATTACCTTGATGTTTCGTGATTAATTCAGTAATTTTTTCAGTAAAGGAATCATTGATTGCATTAATATCTAAATAAACTCTCAAAGCAGTCGGCATCGTTTTGATTTGATCTAGAGGCAAAATCTCTTCTACATTCGAAAAGTATTCTCCAGGTACTTTATTGTTAGGTGAAGGTTTCATTTTTACTAAAATAAAACTATCTTTCTTGATGAAATAACTATATTTAATCATTTCTGATTCATTCAACCTGATATCATTAGTTGTATGAAAATTAGCACATTTGACCAAAGTGTACTTGCGATTGGTTTTCTCATTGGTGTATTCATTTACTGCTTCGATAATGCCGGCTATATAAAATGATTTTTTATCACGATAATATTTATCTAAATCCATATTCTTTAAATCATCTTCGCAAAAATCATGGATATATTTAGCATACTCATCCAAGGGATGCGTTGAAAGATAAAGTCCAATGACTTTTTTTTCAGCATTGAGGATATTGATTTCTTTGGCTGCAAAGGGTTTTGGAATCTTAGGAAACGCTATCAAATCAAGTTCATTGCCAAATAAACTTGTTTGTTCTGTTTTTTGATTATAGTTTTGATTAAATTTTACTATGGAATTTAAAAACTTGCTTAGTTGCTCTTCATCTTCTTTTTGCTCAGGGATGAAATTTGCCCTAGCAAGATCAGAAAAATCATCGAAAGCACCTGCTAAAGCCAAAGTCTCTATGACCGCTTTAGTCAAAGATTGTGATGGAATTCTTTTGACAAAATCCGCAAATGAGTTAAATGGACCATTTTTTTGTCTTTCTTGCCAAATAGTGTCGCTGATCTGTGTCCCAATTCCTTTAATGGCATTAAGACCGAAACGAATAGCTTGCTTGTTTTCGACTGTGAAATTCGTATAGCTAAAATTTACATTTGGTCCCAAAACTTGATAGCCATCTCGTCGAACTGAATTTAAATATTTTTTGACATCATCAATAGAATCCATATTGTTAGAGATCATAGCGGCCATAAACTCAGGATAGTAATTAGCTTTGAGATAGCCACACTGAAAACTCAACATAGCATAGCATGCAGCATGAGATTTATTAAACGCATATTTAGCAAAATTGGCCATATTTTCCCATAACTCTTCGCATTTTTCTTCATCGAGATTGTTTTTTCGAATTCCTTCTAAATAGAGTTCTTTGAGCTTAGCCATGTCTTTTTCTTTCTTTTTTCCCATAGCTTTTCGCAGCTCATCCGCTTTTCCTTTGCTAAAACCGGCTATTTTTTGGCTAATACGCATAACTTGCTCTTGATAGACTAGGATCCCATAGGTTTCTTCGAGGATTTCAGCTGTTTCGGGCACTAGATACGTGATGGGCTCTTTGCCTTTTTTTCGATTGATGAAGGAAGGAATATAAGCCATAGGGCCAGGTCTATATAAGGCCGTAGTAGCTATGAGGTCTGTAATTTTATCAGGACATAGCGTTCGTAAGGTTTGCTTCATACCATCTGATTCAAACTGAAAAATCCCGTCCGTATTTCCAGATTGAAATAATTCATAAGTTTTTTGGTTTTTTAGATCTAAATGTTCAATATCGATTTCAACACCATAGTTTTTAGCGACCAAAGCCACACACTCTTTAATAATAGTGATGTTTTTTAACCCTAGGAAGTCCATTTTCAGAAGACCTATTTGTTCTACTGCATCTTTATCATATTGAGTGATCATCATATCACTAGCTTTGCTACTTGCTAGAGGCACCATAGATTCTAGGTTATTTGGAGAGATAATAACACCACAAGCATGAACTCCTGTGTTTTTGGTATAGTTATTGAGTTTCTTAGCTACTGCTACCGCTTCTCTGAGTTCTTCATGAGCCAAATACATTTCTTCGAAAGCCTTGACTTTGATTAAGTCTTTTGCTGTTAAGGTTTTTTTAATCTCTTGAAGCTTTTTTTCATCGGTCAAATCTTCTAATTCTACATTATTTGGGATGTTTTTAGTAAATGTATTGACAAAGCTAGGCTCCATACTCATGACCCTACAAACATCTTTTATGGCGGATTTAGCTTTTAATTTTCCATAAGTTACGATTTGAGATACGTTGTTCGCATCATATTTATCGACAACATATTGTAGAACTTGATCGCGTTTGCAGTCCTCGATATCGATATCGACATCAGGCAAGGTCACCCTTTCTGGATTGAGAAAACGCTCAAAAAGTAAATCATATTCTATCGGATCTACTTGGGTAATGCCTAAACAATATGCGATAAGACTTCCGCCTACAGAGCCTCGACCGGGTCCAAAGCCTACGCCGTTTTTCTGAGTTTCTCGCATAAAATCATCTATAATCAAAAAATATCCCTCAAACTCTGAATTGATGATAGTGTCGAGTTCAAAATCCAATCGCTCCTTTACTTCAGGATTTAAAGATTTTCCATATCTTTTATAAGCTCCTTGATATACTAGCTCTGTAAGATAATGTGCTTGATTTTTATATTCATTGGGAATCTCAAATTTAGGCATTTCTACTTTTTTTTCTAGCTTAATGAGACCTATTTTTTCTGATATTTCCAAAGAATTATCTATTACTTCAGGTAAATCTTCGAATAGCTTTGCCATTTCTTCTGAAGTTTTGAAATAAAACTGATCATTTGGGAAGCTAAATCTTTGTCTTATTGGTTTATTGCCTTCTAATACAATTGATTCATCATCAGAATATTTTCTCGGGTCTGATAATTTAGAATTTGTATTGATACATAAAAGAATTTCATGAACTTTAGCGTCTTCTTGATCTACGTAATGACTATCATTTGTAGCGATGAGTTTTATTTGATGTTTTCTAGCGAGCTGAATAAGGACTTGATTTAGCGACTCTTGCGTATAATCAGTACCTTCGATACTGATATTATGTCGTTGAAGCTCTACATAATAGTCTTCACCAAATATTTTTTGCCATTTGATCAGTTCTTTTTCACCTGCTTCTATGCCTTGATGAAGAATGGTTTGCGGCACTATGCCAGCAATGCAGCA
>JALOMB010000111.1 GCA_025455685.1 Chitinophagales bacterium | reverse complement strand
CCCAATCTACCGAAAAATAGCGCTCCAAATGGCCGTACGATAAATCCCGCGGCAAAAGTGGCTAAGGTACTGAGATAGGATAGGGTTTCATTTCCTGCTGGAAAAAATTTGGTGGATATAATGGTGGCCAAGCTTCCAAAAATATAGAAATCGTACCACTCAATCATTGTTCCTACCGATGATGCTCCAATTACGGAAAACATCGAGCTTTTATTTGTTGAATTTGTCATAATGTTACTATTTTAAATTAATTTTTTTTTTATAGAAATACCATATACTGAATCGTAAAATCAGGCTTATAGCTTATATCATAGTTATACAAGGCATTATATTTGTTGAAATCTGGTCTATGTTTATAGTCCAAAGTAATTTTGCTATGATGTCCTTCAAGTAGTAAATTTATTCCTGCCTGTGGCACTATAAAAGTTGTTGCATTGCCACTTGCATCTTTTAAACCATGAAAACTATGAACAGATGCCGCTGCATAAGGTTGAAGTCTAGCACCTTTTATCGCATTCTTTTCAATTAGATATCCGACTTGAGCATGAAATGAATTTCCCGTACCTACTGTCGGCATAGCATTTCCACTTATTCCTCTTGAGCCTGCAATAGCATTAGCTCCTGTAGCTTGATTTAGAATTCCTATGTTTCTAACATAATCTTTTCCAAAATTCATATTATACCATACAGCATATGCAGTAAGAGCTGTGCCTTTTTCTTTATTGATAGGATAATCAAGGAAGGCATCAAGAGAAAAAATCGTGTTGTTTTGAAATACCGTATCTGTACCATTTCTATGCCACATACCATTAGTTCTATGATAAAATCCCGCACCTAAATTAAAGACTTTTTTAGTACCTAGATAAGTACCCACCATAAAAGGAAGTAGATTAGACTCTTGCTCCCAAAACTGATAGTTAAAATATCCTTGAAAAGCTAAATTTATAGCACTCGGATTAAATTTCGAAGCAGTAGAAATAGCAAAATCTACATCTGCTATTGGAACTCCAGCAGAATTAATAGTTTCACCTGTTCTAGGAGCAAAAGGTTTGCTAATAGCCACACGATAATCTAACTTCTCAATTTTTCCTTTGACATACAAACTCATCATTCTGGCAAATTGGTCTATCGCATCGACATGAGGCCAGTTAAATATAGGTGCATCCAAAGTCATAAAATTCAAAGTAGAAGCATTAGTAAGTCTAGAAATACCATTCCAATAGGTAAGACCCGCACCGAAAGACAATTCATAAGGCATGCCTGCTTTGGTTTTACCTTTGGTAATTTGATACTCTCCCCAAATATCATGAATAAAAAGTTGTGGTTTGAAACTTGTGATGTTTTGATTATTAATCCCAAAATGTGTTAAAATCAGAAATTTAGGACTTATCTGAGCATACATCAACATTCTAGATCTTCGTAAAGCAATATCAAATCCTTCACTTTGAGGTTTACCGAGCACTTGTGTCCCACTATTAAACTCCTGAGCGGTAGTCCAGACTTGATTCCAATTGATAAATCGAATATACTTGCTGCCATCTTCATTGAGTTTTACTTTTATCCCAGACCCATATAAGTCTGAGCCTTGCGCCCAAGAAGACCAAACGCAAGATAACCATAAAAAAGAAAGAATTAGTTTTTTCATATTTGTAAAAATTTTAAAAATTATCTGCGACAAATATGATAAAATATTACAAGAAAACCTAAATCTATATATATCTATGTAAAATAATATACCTGATACATCTAAACCTCATATAAATCATGACTTAAACCTTTCCCAGCGAATCATCATATACTTATCTCCTACTTCTGTGATGATAGCCCCAAATCCTTTGAGATTATTTTTATGAGCTAGAAATTCCGAGAGCTCTTCATGATTAAAAACCTTGTAGGTGTTACGGTGTGTGCCAATATTAATTTTTTGAATACCTAATTTATGGATATAATTGAGTACTGAGGCGTGGCTAATGCCTAAAAGCCGCTCAATTTCTCTAGCACTTAACCCTTCGAGATAGAGTTGAATAGCTTTGATGATATAATATTCATCGATTCGTTTGCCTATTTTCTGAACTGTAAAATTATAAGTACAATCTTTGCATTTATAACGCTGTTTATTGTTTACAATACCGCTTTTCACAATGAATTCGCTTTGACATTTAGGACATGATACATCTAATGAAAAATTCATATATATTATTTTGTCACAAATATAGTATTTTTACAACAAAAATCATCTTATTATTTAAAGCAATTGCATCAAACTGTTTTAAAAACTGGTTTTGAGCTATAAGATAAATTCTTAAGCAAAATTTAAAAAAAACAATTATTTTTACATAAAATATTAAAATACTATGCCCATTACTTCGAGCTTAGGATTGGCGGCTTTTACGGGGATTTTATCCCCAAATCAAAAGAAATATCTACTCAATCGAAGTCTTTTTGGGGCTCGATTTAGTGATTTAGTCACTGTGGAGTCGATGAGCCTCAGTCAAATCCTCGATATGCTCTTCACTCCGACACCTTTGATAGATGCTCCACTCAATCATTATCAACCCATTAAAAACGATGCAGATATTCCCCTCGGCAGTCCTTGGGTCTTAGCTTCATTTAATCAAGAGTTAGATAATCTTAGATTTAAATCCCTGTGTGCTTGGCTCACCAAAAGAATTCTGCGACAAGGCATATCCATCCAAGAAAAACTCACCTTATTCCTTCATAATTTAATTCCCGTCCAAGCCACGGTAGTCAATGACAGCCGAAAATTATACCAATATTATGAACTGCTTTATTCTAATTCGTTTTCGAGTTACAAAGCAATCGTATTGAATATTTCTAAGAATCCCGGGATGCTCGATTACCTAAACGGAAAACTAAATAATGTCAATAGACCCGATGAAAATTACGCTAGAGAGCTCCTGGAGCTATTTACACTAGGCAAAGGTCCCGATTCTAAATATACCGAAGAAGATGTGCGCCAAGCGGCCAAAGTCCTCACAGGCTATCAAATTACTGCGGATGGTTTGAATTATACATTTAATCCAACTCGCCACGATACAAGCAATAAAAATTTTTCGACATTTTTTAATAATCAGAGCATTGTAGGCAAAAGTGGCGCTATCGGAGAAAATGAGTTAAGTGAACTTATAGATATGCTGTTTGATCAAAAGGAAACTGCCAAACATTTTTGTCGTAAACTCTATAAATTTTTTGTGTATTATGAGATTGATTCGACTGTAGAGACTCAAATAATCACTCCTTTGGCGGATTATTTCATCGCACAGAATTTCAATATCGGCGCTACGCTCAGAAAACTACTTGAAAGTCAGCATTTTTGGGATATAGAAAACTATGGAGCTATGATCAAAAGCCCAATGGACTTTATTCTCGGGTATTTGCGAATGAACGAAATGGCTTTCCCTGATGATATAAATTTGAATCAAAGCTACGAAGTTCATTATGAAATGGCCACGCATATCGGACTGCTCGGACAAGTTTATTTCGAACCTCCTGCTGTGGCTGGCTGGGACGCTTATCATCAGTATCCACTTTACCATGAAGCATGGATCAATACCACTTCAGCCAATAACCGCGCCAAACTATCTACCTTATATTTGGTGGGTTATCGAAAATTTGGCTGGAATATTCAAATCGATGTGATTGCCTTATCCAAAAAATTCTCTAATCCTGCTAATCCAAATGCATTGGCGGAAGAAGCAGTAAACTACTTTCACACCCTACCGATTACCTCAAATCTAAAAGACAAATTGGTTAGTATTTTACGCTTTAATCAAGCCCAAGACTATTACTGGACTAATGCCTGGAATGAACATATCAGCAATCCAAATGATGCAGCTAAAAAGAAAATCGTCACTGATTTATTAACTTTGTTTTACAAATATATTTTTGATTTAGCAGAATTTCAGCTGATTTAAAATATACAATTCAGTTTTATGAATAGAAGAGAATTTATTAAAAATACAGGAAAAGCAATAAGCCTTGGGTCTGTGCTTCCTGGGTTTGTCTTTTCAGCACTTCCGAGCAATAATGCCTTAGGTGCTCTAATGGCAGGTAGTGTAGAGAATGACAATATTTTAGTTTTAGTTCAACTCAATGGTGGAAATGATGGCCTCAATACCATAATTCCCTTAGACCAATATAGCGCGCTGAGTCAAGCTAGAGCCAATGTATTAATTCCAGAAAATAAAGTCCTCAAACTCACGGACAAAACGGGTATTCATCCTTCGATGAGTGGTTTGAAAGAGTTATACAATACACAAAAACTCGCTATCGTTCAGAATGTCGGCTATCCCAATCAGAATTTTTCACATTTCCGCTCGACCGATATTTGGATGAGTGGCTCTAATAGCGATGAGACACTAAATACTGGATGGCTCGGCAGAACACTTAACTACGAATACCCTAATTTTCCAAATGATTTTCCAAATTCCGAAATGCCTGATCCTTTGGCGATACAAATAGGCTATACGGTTTCTACGGTGTTTCAAGGACCTGTAGTGCCAATGGCAATTTCGCTAGCCGATACCAATAGTTTTTATGAATTGGTCAATGATACCTATGCACCCACCGGAAATAATGCGATTGGTAAAGAATTACGTTATCTTCGTACCGTGATGCGCCAAGCCAACGCCTATAATGATGTGATCAAAACTGCTGCCTCAAACGCCAATAATCTAGCTACTTATCCTAGTACCAATCTCGCGGAACAATTTAAAATCGTAGCTCGACTCATCAAAGGTGGCCTAAAAACCAAAATTTATATGGTTTCGCTTGGAGGCTTTGATACGCATGCGCGGCAAGTAGATTCGACGGATACCACGCAAGGGGAGCACGCGAATTTACTCAAAACCCTTTCTGAGGCTATTTATTCCTTTCAACAAGATTTGACAATGCTCGGCATAGCGGATCGTGTGGTCGGAATGACAATGTCTGAGTTTGGAAGAAGAATTAAAAGTAATGGCAGTACAGGCACAGATCATGGTGCATCGCTTCCGATGCTATTCTTCGGAACTCAGGTGCAAAGTGGCATTATCGGCAATAATCCTCAAATTTCTCAAAATACAACTGATCGGGATAATTTACC
>JALOMB010000039.1 GCA_025455685.1 Chitinophagales bacterium | reverse complement strand
CAAGGTATTGGCGGCTACCAATTTAAAATCCATATTTGGCAGGGGTTCTATGCCAAAGTTGTCTTTATTTTCGTTTTTGTGTTGTTCCACCAAAAGCGAAATGAAAAACCGTAGTTTGCTTATTTGTATCGCAATGGGTTGTATATCCACCCCATAAATACAGTTTTCTATAATGTATAGTTTTCGCACATAATCGTATTCTGCCTTTTGCAAAATGTCTTTTTGTTTTTGTAGGGCTTCTATTGTTTGATTTCGTGTATTAGTATCGCTTAGGTTTTTGGCACTATTTATTAAATTATCTAATTTTGCACCTTCGGTTTCTTTTAAAAAGTTATTTTGTGGGTCTAAAATAGTCATTAGCCCCACCATTTTATGCAAAATCCCCATTGGGTAAGCTCCCGAACCACAAGCGGGGTCTAAGATTTTACAGTCAAATAGTTTATTCACTATTTCTTTTTTTAGTTCATCTTTTAAGTGGGTAATTTCATGTTTAAACAGGTTTTCAATTTCGTTTTCGTGGTTGGGTAAATGCGTAATTAGATGTTGTTTCAAACTTTCATCCACCATATAATTAACGATTTCACGAGGCGTATAAAACGAACCTGTTTGTTTTCGGGCGGTAGCTTTGGTTTCGGGATTGAAACTCGCCAAAAGGTTTTCAAATACTTTTCCAAGCAATTCGGGGTCAAGTGCTACGTCTATTTCCAAAGGGGTATTTTCTTCTACAGTAAATTTATAGTCGTTGAGCAAATCAATAATTCCAATAATTGTTTGATTTTTCCATTTCTTTACTTCGTCTTTATCATCTGCAAAATGATGGCTTAAATCAATGTTTTTATGCGTTCCGAAAAATAAATGATTAGCTAATCTGGGTTGTTTTTTTTCGTTTTTAGTAAACCCATCTATAAAAATATTATTCTTCCTATCATCCAAACAATCAAACAAACCTCCATTTAAGAATGGAATTTGCATAAAAATGTTTTCTATAGCATCTTTACTATCGATAAATTCATTTTCATATCTATAAATGAGGGGGTCGCCATCTTGTGCTTTGTTGCGTTTTTTTCCATCTATCCATTTGCGGTCTTCTATCGGTACATTTAGCGTGGCAAAAAATAAGTTTTGCAAAATGGCTTTGTAGTATTTGTTGTTATCTTTTGATGCTTCAAAATCTTTGAGAATGGATTTTAATTTTTCCATTTCAAACAAATCAGAACTTATGAGTTTTTTTTCCTTCATAAACCAAACAAAGAGCATTCGGGATATAAATCGAATCAACGATTCCGAAAGGTATTTGTCGGGCTCTTCGTTGTTGTCGTTTGGAAATATAGCGTGGTCTTTGGCGTAGAGATACCATTTGAATAGTTCTTTATAAAAGCTATTGTTTAGTTCTTTGGTGCTAAAGACTTGCTCCCAAGCATTTGTTAGTTCTACAAAGCTTTTGGGATGTTTTTTGGCATTTAGGTTTGGGAAAGCAAAATCGTGAAGGATTTCTATTTGTGCTCGGTGTGGGTTTGGAATATAGATATCTTTAATAAAGGATACCTTTTCGAGGACGTCTTTTTGCTCGTCTAGTTTATTGATGCGCCTATGAACTACAGAGAGCGATAGGCTTTGGTTGTATTTAAAGAGCAAAACTATAGGAATAGCAAAAACTTTATTTATTTGACGTGTGATTTCAGCCAATTGCGAACGGGAATATGAATCAGAAGTGAGTTCTAGGCAAGCAAAGATCACGGAATTTATTTCTTGATTATTGACTTTGCCGCCTTTGAGACCAGATAATTTATCCGTAAGCTGAAATAAAAAATCGAAAGATTTCCATTCTTTGACCCAAGCTTTATCTTCATTGAATTTATCTTTATACTCTGGTAAATCTACGAAATTTTCTTTGAAATATTGGTAAGACTTGTCTTCTAGGGTAATATTATGAGCGGTGTCATATCCTAAGGCATTGAAAAGCGCGAGTGCATTTTCGGTAAAAGTATTTTTAGAAAAATTGGAAATAGAGAGTTCTATATTCTTTTTCAAATCTATCATAATAATTTTTTGGTTAATTGGTTTTCAATTTCTTCTACGGTTGGAAAATTACTTTGGATCGTAGCAGGCAATTCATTAAATGAAAATTCGCTAATACCAAGTGGCTTGGAAATGTCTCGCAAGGCATATTCTACATCAATATTTTCTTTCGTTTTGCAGAGAATAATACCTATGCTGGGCTGATCCATATCGGTCTTTAACAAATCGTCAACTGCCGAAAGATAATAGTTCATTTTGCCCGCATATTCTGGTTCAAATTCGCCCATTTTCAAATCGATTACTACATAACAGTGCATTTTGAGATGATAAAAGAGTAAATCGAGCTTGCGTTCTTTGGTGCCAATCTGCAAAGGGTATTGCCTACCCACAAAAGCAAAGCCTTTGCCAAGCTCCAAAAGAAATTGAGTTATATTTTCGGTCAGACTTTTTTCGAGTTCTAACTCTTGCACATTGGCTTCGAGCGTGAGGAAATCAAATTTATATGGATCTTTTAGTGTTTCAATTGCCAAATCACTTTGTGGTTTGGGCAGCGTGAGTTTAAAATTATTGAGCGCTTTTCCTTGTCGATCAAAGAGATTAGATTCTATTTGAATTTGTAACACATTTCTACTCCAGTTGTTTTCAATAGTTTGATAAATATAAAATTGAGCTTCATTAATTGTATTGCAATTACTTAAAATTATTTGATGATGCCACCAAGGAATTTTACATAAAACACTATTGATTTCTAATTGTCCAGCAGGTTGCTGTACTATTGTATTGTTTTCAATGTCAGTATGTTGAATTAATCCACTAGGTTGCTCTACTAATTTAGAAGCAGCATAAAACAAATAAAATTTTCGCATAGCAAAAAGATTGGTTCGAGAAAAACCATTGGTTTCAGGTAATTCCCTTTTTAAGTCTTTTGCCATATTTTCAATTATTTTGCTCCCCCAATTATGTTCTTGTTGTTTTTCTACTATGCTTTTGCCAATTTCCCAATAGAGCATAATTAATTGTTCATTAACAGAAAGAGACGCTTTTATTTGGGCAGAGCGAATTTTATCTTTCAGCGTTGTTATCCACTCAATGTAATTATTATCTAATCCCATCTTATTTAATTATTAGCCAAGTGATTAATTCAAAATTATCTGAATCTTTTATTTTATTTTTGATTGGTGTCATTATACCCGATCTACTGTTTGTTGATTGTAAATTACTTTTTCTATCAAAGAGCTTGCCTATTTCGGTAGTTGCTTCTTTTAGCAAGTCGTTATATTTACTCATATCGCTTCCGTTTTGAGTTTTATCATTGAATATTTCGCACAATGATTCAAATGCTTTAACTTGGTCTTGGCACAACAATCTAAAAACTTCTAAAATGCTTTTAAATTGAGCATAGTTGTATTTTACTGTTCCATCATCATACACATAAACCAAAAAATAAGGATTGAGGGGATTGATTTGTACGTTTTCTTTCAATTCATTTTTTTGTCGCAAACAATAGATAACGCCAGGCTTGATGACCTCCTTCTCGTTGGCTTTAAAACTTTTATTCAACAACTTGCCATGAACACCCCCAGGACTGGGAGCCACTGCATATAAACCCAAGGGAGCATTTTCTAATTTTTCTTTATTTTTGCCTAAGAAGTTGAGCAATTCTATTCTAAAATCATCTAAAGTAAAGTCGGTAAAATCTACACCATCTTCCATTTCTTCTAAATCCAAGACTTCATTTTGAAGTCTTTTAAGTTGTTGATTTCTGTACTTAAGATCATCTTCGATTAACTCTTTTATAGTTTCTTCATTGAGAATATTGTCTTCATTTGTAGCTGTTAGGTCAACCAATGCCATTCTACTCTCTACCCGATGTTTTAAGTTGATATATCCGTCTAAATCTTTGGTTGGCCAAAAGTTTACCATTTGGATGTGTTCGTTTTTGCTACCCAAACGGTCAATTCGACCGAATCGCTGGATCAAGCGAACGGGATTCCAATGAATGTCGTAGTTGATCAAATAATCACAATCTTGTAGGTTTTGCCCTTCACTGATACAGTCTGTAGCTATCAAAATAGAAATCTCATCGTCTTGATTTGGGCTATTGGTCAAATTCCTTTTTTTAGCAATTGGTGCAAAATTGGTCAAGATATGATTAAATTCATTTTTGCCATAAGTAGTCTTATTGTCGCTACCAGCCACCAAGGCAGTATGTAGTTTTAAATCCTTTACAATCCAGTCTTTGAGATTGTCGTATAGATAGCTAGCCGTATCAGAAAAAGCAGTAAAAATGATCATTTTTTTATTTTCCTGTGTACTTATTTTTTGATGTAGTAGATTTTTTAACTCTAAAAATTTGGCATCTCTATCAGGTGTTACGTCTTTTGCTAATGTATGTAAGCTTACTAGAGCATTTTTGTCATTTTTTAAATCATCGAGCCATCTATCTAAATCTAAATCGGCCAAATCAAATTTTAGTTTTTTCCCTACTTGTTTTTCCTCGTTCATCTCCTCATTATCCTCAAATTCTGGATTATAATCATCTATCGTTTCTTCTGAAGATTTCAGTTTTTTTGATTTAAAATCATTTATTTTCTTTTCTAATTTCTCTATTTTTTCAATAGTCCTATTCATAGAAATTTCAAAGGACTCTATAGAACTTTCCAATCGTTTTAGAAAATTCACCTTCATCATTCCGATAAGGAAATGTTCCCGTGTTTGCTGTGAGAAGTTTAAAACAGTTTGGCCATTATTGTTATACTTATGCTCATTTTTAATGACATAAGCTGATGGATTAAAAATGGACAATTTATATTCTAAAATAATTTTATTTAGTTTATCATAGGTATAAAATCTATCTTTGGTATCAATTTTTGAGTAAATAGAAATTGGTTTTAATCTTGTTGGGAATTTACCTACTTCATTTTCGGCTTTGTAGAAATTTATAATATGTTTTCGGCTTCTAGCAATAGTAAGTTCGTCTAACATCTTGAAAAAAGAAGCGTCTAATTTTTCGATTAATTGAGATACTTTTCTATTTGGATTCTTTTTGGTGTCAGCCCAATTTGTAAAATCGGTTTGTGCTTTTTTTATAGTTTGAGCTATATCTACAATTTGAGCTGATTCTAATAAGGCGTCGTTTTTTCCTTTTGTAATGAATGAAATTTGATTTCTAAGGTCCTTTAATTCATTGTTTACAGGTGTAGCCGTAAGAAGTAAAACTTTGGTGTCAACCCCTTCTTTCAAGATTTTCTCCATCAACCATTTTGGTCTATTCCAAACAATCTCACCGTCATCTTTAGTCTTTTCCAATGGGTTTCCTTTGAAGTTGTGGCTTTCATCTATTACCACCAAATCATAATTGCCCCAATTAATTGTTTCAAGATTGATTCCATCTGCTTTTGAAGTGCCATTTTTTCTGCCTAAATCTGTATGATACATAATAGCATAATCAAATTTATCTCTTTTAAATGGGCTAAGTGCATTAGATTTTTTTGTCTGATACACTGTCCAGTTTTCAGATAGCTTTTTTGGACATATTACAAGAATATTTTTGTTTAACAATGTAAAGTATTGAATGACAGCCAAAGCTTCAAAAGTTTTTCCCAAGCCTACACTATCTGCAATAATACATCCATTGTACTTTATGATTTTATTAATTGCTCCTTTTACGCCATCTTTTTGAAAAGAATAGAGCATATTCCAAATTTCAGATTCGAAGAATCCTGTTTTATCATTGAGCAATCCGTTGTTTTCATTTTCATTCAAATAGTCTTGAAATATATGATACAATGTCTTGAAATAAATAAATTCGGGTTCGTTTTCAGCATAAAGTTGTTCGAGATATTTAATTACCTCGTCTTTAACATCTTCTACTAGCCCTGTATTGTCATTCCAGAGTTCATCAAACCAATTTTTCAAATCGTGTCTGTCTCTTTCGCTGTCAATGACTATATTTAATTCCATATTAGAATTTGCACTCAAACCCAATCCACTAACTGTAAAATTGGAGCTTCCAGCTATTGCTTTTTCAGATTTATTTTCTTGCTCAATATGATATAATTTTCCGTGAAGAAAATTCGGTTTTACCATTGATTTGATTTCAACTTTTTCCTTTATCCATTCGGTGCATTCTTTGGCTATTTTCTTTTGTTTGATTATACTTTCTATAGGTAATTGTAATTTATCATCCTCTATTTTATAGTCTCTCTTGTTGTTTTTGTTGGGGTCTATTTGCTTGATAAAAGTAGGCTCGCCAAATAAAAAATTAAGATGATCAATTTTCTCTAGTTTATCTTGAATCTTAGCAAATGCATAAATAGTAAAATATGCTGAAACGATAGAGAGCTTTGAGCCATTTTCTATGTTTTCATTGAGAAAATCACCAACATTTCCTCTTTTTTTGTTGTCAATTATTGAAGATTTAATTTTCATTTAAATGTAATTGTAGATTAGTTTAATGAATAATTAAGCGTATTGTATTATCACAAAAATCTATTGTTAATTTGATAGAATATAAGAATAGCAAAAGTAACAAAAAAAACCTCATCACTAACCCGAAAAAAATGATTAGTTTTGCAAAAAATATCACGCTATGAAATCTACCCCACTTACCGAAATACATATAGCTTTAAATGCTAAAATGGCTGAATTCGCTGGTTATAATATGCCGATTTCTTATTCTGGAATCAAAGAAGAACATCATCAGGTACGTCAAAGCGTTGGGGTATTCGATGTAAGCCATATGGGAGAATTCACAGTAAAAGGGCCAAAAGCCCTAGAGTTGCTTCAGCATATCTCTTCAAACGACGTATCTGCCTTAATCGATGGACAAGCGCAATATACCTGCATGCCTAACGACAAAGGTGGAATTATTGATGATATGATTATTTACCGAAAAAGTGCCGAAGACTTTCTCTTAGTCGTAAACGCTGCAAACATAGAAAAAGACTGGAATTGGATACAGAAACATAATCACGCTCAGGCTACACTTGAAAACATCTCCGACGTTATAGCCTTACTCGCAGTCCAAGGCCCTAATGCCATCAAAGTAATTCAAAAAGGAACTTCGATAGATTTAAACCAAATCCCTTACTATCATTTTATTCAAGGAAATCTCTGGAATATTGACAATATTATCATTTCAAATACAGGCTATACAGGCTCAGGCGGTTTCGAGCTCTATATTCCCAAGGATCATGCAGTCACTATATGGAATGCACTCATGGAAGCTGGAAAAGAATTTAATATCCTACCAATAGGTTTAGCAGCCAGAGATACACTTAGGTTAGAAAAAGGTTTCTGTCTCTATGGCAATGATATCGATGATACTACGAATCCTATCGAAGCTGGATTAGGCTGGATTACGAAGCTAAATAAAGAAGACTTCGTCGGAAAATCTTTTGCTGCAAAACTCAAAGAAGCTGGAATTGCCAAAAAACTTGTAGGTTTAAAACTTTTAGACAAAGGAATTGCGCGACAAGGTTATGAAGTCTGTGATGAGCAAGGAAATACTATAGGAAAAGTAACTTCAGGAGCACAAACACCATCTTTGGAATATCCTATAGCCATGGCCTATATAGACAAGCCATATTTCAAGACAGATTCTAATGTTTATGTAAAAATAAGAGAAAAGCTCATTTTGGCAAAAGTCGTAAAAATGCCTTTTTTAAGTTAACTAAACAAAAAATATATATAACAAAAAAACAACGCGTATTTTAATAATAAAGAAGCTCTATAATAATCAGGCCTAACCAATAAAAAAGCAACATAATATAAGATTAACAACAAAAACATCAATACATATTGTTTCAAATCATATATCTCGAAAATAAGATTTCTGCTAATCAACAAACCAGATAAAAAAATTACACCCCCTAGAAAATATAAGGATTTTTTGGATAAGATAATTGGCAAAGTTAGATAACCAAATTTATTGTCACATGCTAAATCAATGATATCTTTGACCCACTCTCGAAGCCAAGTAAATATAAACACCAAAAAAGTCAGAAATTCGAGATTTCTGACTCCTAGAATACTATATAAATAAATCAAAGGCATTATTGAGACAAAACTCACAATTAGATTGCCAATCAATGGCCATTTCTTAGCCCATCGATTATAGAGTTCACTTAATACCAAACAAATAGAAACAAGATACACTATTCGATACTGAAATCTATAGCTCACCAAGATTAGAAAACAACTCAAAAATAAAAATTGAATCTTGTAATATTGATCAGGTGAAAAGTAAATACGCGCTATTTTTTTGCATTGTGTATCTAATTCATAATCAAAATAATTATTCTGAAAATATACATAAAGACTCATTAAAAAAGTAATGATATATAATCTAAAAAATTCAAAATTAAAGGAAAGATTAACTTTCAAAGCTAATAAAAACAATAAAATCATCACCATTGACACATTTAGAATGCGAAAATGTGATATAAAAACTTTTAAGTTCATTTCTTAGAAATATTATTTTCTTTAGGGTATCTAAGCATAATGGCTTCCGAAAACAGTTGGTAAATTTCCCCTATAAGTTTATTGTCATGGGACTTCAACATATTCACATGATGTTCCATAGTTTCAAAATCATGACGAAAAGCAGGTCCGGTTTGAAGATTTTGAGGAGCATCTAGTTTGAGTTTATCTACCGTATTTTGAATAAGTGGATGTAAGATAGAGAAATCAATATCAGAAGCTTTTAAAAAATCTGATGCTAAAGTAAACAAGAAATTCGAAAAATTATTGACTAATACCCCAGCTAAATTGATCTTTTGCCTGTCTTCATAACTAAGAGCGTAAGTTTTTTTAGAAATCGACTGAGCAAATAGTTTGATTTCCTGACAAACTTCTGAAGTGTTGCCTTCGTAAATAATTGGGATTTCCGTTTGAGTAACTTGAATATTTTTATTGAATGACTGAATTGGAAAAAGCACCCCAAATCGATCAGAAGCTGTCGATAAGACATCAATTGAGAGACTACCAGAAGTATGCAATACGAGTTTTCCATTTAAACTAAGGCTTTTCGCTACTGCTTCTACAGCATTGTCTCGAACACATATAATATAAATGTCTGCTTGCCTTGATAAACTATATACATCAGATGTTTTATCCACATATTCTGCATAACTCCCCATAGAATCATGTGATCTATTGTATATTTGTAATAATTTGTGATTTGAACTAGTGACTTTGCGGACTAAGTGATGTGCCACATTGCCAGAACCTATGATTACTATCTTTTTACTTTCCATGTTAGATTATATTGTTGAAAAAAATATTTCAATTATAGTTAAAATATATTATCTTTGTATCGTTAAAAATACAAAAAACACATTTTGTGGAATCAATATGGAAAACTTTTGAAAACTTGCTATAACTTTGCGGTCTAAAGTAACCTCTATGAAGCTATACAAATTCTCTATCCTTGTTGCTATGGTCTTATTGCTTACGAGCTTTAATACTAATCGTGTATTTTTAAATGCCAAAAAGGTTTTTGTTAATACGCAGCAAATACAAGAAACCTTAGAAGAAAATGCGGAACGTTTAAAAAACTCAGAAGTCATCGATATGACTTATAAGCATTTTATAATCGATTCTATTTTTAGGTCTTTATCCTACCAAAATAAATTTAATGGTAGTATATTAGTAGCTCAAAACGGGAAAGTTATTTATAAAAATGCTTTTGGAATGGCTAATCCTGTCTTAAACGAACCACTTAGTACAGAATCAATTTTTCAACTGGCTTCAGTCTCTAAAACCATTACTGCTGTAGGTATTTTGATGCTTGTAGAGAAGCAAATCATTGGTTTAGATGATTATGTCGCCTTATATCTCAAAGGTTTTCCGTATCATTCTGTCACGATTCGTCAGCTTCTCAATCACACTTCTGGTCTTCCAAACTATTTAGCTATAGACCAAAAGCACTTTAATAATGCCGTTTACTATTACACTAACGATCAGGTTTTTCAAGCGCTTAAGAATGCAAATTTACCTTACAATTTTACTCCCGGCAGTAAATTTGTATATAATAATTCCAACTATGTAATACTAGCTTACCTAATAGAACAAATTACTGGTCAGCCATTTGCGCAATTTGTAAAAAACAATATTTTTGATCCGCTTCAAATGAAAAATTCATATATTGCTACTCCCGAAGAGATTTGGGCCAAACAAAATAGAACTTTTGGGATTTATCCAAACAAATACAATATTATCCCTACTGATGCCTATGATGGTGTATTTGGTGATAAGGGTGCCTATAGTACTGTAGAGGATATGTATAAATTTGATAGAGCACTCTATCCTAATGTCTTGTTAAATTCATTTACATTAGAGCAAGCATTCACCAATCAAGTCATAGGCTTGTCTAAAAATAAAAAATACGGTTTGGGATTTAGGCTTAGAGAAGACCAAAACTACCAAAGAATTGTCTATCACAATGGTTGGTGGCATGGTTATCGTACAGCTTTTCACCGAAGAGAGTCTGATAATTCTTGTGTTATTATTATGTCTAATATGCTCAATAAAGAAACGTATCAGAAAGCAAAAGAGTTATTTAATATTTTAGATAATAACTATTATTTCTTTTATCAGAAAAATTACCAAATCGATACTGAAAATGTATCAGATGAGTAATGGATAGAGGCTTATTTAGTGTTGCAAATCTAAGCTAAACTTCATTAATTGACTTCCAAAAGACCTGTTATTTGAGGGAAATTGACTTTCAAAGTCTCAAATATGCCAATTTCTTTAGTAAATTCCTTGCTTTTGCATTGAAGGCAACTACCCGAAAATAAGATATAAACTTTGTTGTTTTCATCTATATCTACGACTTGAACATCTCCTCCATCATTATGAAGAAAATCTCGGACTTGATCCAAAGTTTCATTCATTTGTGTGATTAATGCGAATTTATCCATATTGTGTTTCTTTAAATGAGATTAAACAAGTCATTTACACCAATATACCTACTCTGAGTAAATCCTTCTGCATATCGGACACCTATAGTTTTACCCCAAATCACGTCTTTTGATTTAATGAAATCCAAGAAACTTTCATCAGAGATAAAAGTTTGAGGTTGATCCAAAAACTCTGTATCATCTTCTTGAAAAAATTGAGATTTGTATGATAAAATAGCCTTCATTTTTTCTTCAAAAAACTGTGATATATCGACGACAAAATCAGGATGAATATATTTGGCTTGAATATAATGATAGAGCTGACTAGGGCGATATGCCTCTTGATTCTTTCCTTGGTAGGTAGTCGTAACTTTGGATAGACCAGATATAAATACGGCTTTCTTGATCATTTCAGCTGCTTTGCTATGATCCGGATGCCTATCATCTTCAGCATTAGCCAATACAATTTTAGGACGAAAATGACGAAGTACACGAATTATTTTAATCAAATTATCTTGATTTACTTCAGACCATACATCTTTGAACTCGAGATTGACTCTACTAGTGAGTTTAAGTATTCTAGCAGCCTCATTGAGTTCTTGAATTCTTTGGTCTTTATTGCCTCGGGTGCCCATTTCACCATAAGTTAAGTCACAAATTGCCGTTTTATAACCTAAGGCTTGATGCTTAATTAAAGTACCTCCACAGCTGAGTTCGACATCATCTGGATGAATTCCAAAAGCAAGAATATCAACCATTAATAAAATTTTAGATTTTTTCCTGGAAAATATGCAGAACTGCCTAATTCTTCTTCTATTCTGAGTAATTGATTGTATTTTGCTATTCTGTCACTTCTCGATGCAGATCCTGTCTTGATTTGACCACAATTTAAAGCCACAGCTAAATCAGCGATAGTCGTGTCTTCTGTTTCACCTGATCGATGACTCATCACAGTATTATATCGGTTATTTTGTGCTAAACTAACTGCTTCTATTGTTTCTGTTAAGGAGCCTATTTGATTTACTTTTACTAAGAGCGCATTAGCAATTTGTTGGTCAATGCCTTGCTTCAGTCTGATTTTATTAGTCACAAATAAATCATCTCCTACTAATTGAACTTTTGAGTTTAGCTTGTCACTGAGCATTTTCCAGCCTTCCCAATCATCTTCAGCGAGTCCGTCTTCAATAGAGACAATAGGATATTTAGCTACCCAATCCGCCCAAAAATCAACCATTTCAGCACTAGTTAGTTTTTTCTGATCTGATTTATGAAAATGATACAACTTTTCTTTTTCATTCCAGAGTTCACTACAAGCAGCATCCATTGCGATAAATATATCTTCTCCAGGCTTATATCCGGCATTTTCTATAGACTTCAGTACGATTTCTAGTGCTTCTACATTGCTTTTGATCGCTGGTGCGAATCCTCCTTCATCTCCGACATTGGTAGAATAGCCGGATTTCTTCAAGACTGATTTGAGGGAATGAAACACTTCAACGCCCATTCTGAGAGACTCAGCAAAGGTATCTGCTTTAGTCGGCATGATCATAAATTCTTGAAAATCAATTGAGTTATCTGCATGTGCTCCACCATTGAGAATATTCATCATAGGAATTGGTAATGTATGTGCTTGTACACCACCAATATATCGATATAAGGGCACATGTAAACATTGAGCAGCTGCTCGAGCTGCAGCCAAAGAAACAGCCAAAATAGCATTAGCTCCTAATTTGGATTTATTGGGGGTATCGTCCAAATCAATTAAGATTTGATCAAGGTATCGTTGCTCTGTGATATCTACGCCGATTAATGCGTCTAAAATTTCAGTATTTATATGATTTACTGCTTGCAACACAGACTTACCCATATAGTATTTAGGATCTCCGTCTCTTAGCTCTACTGCTTCATGAATTCCAGTAGAAGCTCCTGAAGGCACAGCTGCTCGCCCAATATGGCCTGACTCTAAATGAATTTCTGCTTCAACGGTAGGATTTCCTCTTGAATCTAATATTTGTCTTGCTTTTACTTCTACAATTGCTTTCATGTATTTGATTTTTTTATTACGATTTAATTTGTCATTTGTGAATGGCAAAGGTAGTGAATTCCGATTTAAAACTAAAAAAAAATGTTTAATTTTACCCACAATTTGTTTAAAAAAAACTATGGATATAGAAATTTTATATGAAGATAGACACTTGATTCTGGTCAATAAACCTGCTGGGATTGTCGTACAACAAGATAAATCTCTAAGCGAAATAAATCTTCAAGCACAAGTTTATCAATATCTTAAGTTAAAAAAAGAAAACTCAAATCCATTCATAGAGGCTGCGCATAGAATTGATAGACCGACATCAGGCGTTGTGATTTTTTGCAAAACATCCAAAGCTCTTGCCAGAGTAAACAAAGCTTTTCAAGATAAAACAATTCAGAAAAAATATTTAGCCATAACCCATAAATCTGCAATTTCCACCTCCGGCGAGCTCCGTCACTATCTCAAACGTTCGTCTAGAGAAAATAAATCGTTGATAAGTCAAACCCCTAAAATAGATTATAAAGAAGCCATTTTACGATATCAAGTAATTCAAACTATAGAAAACTACCAGATGCTTGAAATTGAGTTGCTTACAGGTCGTCATCACCAGATTAGAGCTCAATTGGCTCATATAGGTATTCCTATCAAAGGTGACATAAAATATGGAGATAAACGAAGCAATGAAGATAAATCTATAGATCTTCATGCTTATAAACTAAAAATGAATCATCCGGTAGGAGAAGAAATTATCGAAGTATGTGCACCTATTAGAATTCAAGGCATTTGGACTAAATTTAAAGCAATATGATACAAATTCATCCAAGATACAAACCAAAACCAGGAAATTCTTCAATAATATCAATAAAGGGGCATGAGTATTTACTCATTAATCAAAACGATACTTTTTATCTCATGGACAATCTCTGTCCTCACAAACAAGCGAGCTTAGGACTAGGTAAAATTGAATCGGATGAGGTGATTTGTCCGCTTCATCAATACCGTTTTAACTTCAAAACCGGGAAGTGCTCAGTAGAGCGATTTCCTATTCAAATATATGCGTTTGAATTTATGAAAATTTGAGCTAATTTATCCTTTATTAGCTTGATTTTGACTGTAATACTCCTCTTCTGCTTTTTTGCGATGAAATAAATCATTCCAGGTAATCCATCCAAACAAGGCATTTAAGAAATAGTATAAATATTTTAGGATTTGAGCCCAATTCATCATCATGACATTTTGCACTAACTTAATAGCATTATAAAATTGCCATGTAAACCAATTATCTTTGTATTTTTTGGCACCGTTAAGCTGACCTGAAAAAGTCAACCCTACGATAATTACCGTAGTAACAAAAAGTGGGAAGTTTTCTATCGATTTAGTGAAGAATTCTGTATAACCAAGGTAATTTAAACCAAGTGAAATGGCAAAGCCAATTATAAAATTGATGTAAAACTCAGCGTCTAAAGCTATAGGTATTACTTCACGTTTCTTACCCCAATTATAATATGCCCAATAAGTGCCAAGCATTGTGACCGGATAAGTGATAAAAGCAGCTTTATTGCCCAATAAATAATCTATCATTCCTACAGATATAGTATTGAAAATAGCTAATAAATGACCAAAATTATTTCTTTTGGTGACCAATCTCGTAGTTAGCAGTGAGATACAAACCGTCACTATACTCTGTAAACCTACTGGATAATCAACAATCTTAAGTCCAATTGACTCAATATTGATATCGACAATTTTTTCATGGAATCTTTTGAAAATTGAGCCGCCGACTACAATAAATACACCTATAACATCGAGTTCTACTCCATTGGTAATTATTGTAATGGCTCTGACAAGCTTGCTTCTTTTATACATTATAAAATTTGATAAAGGTTGGCACAAATTTAATTAAAAATTACCAAATAACCACGATAAAGCGTTATTTTTTTTAATTTTTTCATAAACAGATTGATTTAATTGGGCTTTAGCAAGTATATTACCTGGAGATAACTCACCGAGTGGAAACGGATAGTCACTACCAATGACTATTTTCTCTTCTCCAAATAGATTTATATTATAATTCAAAGCTTCTACATGATGCACTAGACTATCTACCCAAAAATGACCGAGATAATCTCGTGGCGGTTTTGGATTGTCAATAGCACATAAGTCCGGTCTAGAGTCAAAGCCATGTTGAATTCTACCTATAGTAAATGGAAATGATCCGCCACCATGAGCAAAGGCAAACCTCAATTTAGGATAGCGTTCGAAAACACCAGAAAAAATTAAGGAACTTATCGCTCTAGAACTTTCTGCAGGCATACTGACAAGCCATGCGAGCCAATATTTAGACAAATGCTGCTTACCCATCATATTCCAAGGGTGAATGAAGACTGGCATATTATGGGCTTCTAGCGCTGCCCAAATCGAATCAAACTGAGGTTCTGATAAATTTATATCGTTAATATTTGAGCCAATTTGAATACCCACTATCCCTATGGATTTCATTCGTTCTATTTCTTTGACTGCTAGGGTCTCATCTTGCATTGGTACGGTGCCTAAACCTATAAAACGCTTTGGATATTGAGATACTATTGAGGCTATATGGTCATTGAGAAATTGACTCAATGCCAAACAATCCTGAGCAGCAATATGATAATTGAACATTACCGGAATTGTACTGAGGACTTGTACATCTGTCAAAAAATTTTTCATTTCTGACATACGAACTTCAGGTGACCAACAATTTGCCATAATCTCTCTGAAGAAAATATTATCAATCATCATACGAGCACAACCTGATTTATAGTGGTCTAATGAAACAAAACCACCATATCCAAACTTTTCAGCCCAATTTGGCATTTTTTCTGGAATGATATGCGTATGAATATCAATTGCTTGGCTATCGTGAAAATGAGCATGACACATAAGAAATAGTTTTTTTTATTGAGTATATCTAGAATCTACGGGCATTTCATAACCACAAGTAGTGCATGTTCTATATTCCTTTGATTGATAAAACTCTCTGAATCTGGGCAAAAAATCTTTTTCTATATTTTCCAAATGAAATCGATAATGCTTCAGTTCATGATTACATTGGTCACAATACCAAGATAGACCATCTTTGTGCTCCTGAATTCTCTTTCGTTCTATTACAAGACCAATGGAATTTTCAGGACGAATGGGACTATGTGGTATTTTAGCTGGGAGCAAAAACATTTCTCCTTCTCTAATATCAATGGTTTTGGCTACTCCATTGACTTGAACTTTGACTTGGATATCGCCTTGAATTTGATAAAAAAGCTCCTCTGTTTCGTTGTAATGATAATCTTTACGGGCATTAGGGCCACCTACTATCATGACAATATAATCTTGGCTTTCTATATATAAATTTTTATTTGATACAGGCGGTTTTAAAAAATCTTTGTTTTCATCAATCCACTGTTTTAGGTTAAAAGGAGGGATAAATGTCATATCATTATAATTTTATGTCGGTAAAATTAATGAATAAAATTAAATTTGCACTTATTTTTATATATTTGTCTAATGAAAAAAAATTATATACTTTTTATTTATATATTTGGTAGTATACACTTATTAAATGGTCAGCTCTTAGTGGATTCAGCAATTATTGAGAATTCTCCTAAAATCAATGTCGGCAAGGATAATTCAAATGGCTCTAATGGGAGCAAGGAAGCAGAAAAAGACGCCTACAAATTAGGTGAATCTTCGTCAAATGGCTCTAACTCCAAAAAACCTAATGAAATAACCGTAGCATCATATCCTTTTAAAACTCTAAATATTAAGAAAAATTTAATTGGTTTTCAAACTGGGATGAGACTATATGACTTTGGTGGTAGGAATCTTTTCTTACCTATGGGTATTAAGCTTGAGCTAGGCATAAAGCAGCAATTTTCTACTGGTTTTGCTGTGAATTATCTTTTGAAACTTCTCAATAATAAATCCATAGGCTATGGTATCAATGTCATGCCTTTGCTCAATGTACATTTTTATCAGCGCTATAATGGGTTTTATATAGGACCCTTAGTCGCTATGGATTACTTTAGATTTAGAGCCGAAAATACAGCTCAGGATCAAGAGTTTCAATCGCTTCAATTAGGGCTTATTTTTGGGTTTCATAAATATATTGTTGAAGGATTTCACATAGGGTTAAACATTCAGCCAAGTTATGCCATTGGAAATGTAACTCAGGATATGCATGCGCCCATCCTCTACCGCTTCGGGCTAGATATCAGTAAGAATTTTTAGACTTCTCGTTTTATCCTACTTTTTACAAAAAACTTTTCAAAGCTCACTCCAATACGACGATTTCAACTCTTCGATTAATGAGCCGCCCAAACTCTATACTATTGTCCATCAAAGGATTTTCAAAATTATTGCCGATAAAATTAATTCTATCCTCAGTTACGCCATTTTTTACCAATAACTCTTTTACGGCCTTAGCTCTTCGTTCACTTAGCTTTTGATTGTATTCTTGAGAGCCTATATTATCTGTATATCCAAGTAAGTGAATTCTGTAGGATAGATTTTTTTTGAGATACTGAGCGAGCTCTCGTATCATAACCTCGGCGGTATCATGTATTCTTGATTTATCTGTATCAAAATTAATATTGGTAATTTCAAATCGTTCTTCAATTTGAGGAGGTGAGTCAATGACGATAGGGTTAGTAACTTTATTTTGAAAAATACTATCGAAATTCAAAGATTTACGCAAATCTTGATAAGGTTTATAATAAGGCTGATATACATCATGATAAGACTTAAATGATTCACTTTCGATGAAAACGCCTGAATCATACATAGCATCGCCTACGTCTCCTATTGCAATTTTCATATGATATACTTTGTAAGGTTCTACGAATGCTGAGGCCGAAAGCCTTCGTGTCATTCCATCAAACTCAATATTTTCGAGTAAAAATGAACTCAAAGTCTTCTTAACCTCTAAGTCAATTTTAAAATCTTTAGATTTAATTCCAAATACACGTTCGATAATTTTCTTAAAAAAAGGAGCTCTCG